>VXPO01000155.1 GCA_009839505.1 Gammaproteobacteria bacterium
GCCCCCCCAACACCCGCGACCGGGAGCGTAAGCGACCGGGCGCGGTTGGTCCATGGGAGGTCGGCGTGGCTGGGCCGGAGGCGACCCCGACGCGCAGCGAAGCGAAGCGCCGGGGACGGCTTTGGGGCGCTACCGTCCAGGGCAAACGGCGTCAGGCGCTGACGTCGAGCCAGTAGCCGCCGCCTTCTCGGCGCCTGACGTGGCCCGCGGTCGGGGTCGCGAAATGGGTTCCGATGACCAGCACGTCGCTGTCGGCAAGCCGGGCTAGAAGCGCTTCGCGCGTGTCCCTGCCCTGCGCCTGGTCGTAGTCGGCGGAGCTGCACCAGTCGGTGCGCGTCATCTGACACGGGTGGTGGATGCAGTCCCCCGTGATCAGCGCCTCCTCGCCACCTGAGGCGATGCGCACGCTGACATGGCCCGGCGTATGGCCGGGCGTAGCTTCGAGCCGCACCTCGTCGCACAGGCTGTGGTCCGTGGACACGAACTCGACGAGGCCCGCGTCGAGGACCGGCCTTACTGAATCGGCCAGCACAGGATCGTCGGCGTCTCGTCCGCTCCAGTAATCCCACTCGACTTTGCCGACCAGGTAGCGGGCGTGCGGGAAGGTGGGCACCCACTCGCCGTCCACCAGCCGGGTGTTCCAGCCCACGTGATCGACGTGCAGGTGGGTGCACAGCACCGTGTCGATGGTCGACGGCGGATAGCCCGCTGTTTCCAAGTCTGCGAGAAAGCTGGTCTGCAGGTTGCTCCATGCCGGGATGGCGCGCTCCTTGTCGTTGCCGATGCAGGTGTCGACAACGATGCGCCGTTCACCGGTGTCGACCACCAGCGCGTGAATGCTCATCACCAGGTTTCCGGCATCGTCCATGAAGTGCGGATGCAGCCACCGGTAGTCCCGAACCGCCTCGCGGGTCGCGTCGGGCAGAATGAAACGCGACCCGCCCGTCACTTCCAGTTCCACGACGCGGGTGACTATCACGTCGCCCACTTGCCAGACCTCGTTCATGTGCTTGCCCCCGTTGTGCACGAATACGTCCGCCGGACGACCGACGGGCCACGTGTTGTACGATTATTGGCCCAGCTCCGTGGCTGGGACAATCGGCACGAGGGGGCGGCTATGGACATCAAGGGGTTCTTTCTGGCGCTGTCGGAGGTTCCGTCGCTGTTGGCGTTGAAGAAAGGGTTGGTGCCACGGCCCAACACCGACCACGACTGCATCGGCGCCGCCGTCGAGCGGATCGCGGAGCGTTTCGGTGATCTCACGGCGATCGTCTTCGAAGGCAGCGAGGTCACCTGGTCCGAGCTCAACGCCTGGTCCAACCGCTATGCAGAGTTCCTCGCCGGCGCCGGACTCGAAGCCGGCGACACGGTGAGCATCATGATGGAGAACCGCGTCGAACTGCTCGCCGCCATCATCGCCGCCAACAAGCTCGGTCTCACTGCCGGACTCATCAACAACAACCTGCGCGAGCGGCCCTTGGTGCACTGCGTCACGGTGACCGAATCGAAAAAGTGCATCTTCGGCGGCGAAGTCCAGGGGGCCATCGACCAGGTGCGGGAAGACCTCCATCTCGTCGACGGCGCGGACTACTTCGTCGTTCCCCAGCCCGGCGGCCAAGCACCCGATTGGGCCGTGGACATGGCGACCGCCAGTGCCAACCTGCCTCCCGACAATCCCGCGCACACGGGGGAAGTCACACTGGGCGACACCGCCTTGTACATCTTCACCTCGGGAACGACTGGACTGCCCAAGGCCGCCGTGGTGTCCAATCGCCGCTACCTCGCCATCGCCACGCTGACCGCCAAGGCCGGTCTGCGCTGCACCGAGGAGGATCGGATCTACGTCTGCCTGCCGCTCTACCACGCCAGCGGCCTGATGATCGGCGTCGGCGCCGCCCTCCTCTCCGGCGCCTCGATGTTCATCCGCCGCCGATTCTCGGCGAGCGCCTTCCTGGACGAGGTGCGCGAACACAACTGCACCTGCTTCGTCTACGTCGGCGAGTTGTGCCGCTACCTCAACAACTCGCCAGCGAACCCGGACGACCACAAAAACCCATTGAAAACGATGATGGGCAATGGCCTCCGACCTGATGTCTGGAACGCCTTCAAGACCCGTTTCGGCATCAAGCGCATCACCGAGTTCTACGGCGCGAGCGAGGGCAACGTGGCGTTCGCGAACCTGTTCAACAAGGAATGCACCATCGGCACGACCTCCTCGAAGATCGCGCTCGTCAAGTACGACGTGGATGCGGACGAGATCGTGCGCGACGCCGGCGGACGGTGCGTCGAGGTCGAGTCCGGGGAACCGGGCCTGCTGCTCGGCCACATCAATCCGCATGCGGCCTTCGAGGGCTATACCGACAAGGCGGCGACCGAGAAGAAGATCATGCGCGACGTGCTCGAAGACGGGGACGCCTGGTTCAACACCGGTGACCTGCTCCGCGAGATCGACGTCGGGTTCGCCCTCGGCTACCCGCACTACCAGTTCGTCGACCGGGTCGGCGATACCTTCCGGTGGCGCTCCGAGAACGTCTCCACCAACGAAGTCGGCGAGATCATCAACGGATTCCCGGGGGTCGAGGTCTGCAACGTCTACGGCGTCGAGGTACCCGGTGCCGACGGCCGCGCCGGCATGGCCGCGATCCTGCCCGCGGCCGGCACAGACCTCGACATCGACGGTCTTGGCGAGTACGTGGGCCGGGAACTGCCAGCGTACGCGAGGCCCGTCTTCCTGCGGATCCAGGAGAATCTCGACCTCACCGGCACGTTCAAACTGGTCAAGGGGGATCTGAAGCGCGAGGCCTACGCCGTCGACGCCATCGACGATCCGGTCTACGTCATGAAGCCCCGTTCGAGCCGCTACGAACGCCTAGACGGCGACTACCTGGGAGCCATCCGCGACGGCAGCGCCGGGTTCTGATCCGACGGTGATAGAGACCTTCGAGGCGCATCCGGAATTCAAAGGCTTCCGGGTCGACACGGGCGCGCTCCGGGCCGAACTGCTCGAACACGGCGGCATCGTCTCCCGCATCGACGTGCCCGACCGGGACGGCCACTTCGCCGACGTCCTACTCGGCTGCCCGTCGATCGCCGCGTACGCCGGATCCCATCCGCACTTCAACTGCCTGGTCGGCCGCTACGCCAACCGGATGACCGATGCCAGGTTCTTTCTGGATGGTACGACCCACGAACTCGACGCCAACATTCCGCCGCACCATCTGCACGGTGGCAGAGAGGGTTTCGGCCTCAAGCAATGGCAAGGCTCGGTGGAGAAGGATGCGGTGGTCTTGCGCCTGACGAGTCCCGACGGCGAGGCCGGATACCCCGGCAACCTCGCCGTCGAAGCACGCTACACGTTCCAAGACGCCAGCATCACCCTCGACATGAGCGCGACCACCGATGCGCCCACTCCCGTTAGCCTGACATCCCACCACTACTACAACCTGAGCGGAGTGCCCGGCACCACGGTCCACGACCACGAGATCTCGGTCAACGCGGCGGCATACCTGCCGGTGACGCCGGATCTCACCCAACTCGGTGTGATCCAGCCGGTCTACGGCACGGCTTTCGATCTGCGCGAGCCGGTCATTCTCGGCGACGCGATGGCCGACGACGATCCGCAGATTCGACTCGCCGACGGCGGTTTCGACCACACCTTCGTGGTCGCCGGCACCGGATTGCGGTCCGCCGCGCGTGTACATCATCCGGCCTCGGGCAGAACGCTTTGCGTCGCCACCGACCAACCCGGGGTCCAGTTGTACACCGGCAACACCCTCGGGGCGGTCGGCAAGCACGGCAAGCCCTACCCGCTGCACGGCGGATTGTGCTTGGAAACCCAACAGTTTCCGGACGCCCCGAATCATCCGAACTACCCCGACGCCGTGCTTCGGCCAGGACGTACGTTCCACGCCCGGACGGTGTTCACGTTCTCGTAGCGCCAGCTAGGACGCGCGGTTGGCTCTACGCTTCGATGGGGTCGAGGTAGCGGTCGATCTTGGCGACGTAACGCTGAGCCGCCTTGTCGAACCACGCGTTGTCGTGGTTGTTGTAGCCAACGTTGTAGGACCGCAGGGCGCAGGCTTCGGCCTCCTCGGGCGTATCCGTGTGCCCGGCGCACGCGTCGCGATAGTGCGCGAGGATTTGCGCGCCGCAGTAGATGTTCTGCTCAGGATCCAGCGGATCCACACCGCAGAACTCCCGCCATAGATCCGGTCTGACCTGCGTGGGACCGACGGCTCCCGAGGGCGAGCGGGCGTGCTTGCGGAACGTGCTCTCGGTCATGACGAGGCTGGCGATCAGTTCAGGTTGGAGGTGTTGCCGCGTCGAGGCTTCAAGAATCCAACCGGCGAACTCGTCAGCCACGGCCTCGTCGAGGCCGTAGCCCCGCTCGAGCCGTTCGCCAAACGCGCGACGCTGCTCCTCCCATGTGAACGAATCCACGGCGGCCACGGGAATCGACACCGGAATCTCGATGCTGTCGTCCCTTGGCATCAACCAGACAAGAATCGCAAGGCTGGCCAGGAATCCAACAGCACACTGACGCACTGCGGCCTTGGCCCACGGCAAGAGCATAGCGAATGTTCTGGCCCGGCGGCCTGTCATGCCGTATTCAAGCGACTCTCGTCGGCAGGGGGGAGCGGATTATACGGCTCTCGCGGAGAAAGTGAAGAGAAAGTGGAGACGCCCCTACGCCGCGGTCAGTTCCTGGACGATACTCGTTCGGACATCCTCAGGCAGCTGTCCATACGCTGCCGAGGTCCGGTCGACCACATCGCCGAAGCGGGACTTGATCGTCGCAGCGATCCGATCCGGTTCCTCGACCACGGCGAACTGCCGCATGAGGTCCTCGTCGATGAGGTCGGCCATGTCCACCCATCGTCCCTGCTTGGACATGGCGTTGAGTTCACCCTGCAGTTCGCCCGCGCCGACGCTGTCCAGGACGGGCTTGTAGGCCGGCGTGGAGCCGTAGAAGGCGATCTGCTGACGCGTCGCCTGCGTGGCTGCCCGCATCTCCTGCTCGTCCCGGCCCGTGACCACGAAGCATGGGTAGGAGATCTCGAAATTGGCATGGGACTTGTCGGCGCCCGCGGCGCGTGCCTTCGCGAAGCCCCGTTCCAGGGCCGGCAGGGTGGTCTCGCGGAGGTAGGTCTCGGTGGTGAATGGATGCACGATGATGCCGTCAGCCACCTCGCCCGCAACCTCCGTCATCAACGGTCCAACGGCGGCGAGAAACACGCGGGGAGCACCGAATTCCCGGTTGGTGGGAGTGAAGAACGGCGTCATCAGCGTGTGGGTGTAGAACCGCCCCGTGAACTGCAGGGGCTTGCCCTCGTGCCAGGTTGCCCAGATCGCCCGCATGGCGAGGATGAACTCGCGCATACGCGCGGCCGGCGAGGACCAAGGCATGCTGAACCGCTTGGTGATGTGCGCACGGATCTGCGAGCCGACCCCGAGGACGAAACGACCCTCAGAGGTCGCGTTCAAGTCGTGGCCGATGTGCGCAAGGACCATCGGTGTGCGGGCGAACGCGACGGCGATACCCGTGATCAGATCCACCTTCTCGGTGTCCTGCGCGGCGAAAGCCAGCGGCAGGAACGGATCGTGACCAGTCTCCGCCGATTGGATCCCGCTGTAGCCCAGCTCTTCCAGTTCCCGGGCCTGGGCCCCTGCGCGCTTGAGGTCCCAGCCAATCCCTCCGTCAACCTTCATGTCCCCCCCGTCGGTTTGCAGCGAGCGGCCACTATATCGGTGATTCGGAAATTTGCCAGTCGGTCAGGTCCTAGACGTCGTCAGGCGTGGAAGCTGAATCGGTCGGCCGCAAACGCCTCGAAGGTCGGCATCGCTTCGTCGAGGGGCATCGGACCAATGGGCGAGACGATGGCCGTGTCGATTCCGGCCTCGGCGTCCTCGCGAATGCGGCGATGGACCTTGTCGGCATCGCCGATGACGCAGACCGTATCGATCATCTCGTCGGTGACCGAACGAGTCGACAGTTCCCTGTCCCGAGCCTCCCAACCGGCCAGTATGCCCGCCGCCTCGTCGGCGTAGCCCGTCCACTTGAGGAAGTTGTTGTAGGCCGGGTTGGCGTAGTAGGGCGTATAGTGGGTGCGGAACCGGGCCCTGGCGTCCTCCACATCGTCCGTGACCATCACCAGGTACCGGTTGACGATCTCGATGTCCTCGACGCGTTTGCCCGCCCGCTTGGCACCGATCTCCACATGCTCCAGCATCCTGGGCAACGACTTCTGCGGCCACAGGTTGAAGACCACGCCGTCGCCGAACTCGGCGGCCATCTCGATCATCTTGGGACGCAGCGCCGCCAGGTAGATCGGTGGCGATTCGGCCAGTGGTTCCTGCCGGTAGCCCTTGCTTCTCAAGGTGTCCAGGTCGAAGTCCGATCGCTCACCCGCGAGCATGGAACGGACCATGATCGTCGTCTCCTTTACCCGGGTTACCGGTTTTTCCAGCTCGATGCCATTAAACCGCTCCATGATCGTCTTGCTCGACGAGCCGAGCCCCATCACGAATCGCCCCGGCAACATTTGCCCAAGGACGTTGGCCGTGGCCGCGAACACCGCGGGCGTGCGCGTGTAGACGGGGGTAACGGCAACACCGACCCGCATCCGTTGGGTGTACGGCGCGACCGCCGCAACCATCGTCAGGCTGTCGGGGGCCATGGCATCGCTGAACCAGACATCGTCGAAGCCGTTCGCCTCGGCCCATTCGACCAGGGTGATCGAATCCTCGAGCTTCGGTCCCATGGGCAAGGTGACAGCAATTCGCTTCGCCAACGCCATTGTTCCGTTTCTCCCTATTAATGCGGTTCACCGTCCGAACGGTTCAGTTTGTCGGATCGGTCGCGAACTCGGCAAGCGCGTACTAGCTCACGTGCGCCAATGCACGATCCTGCAGAGCCGGTGTATGGTCGGGCCTTGTCAGAGACTCGGGCCAGCACGCGACCGATGTGCGGACGTTTCAACGCTGCCGACGATCCCCTGAACCAAGTGTTCGAGGAGCTTGTCGGACATCCGTTTCCCGGTGAAACCAACCACAATACCGCGCCTACCGAGACAGCTTGGATCATTCGTCACGACGCCCCGCAGAGCGAGAAACTCGAGGCGGTCGCCGCCGCCTGGTGGTTGACCCCGTACTGGTCGAAGACGGCCAAACCTAAGTACGCGACCTTCAACGCTCGGGCAGAAACGATCTCGACGGCGAGCTCGTTTAGGGAGCCGTACCAACGACGCCGATGCCTTGTGCCCGTTTGCGGCTACTACGAATGGCAGAAGGACGGTCGGCGGCGCATTCCGTACTACATACGACCTCGAACCGGCGGCCTGCTCCTGGCCGGGGTCTGGGACCGCTGGCGGAGCCGCGACCGGAGCGAAACCATCACGAGTTTCGCCATTGTCACGACGGCGGTGACCGACAAGCTGGAATTCGTACACGATCGGCAACCCGTGATGCTCTCGAAGGACGGTGCGCGACGATGGATGTCGCGAGACGCCCAGGCTCGCGATCTCGGCGCATTGCTTGAGCCGCGCATTCCCGTGGACCTCTACGCCGTGCCGGTGTCGGCCTACGTCGGTGATCCGCGCAACAAGGAGAGCCGCTGCTTAGAGCCCGTTGCCGCTGCCATGGCCATCGACAGCGATGTCCAATAGCGACATAGTGTACGAATGAGCTTCTTCAACAAGCACTTCTTCGTGGGCATGGTCGCCGGGGCGGTCGCATTGGCCGGTCTCGGTATGATCGGGATGTTCACATTGTTGGCCATCGTCGGCGCGAGTGGCGGAACGGGTCCCGGCTCGATCGCGATAGCGAGCGGTCTGCGCGTGCCTGATTTTCCGAGCGGCAACCAACCCGTCATCGAGTGGCAACTGACCGACCTCGACGGCAACCAGACAGATCTCGCCGCCATGCAGGAGAAGGTCGTGTTCGTGAACATGTGGGCCACCTGGTGCGCGCCGTGCCTGACGGAGATGCCAACGATCGAACGCCTAGCCAGCGAATTCGCCGACCAGGACATGGCGTTTCTCATCGTATCCAGGGAACCGCACGAGACCGTGGCACCGTTCGTCGACGACCGTGGTTGGGATCTCCCCATCTTCACGGCGAAGCGGGTACCCCCGACATTCCAGACCGGGGGTATTCCGGCGACCTTTGTGCTGGACGAGAAGCGTCGCGTAGTCTTCTCACACGTCGGCAGCGCCCTGTGGGACGCAGAGACCGCCATCGAGTATTTCGACAGGCTGTTGGGCCTCTGAACAAGCCGTAGGGGAGGCTCTTGTGGTCGCCCGTCCGGGCGCCCCGACACCGTCCGATGACGGGCACGGGCGACGTCTTGGCGGCGCTAGCGCGAATCAGCTTCCAAGTTGAGCCATCGGCGCTCGTCTTCGCCGATTGAGACATCCAGCGCCGCCAGCGAGGAGCGGGTCTCGGCCAGGATCCGCGGACCGATCAGCGCGAAACACGGGAATGGCTGACCGAGAACATAGGCCAAGGCGACATTGATCGGCTCTACACCGCGCTCGCTGGCCAACTCCACCGCCCTCGCCCGTCGCTCGAAGTTGTCATCGGCGAACCAGCAGCGCTGCAACTCGGCATCGCTCGGCTGATTGCCGAACCCGTCGTTCGCTGCCTCACGACTGGCCGCACCGATGGCGTCGAACCGCTCCGTGAAGAAACCCCGCGCCTGGCTCGACCAGGGAAACAGCGCCATCTGCTCGGCTTCCAGCCAAGCGCGCCACTCGGCATCCGAAGCGGCGATGCAGCCCGGCCACACCGGATCAACCATGCGCGCCAGGCTGAAGTTGTTGGACACAGCCGCGAACGGCGTCAAGCCCTTGGACACCGCGTAGGCATTGGCTTGTTGGACGCGCGAAAGCGACCAGTTCGACCCGCCGAACGCCTTGATGCGTCCCGCCGAACGCTCCGCGTTGAGCACGTCCATCCACTCCGCCACGGGGACGTCCGGGTTGTCCCGGTGCAGGAAGTAGATGTCGAGGTGGTCCGTACCAAGGCGTTCCAGGGAAACGTCGAGTTGCGGGCCTACCTGGTCCGGGAAGTTCGCCGGCGTATGAGCACCCTTGCCGATGACAACGACATCGTCGCGGATTCCCCGATTGCGCATCCACGTACCGAGCAGCTGCTCCATGCGCCCGCCGCCGTAGATGTGGGCCGTGTCGAAGGTGTTGCCGCCGTATTCGAAGTAGTTGTCCCACATCACCGAGGCGTGGCGGATGTCCGGCTGGTTGTCGCAGCCCATCACCAGTCGCGACACCGGCTTGCGGACACCGGGAACCTCGGCCTGCGGGATCGTCCGGCGACGCACGGCAAGCGGTCGACCGTGAACCGGCGTGGTGCACCGTTCGGGCTTCTCCAGGTCGAAGAGCACACCCGCTTCCCGGCGCCAGAGATCGAGCACCCGGGCATTGCCGAGGCTGTCCTCCCAGGTCATGTGCGGCGATTCCAGGTCACCGGCGTCCATGGCTTCGGCGACTGCGTCTATCTCGTGCACGTAAAGCGGCTTGGTCCGGCCGTCGATGGTCTCGCGCTTGCCTCGGCGGTTGAGCTCGAAGCTCCAACTGCCATCGGCACGGGAACCCATCCACGGCGAAGCTATTCGGATGGAACCCTCCGAGCCGAACACTTCCGCCGCGTTGTCGAGGCTGAGCGAGACCGCGGTGGATATCCTCGCGATCGCCCCGGACGGAAAGTGCAGCAGTGCGGATGACCAAGCATCGACGCCCGTCTCGGAGAGTTGCGCGAAACCCGACACGGCATCGGGCTCTTCGCCGGCAACGAGCCGGGCCAAGGACACGGGATAGCAACCCACGTCCATGATGCCGCCGCCGGCCAGTTCGTTGGCATGGAGCCGGCTTTGGGGGTGGAACGGCGAAAAGAAGCCAAAGCTCATGTTCATCTGCCGCACTTCGCCGATCGCCCCGTCGCGGATCAGGTCCACCGCCTTGGCCGTTTGGGGATGCGTGCGGTACATGAAGGCTTCCATCAGGAAGCGCTGGTGAAACGCCGCGGTCTCCACCATCGCCATGACTTCGGGGTGATTGACGCCCATGGGCTTTTCGCACAGGACGGCCTTGCCGGCCTCCAGCGCCTTGATGGTCCACTCGGCGTGCATGGGATGCGGTGTGGAGATGTAGATCACGTCGACCTTGTCGTCGTCGAGCAGCGCGTCGTAGCTGCCGTGCGAAGCGTCGGGCGCGAGTCCGTATTCCTTGGCGAAGGCGTCGGCGGCATCCTGCATTCGGCTGCCTACGGCGACCAGTTCCGACGTTTCGGAAGCCACGACGGCATCAGCCAGTTTGTGGGCGATATTCCCGGTGGCGAGAATCCCCCAACGGATGGTCATGTGCCGCTCCCCCTGCCCAAAGGACGGCATGATACTCCACGCTCGGCGGGAGGCCGCCTGGCCCGGCACCCGGTGTCTACCGGTGTCACGAAACGTCCATCGTGCGAGAATGAACCGGATGCCGAAGCGTAGGCCAATGCTGACCCAGGCCCAGCTCGCCCAATATCGCGAGGACGGCTACGTGCTCGTTGCCGACGTGCTGGAGGACGAGACCTTGGCCGACCTGCGCCGGGTCACCGACGAAATCGTCGCCGGCGCCCGGGGCATCGAAGATCACACCAACATCCTCGACCTGGAAGCGTCGCACACCGCGGAGGCACCCCGGGTGAGGCGGATCAAACAGCCCCACCTGGCCGATCCCTTCTACCGGGAACTCGCCGCCCATGGAGGCATCATGGCGGCCCTGGAGCCGTTGATCGGCGAGAACATCCGGCTGCGTGCCGGCGGCAAGATCAACATGAAGTCCGCCGACTACGGCTCGCCCGTGGAGTGGCACCAGGACTGGGCGTTCTATCCGCACACCAATCAGGACGTGCTGGCCGTCGGCATCCTGCTCGACGACATGGATGCCGACAACGGTCCTCTGCTCGTGCTGCCGGGCACCCACCAAGGCCCGGTGTACGATCACCACAGCCATGGGGCGTTCTGCGGTGCCATCGACCTCGCCCGCGAGGGTCTCGATGTATCAGGGGCACGGGAGCTCTATGGCACGGCCGGATCCATCACGATCCACCACGCCCGACTCGTCCACGGCTCGGCCATGAACAAGTCGGATCGGCAGCGGCGCGTGCTGTTCTTCGAGTACGCCGCGGCCGATGCCTGGCCCCTGGCGGGAATCGAGCACCTGAACGACCTCGAGGACTTCAATGGCCGGATGGTGCACGGGGAGCCGACGATACGGCCGCGGCTGGAGGATGTTCCGGTGAAGATGCCGCTACCGCGGGCGCCCTACCAAGGGTCGATCTACGAGAACCAGCGGACGCTGTCGAAACAGTACTTCAAACACGCGCATCCCTGACGGGCGCGTTCTTCCGAGGAAAAGGGGACATCCACCCTTTCGAGGAAAAGGGGACATCCACCCTTTCGAGGAAAAGGGACAGCCACCCGCTGCCGCACGCCTTCTGCCGCATAAGGTGGGTGTCCCTTTTCCGCCGCAAGGTGGATGTCCCCTCTACGGCGTCTCGGCGCCGTTAGCCCCGGGACGGTAGGGCAACCGTGGCCGTGGCATAGGCCGTTGGAAGTCCCGACTGGTTTTCGTTGCGGACCTGGAGTTCCACGAGGTGTTCGCCGTCGGCGACAATTTTCCTTGCAACCTCGCCGTGCAGCGTGTTGGTGTCGCCCACCACGTTGGGGTGACGGATCGAGGCGTTGAGTCTCTTCAGCGTGCCGTCGTCGCCCATCCAGTCGGTGACGATCTGACTTAGCCAGCAGACCCGCTGCGGCCCGTAGTCAAACTGACCGGGCATGTTGCGGCGCTTGGTGGCGTGCTCCTGGTCGAAGCGGCCACTGCCGCCGAGATCGGCCGAGCCTTCGGCTTCCAGGGCACCCCGGGAACTACGACCCGTTCCCAAGACACCGTGGGTGAAGAGGAAGAGTTCGGTGACCGAGTAGGTCCCCTTGGGTAGTGAGGGGATGGCCTCGCCCTCCTCCACGTCTTCCCAGTAAAGGGTCTCGGTGCCACGACGCTCGCGCTCCCAGACCAACGGGTCCGCCGGCACGACCACCGATTCCACCGGATCTCCGCCGTCGCTCTTCGGCGTCCGGTCGTACTCCATCGTATGGCCGGTGTTCTGGTAGCGGGCCATCAGTGTCTTGATGGTCGCTACCACTTCCTTGCGCTGGTTGGTGAACGTGACGTGGCCGGTGTTGAAGTTGATTGCGCCGATGCGCCGGCTCTGCTTGCGGACCGTCTCCCCCACCAGTTCCTCGGCGGTGATGCGGTCGCCCAGCCAGATCGGGCGGATGAAATCGATCTCCGCACCCGCGTAGTTGACCGGCAGGTACTGGGTTGAAACCCGTCGGCGATCGATGGCGCCCGTTTCCCCTGCCACCACGCCGAGGGTGACGCCGTAGAGGAACGGGGGCGGTGCGGTGATCATGCCGAAGCGGCTCGCCGCCGCATGCGCTTCGTCACGCCAAAGCGGGTTGTAGTCGCCGACCCCGTCGCCGAAGCGGCGGATGTTGTCCAGATTGGCCTCCTTGCTCGGCCGATGCGGCAAGACCGTGCCGATCCCCTTGCGGTACTCGGACTGGAAGTCATCGATGGTTTCGATCAAATCGAGGTCTGCCATGGCGGCTCAATCCCCCTTGGAACTGTCGCAATGCTCGAGGAGTTTAACGAAGGTGTCCTCGATGGTCGCGCCCGCCGTGTCCACGACCTCGGCCGTCCGCCAAGGCTCGTATTCCCGGTCCAGCACCTCCTGCCATGTGGGCAGCCTGAGCCCGTCGATGTCCACGACCCGCGCCTCCACACGCCGACGATGCTCCTCCACGTCGTTGCATACGAGTTCGATCTCGACCAGCCGGGTGGATGTCTCCGCCGCCAATCCGCGCCACAGGTCGCGTGTGTAGGCGATGGGATTAACGGCGTCGATGATGACCCGCATGCCCAACCGCAGGTTCTCGCCCGCAAGCGCCCGGGCCACGAGATATCCCTCGGGGCCCTCGACGTTCTGACCAGCGTCACGCATGGCCTGTTCGATCGTGTCGATGCGCAGATGGAGTGCTCCGAGAGCTTCGGCGAGACGCACCGCCAGCGTCGACTTCCCCGTTCCGGGCAAGCCGCCCAGCACGATCAGCACTTCCGCGTCCGTCAGAACGGCCGGCGGTTGTCCGTGTGCGGGCACCACCGGGCGATGCGCAGGAAAGGCACCAACGCCTGCAACGCTTCCCGAGTGCCGATCCGCTCCAGCGTTTCGGCAGCGTAGGCGCTGACGTACCGATTGGTGTCGAACAACGCATCTTCCAATGGCCCGACGGTATCGGCCATCAGTTCGGGTGTGCCGCATACCGCCGCCCGGGTCAGCGACAGCGCCGCGTCGAAACGCACTTCCGATGCCGGGTCGCTCATCGCGGCGAGTAGACCGTCGCGCGTCTCCGGCGAGGGTTCGATCAGTCCGATGGCCTCCGCGGCAGCGATGCGGACGTGAACATCGTCGTCGGACAACGCATCGAGCAACGCATCGCGGGCGTCCACGGCACCGATCTCCCCGAGGGCGAAAGCCGCGTGCTTCCTGCCCCGCGGCGTACCTTCGCGGAGCACATCGACGAGGCCAGGGAGGGCCGAGTCGCCGATTTGAACGAGACCGTGGGCGGCGTTGCGCACCACCGCGTCCTCGCGCCAGATCTGACCGTTGTCGGCGTACCGCCGCTTGTTCTCGTGGGCAGAGGGATTCGAGTCGAGCGCGTCCAGCAAAGCACGGGTCTGGTCATGGAAACCCAACCGGTAGCCGGCGTTGATGCCGACCGATTCGTCCTCCGCGTTCAACGCCCCGATGTCCGCCTTGCCGTTGGCAGCGGGCGCCGGCTGGCCGTTGAGCCAGTTCCAGGTGGCTCGCCACACCGGTGAGAGATCGAGTTCGGGCACACGAGAAGGCTTGCGCCAACGTGCGCCGGCGACCACTCGATCAGGGGCACGCAAGCGAGCGAACTCGAACTTGAACATGTACCGATTGGCCTCGGTATGGTTCTTCATCTTGCGGTGCCAGATGTCGTAGTGGATCAGCACGAACGATCCCGCCGGCCCCGAGATGGGCACCTCGCCGCAGTATTCCTCGGGTCGTTGGTTGAGGTGCTGGCTGCCATCCATCACCGCCGTGGGTCCCTTCTCCAGTGCGGTGTCCTGGGGGAAGTACATGATCATCACCCACCACGGGCGATGGTTGCGGACGCGACGGACGTAGCCCCAATAGCTGTCCTTGTGGAAGCCCTGCTCGTCGCTGCCGGGCGGGTTCTTGTGCAGAGCCCGGTGCGGGTGCATCGAGTAGGTGTCGCCGAGCACGCTCGCCAAGGCACCTTTAACCACCGGATCCTCGAAGAACTCGTTCAGCTCCGGAATCAGCGGCAGCAGGTTGTTGCCGAAATGGCCGATCGTCTCCGAGAGTTCGTCGAAGCGCTCGAAGATGACGCGGTGGTAGCTCTCGGGCAGGGTCGAACGAAGCGCGAGAAAACCGCGCGCGAGGAATTCGCGAAGCTGCACGCCCGTGAGCGGAACAGCCGCACGATTCGCGTTGTGGTGCCGGGCTTCGATGGGATAGGCGCGCATTGGTCGCTCAGTGTACCGTCGGCTGCGCACGACGGCGAAGCATCGTCACCAGTTGGCTGACGTCTTCGAGTCCAGGGTCAATGGCCAGGACGCGCTCGAATGCCAGCAGGGCGGAGCCGATGTCGCCGTGACCGAGGCAGATCTGGCCGAATCCGCTCAACGCGCCGAAGTGGCGCGGCTCCCGCTCCAACGTTCGGGCGATGTCGTCCAAGCTCTCCGCGTAACGGTCTTCGACGAAGTGCAGGGTGGCGCGCTTGTTCCACGCCTCGGCCCAGTTCGGCCAGCGCACGATCATGCCGTCGAGAATCTCGCCGACATCGCCGAGTTCCCCCGATTCGAACGCCTCGACCACGTCGCGCATCGCCCGGGTCGCTTCGACATCCTCGTGGGAGCACCAGATGGACCAGATCCGCTGGGTAGTCTTCAGGCGTTCCCGGGTCTCACGCACGGCTTGGAGCTTGGCAAACAACGCATCGAGTTCGGGTGTGTCTGTCGGCAAGTCGGAATTCATCGCGGCGAGTGCCAAGTCAATGCGCGAACCTACCGGGTCAAACATGCCTATGCCACCCGCCAAGCGTCGAGATCGAGGTCAACCGGAAGCGGTATGAACACCATGCGCACCGGTCCTTCGATCACCTCGCTGGTGTGGCCCTTGCCGTCGACGTCATCGGGCAGAAAGGGTTCGCCGGGTCCCCAGCGGCGTTTCTGGCCGTCGGTGGTCCCGATCTCCCAGATTCCCTGCATCATCACGCACAGCTGTCGGCGCGGGGCGTTGTGCCAGTCCTGGAATGCGCCGACGGGCGCCTCGAAGATCCGCACGGCCGGCGAGACGAACGACGCGCTCATTCGCAACGCGTTGCCCCAGGCATCGGGCGACACGACAGAGACTGGAATATCAACCTCGTCGAAGGCGGACCCGCCGTCGGACGTCGTGTAGAAACGCGTCACGCGCACACTTAGCTCGCATCCATAGTCGGTGAACCGAGTCTACACGCCCTTCCGCCACCGCCCATTCCGCATCACCTACCAATGGGCGACAATGCTATGGAAACCGAGTCTCGGAGAGAGGGGAACATGCCAGAACCGCGCACCGCCGAATGGTACGCGGCGGTCCAGGAAGAGATCGTCGAGCCCGAACGGCCCATCATCGACGCGCACCACCACCTCTGGGAAACCACGTCGATGTGGGGCACCTACGTGTTGGAGGACCTGTGGGCCGACACCGAGTCCGGCCACAACATCGAAAAGACCGTGTTCATCGACTGCCGCTCCGGCTATCGACCGGACGGCCCCGAGCGCCTGCGCCCCATCGGCGAGACCGAGTTCATCGCTTCGGTCGCCGCCGAGAGCGCCAAGCGGGAGGGTGCGGCCACCATCGCGGGAATCGTCAGCCACGCCAACCTGCTCCTCGGCGATGCCGTGGAGGAAGTCCTGGCGGCGCACGAGGAAGCCGGCAACGGGCTGTTCCGGGGCATCCGCCACGCCGGTCCCCACGACACCACCGGCACGCTCACCAACACCGGTCGGGGCCAGCCCTGCCCCTACGGCGACGACGCCTTCCGCACCGGCATGCGCAAACTGGGCCAACTCGGTTATACCTACGACACGTGGCACTTCTACCACCAGAACCGCGACTACCTGGCGCTGGCACGGGCGGTCCCCGACACGACGATGATCCTCGACCACTTCGGCACGCCGTTGGGCGTCGGTGCCTACGCCGGCCGGCAGGAGGAGATCTTCGCGCAGTGGAAGGAGGACATGGCCGCCATCGCCGAGTGTCCCAACGTCGTCGCCAAGCTCGGTGGGCTAGCCATGCCGGACAACGGTTTCGGCTGGGACAGGCGCGACCTGCCGCCGACATCCGACGAGTTCGTCGAGGCCCAGCGGCGCTACTACCTGCACACCATCGACTGTTTCGGGCCGGACCGCTGCATGTTCGAGAGCAATTTCCCAGTCGACAGGCTGTCGATCTCCTACCACGTCATGTGGAACGGCATGAAGAAGATGGTGGCCGACTTCAGCGAAGACGAAAAGCACGCGATGTTCTACGCCACGGCCGCCCGGGTGTATCGGCTGTAGGTCGGGGCTCGTCGGCGCGATGGGCCGCAACCGTGCAACCGACGCGCAGCCGCCCATCTCCCGTCATGTCCGAAGTCTGGCGCTTGAGAGCGGTGCCCCGTCTCGCGGGTATACTCCCCTGTTGCGCTTGGAGGGAGCCCCGACGTGCTGGCCAGCAGCGAACGCGACACGACCGTGGACGTATACAACCCGCGGGTCATCAGCCTGGCAAGACCCGCCCACCACTACTGCTACCTGAACGACGAAGCCGGCGACTGGCTGGCCACCAGCGACGGCGAGTCGCTGCATGTCCAGGGTCACGTCGACGATGCCGCGATCTGGGACGTCTCGGACGGCGGCTTCATGCACGTCGCCACGGGGCTGCGTCTTCTCTCGGACTCGACGGCAGCGGACGGTCCGACAGGACTCCGGCTCGACGGTTCCGCTGTGGCGGCGGACGGTTCGACGGACGGCGGCGAGGCTCCGGGGACGTTTCGCATCGGTCACGGCCCGGAGCGGCTTCCTTCCGAGTATCTCGCATCCCTTGAGCAGGAGGGTTGGGTCTCGCTCACGTGCGTGTTGTCGCCAAGCGTCGTGGACGGTCTGCAGCGGGTCGGCTGCGTGGATGCGTACGCTGATCGGGAGCCGGTCAGGCAACCGCCCCTGGCCCAGGATCCCGCCGTGACGAGTGTCACCACGGAACCCGTCTCACTCATGCTCTGCCGCGAGTACATGCACACCCGCGACATCCGCCTCGGCCACTCGCCCGGCATCTCGGCGCTCACCCGTGACGACGGCGAACGCGAAGTCCAGGGCTGGCACAACGACTTCCCCTACCTGTGGGGTACCGGCGACCGGGTTCCCGTACCGTCCGGCGACCTGGTCCTCGGCATGCAGCGCAACGTCTGCGTGTCGGACTTCACCAAGGACAACGGCGCCACCCTGTTCAAACTCGGCAGTCACGCCTCCAACAGGCCACCGCCGAAGGAGTGGGGCATCTCGACCAACACGTACCGGAAAGGCCATCGCGCGGAGTTCGGTCTGCCCTATGCCGGGCCCGATGCCGATGTCATCGAAGCCCCTGCCGGGACCATCGTCCTCTACGACGCGCGCACTTGGCATCGCGCCGGAATGAACCAGACCGACAAGAAGCGCGGTGCCATCATCCAAGCCATCATCCCGGGGTTCATCGTGCCGTTCATGGACACCGGTGGAACCTACAAGGCATTCCTCGACAGCGATGCGTACCAGCAGGTCACCGAACGTGAACGCAAGGAAATCGAGAAGCTTATGATCCACAAGATCGCGGGCCCCGCCGGACTGTTCGCCATCGGGATCGACAGGGAACTCACCGAACGCGTTCGCCAGCAGGCCGCCGGTTCGCGGTCGGTCTACTGATCGCGTACGCGCGGGGAGTTCCAATTGGCGGGACCGCTCGACGGCATACGCGTTCTCGAAGCCGGTCTCCTCATCCAGGGTCCGCAGGCGGCGGCTATGCTCGCCGACATGGGTGCCGACGTCATCAAGATCGAACTGCCCGGCTTCGGCGACCAGGGTCGGCACATCCACGTCGGTCCCGAGGATCCGCGCAGCGCCGTGTACATCGCCTGCAACCGAGGCAAGCGCAGCGTCTCCTTGGACCTGCGCCATCCGCGCGGCGCCGAGATCTTCAAGGCGCTCGCCAAGGACGCCGACATATTCGTCAGCAACTTCAAACCCGGCACGCTCGAGTCATGGGGTCTCGGCCATGACGACCTGACCAAGACGAATCCCGGCATCATCTGCGCCCACGGGAGCACCTTCGGCCCGGTGGGGCCCGACAACGAACGGGAAGGCGCCGACCTCGCGGGGCAGGCCGCCGGCGGACTTATCGCCACCATTGGCCGCGACGAGGATCCACCGTCCCCGGTCGGCGTCTTCATCGCCGATCACATCGCCTCGCTGAACTTGGTGGCGGGCATCCTCGCAGCCTTGCACGCCCGGGCAGCCACCGGCCGTGGCCAGCTCGTCGAGTCATCCCTGCTCGGCGGACAGATCTGGGCCCAGGCCACCGAGTTCACCCATCTGCTGTTGACCGGGACCTCCCCCGGGCGCGCTAATTCCGGGCACTCGCTGATCAAGGGGGTTTACGGCATCTTCGAGACGGCCGACGGCTGGATCGCGATTCCCGGCGTTCCGCCCCACGCCCGGGATGCGTTCTTCATCGCCATCGAACGGCCCGACCTGACCCTGGACGACCGCCTCCAGGACATCATGATCCACCGTGGCTTCGAGTGGCTCAAAGACCAGCTCGCCGCGGCGTTCAAGACGCGTTCGACCGATCACTGGTGCGAGGTGCTTCGCGAGGCCGGGCTCCGCTACGCTCCCGTGCGGGATCACGGTCAGGGTCTCGACGATCCCGGCGCTTGGGAGAACGGCTACTTCGCACAAGCCACCGACGAGGAGGGCATCGTGCATCGCGTGGTCGGCGCGCCCATCCGCATGAGCGAGACGCCGCTGGAACCCGGCGTCACGGCGCCCGAACTCGGCGCCCACACGGAAGAAGTGCTGCACGGAGTCGGCGTCGACACCGAGGAAATCGCGCGCATGCGCGCCGAGAACATCATCTGACAACAGGAGCCAAGCGATGGCCTACGAAGAAATCCTCACCGAGACCAGGAACCGTGTCGGCATCATCCGGTTGAACCGGCCGAACAAGCTGAACGCCTGGACCGAGACGATGTCGGGGGAGATCGTCGACGCCATGGGGAGCTGGAACGACGACGACGGCGTCGGTGCCATCGTCCTCACCGGCGAGGGCCGCGCGTTCTGCGCCGGTGCCGACGTCGGCAACTTCGCCAAGCGCGTCGAAACCAACCGCAAAGGCGAGGGCGAACAACTGCGCCGGGGCGGCGGTACCAACCTGACCCAGTTCATCCGCAATTCGAAACCCACCATCGCCGCCATCAACGGCTACGCGGTGGGTGTCGGCTTGACGATGATCCTGCCCTGCGACGTGCGCATCGCATCCACCAACGCGAACTTGAGCATCCGCTTCATCAAGATGGGCTTGATGCCGGAACTCGGCTCGACCCATCTGCTCGCCCAACTCATCGGTCTCGGCAACGCCACCGAGATGTGCCTGACCGGTCGCATGGTGCCAGCCGACGAGGCGCTGCGCATGGGTTTGGTCTCGGCAGTCACGGAGCCCGACGAACTCCTGCCCACCGCCATCGCCAAGGCCGAGGAGATCGCCAACAACCCGACCCGCGCGGTGATGATGATCAAAGAGCTTCTGCGCAAGAATCCCATGGAGGACGACCTCGACGCGGTGATGGAACGGGAGGGACTGCGCGACCAGATCGCCCGCCGTCTGCCGGACCACGCCGAGGCGGTCGCCGCGTTCCTGAACAAGCGAGATCCGAACTTCAACCGCTGATCCGGGGGACGGACCATGGCCAAGAAGTACATTCTGATCGACTACGAGAACGTCAAGGCCGTCGATCTCGAGCCGATATTCGACAAGCCTTACCACCTGTTGGTGTTCGTGGGTGCGAGCCAGCACCGGATATCCACGGACTTCGCGATGCAGGCGCAGAACCTCCGCGCAGCCGAGTACGTCCGCATCTCCGGCAACGGACATAACGCGTTGGACTTCCATATCGCCTACATGATCGGCCGTCTATCCGAGCGCGAGCCCGGCGCATCGTTCCACATCGTCTCCAAGGATCGGGGCTTCGACCCCCTGATCGCCCACGTCAAGGGCAAGAACATCGATATCAGCCGGGTCGCCGACCTCTACCAGATTCGCGCACTGCGCCTCCCCAAGGCGGCGGGCGACGAGGGCATGATCGACGCCGTGGTGAAGAACCTGACCAACCAGGGTTCGTCCAAGCCCCGCAGATTGCGGACTCTCGGCCGCATGATCGGATCGCTGTTCAAGGACGGCTTGAGCGAGGAGGAAGTGCAATCCGTCATCGCACAGCTCCAGGCGCAGGGACACATCGTCGTCAACCAGGAAAAGGTTTCGTACAGCCTCCCGAGGCGTCGCTAGGGAAGCTCCGGCGGGCGGTCCCGCTGCCTCAGCTCGCGCGCCTGCGCCGCCACCACCCGGCGACCTCGAAGGGTGCAAGCAGCAGACCGAAGAACAACAGTCCGACGCCGCCGAGGATGGGAATGTAGTAGGGCCACGGCGCGAAGAAGAAGGGCGAAGCGGATACCGGCGGCGTCTGCAGGAACATGTAGTTGCTCCCCAGCAGCGGATTGACCACCAGCAGTACGACGGTCAGCAGGGCGAGCAATCCGAAGGCCCGTGCAAGGGATGCCGGCGTCGGCCGCATCCCCAAGCCCCATACCGCGAATAGCGCGCCGGCGACGATGCCGCCGTGGGCAATGAAGTACTGGAGGAATCGGTATTCCGGGAAGCCGGCTTCAAGCTGCGGCGTCACGAGGGCGTTGGCCGTCCCGGCCAACCCCCAGAAGTAGACGATCTCGAACGTGTAGCGGTTGCGGAAGATCATCGTGACCACGAGGGACAAGGCGGCAATGCCGCAGATATGCAGCGGAAGGTGCCGCACCACGAACTGGCCCACGCCGACCTCGGAAAGCTGGTAGATCCAGTGAGCGACTTCGTTGACCAATATCACTGCGGCGAAAGTGATACAGATGACGGTCGTCGTCCGTTCGCCGCCGCGTCGCACCACGAAGGTCAGGATCGCCGGCACCAGGAATACGAGGCACAGCACCGCGATGTGCGGTGCGCTCAGGATCTGGAACTGGCTGTGGGTGGGCACGACGACCTCGGATGATGGCTCAGCCGTCAGCCGAAGTAGTCCAGGTAGATTCCGTAGATGTAGAACGCGCACAGCGTCGCCATGGCGAGGAACACGCCGACGATGCACCACGCCACCCAGTTCCTCGGCCGCACTCGGGGGTCCATGCGTTTGCGCTGCATGTAGAGGGTGACGACGGCCTGCACCGGCAACATGAACGCTCCGAAGGTGGCGCCCACGATCACCATGGCGATCGGTCGTTCGATCCAGATGTAGAGCAGGAGACCGAGGATGGGCATGCCGATGATGTAGCCCCGGGTCCACTTGAGGCGGGTTTCCAAGTTCTTGCGCGGGAAGAAGCCGAACGTGACGAGAAGATCCGGGAACGACCGCGATCCGGCACCAAGACCCGAGAGCACCGTCGAGAACAGGATGAAGAACGCGCCGAAGATGAACAACATCGTCGACCAATCTCCGAGGGTCAGGGTGAACATGTTCGCGAGCGTCGCCACGGTCTCCTCGCGCTCCGGTATCAGCCCCTGGCTGTGCAGGACGCCAGCGCCAAGGAAGTAGAAGGCAAGCGTCGCGAAGGTCAGGATCACCAACGTGACCAGGACGTCCACCTGCACGACCCGAACCCAACCCTTGGCCCGGGCCACCCACCGCGGATCGTCCCGGTCGCCACCGACGAAACTCGGATAGCCCTTCTCGACGCACCAGTACGTATAGCCGGCGATCTCCCCGGACGCGACGCCGGTCGCCCCGTACATCCCCACTGCCAGGAACAGGAACTCCAAGGGGAAGTCGAATCGCAGTCCCGCGACGATATCGTCGGCCGTCACCTGGAACTCCGTGGTCTGCATCAGGGCCGCGCAGACGATGGTGGTGAAACTGAAGCTCATCACCATCACCACCAGGATCTTCTCGATTCGTCCGTACCGGCCGGTCCACAAAAGCAGCATCACCAGGATCGCCGCGATACCGGTGGCGACGTTGCCGTCGACCTCGGGAATCGCGGGTACGGCGTCGAGCAGCAGGCTGAGCGCTTGGCCGGCGCCACCGATGATTCCTCCCGACGTGACGAGGCCCGGAAAGAAACCGAGCAAGCCGAACCAGATGGGCCACGAGACCTCGACCTTCGGCTGCAGCACCCGCCACGGCCGCAACCACCTCAAGGGCTTCACGCGCGCCGCCGTTCTTCCCGGCATCCGGTTGAGGGTCCTGAGATAGGTGTCGCCCGTGGTGACGACATAACGTGCGATCTCAGCCTGGACCAACGACTTGATCCAGCACGAGAACAGCACGAACCAAAGCAGGGTGAACCCGGCGGCGGCGCCGAGCCCGGCGGTGAGCAGGATTTCGCCGGAACCGACGATGGACCCCGAGACGATGATTCCCGGACCTAGGTAGCGAAGCCTGCCCGACAGGGTCGTAGGCGGCTCCCGGGTCCGCCCCGGCTGGATGGTGTAGGGATCGTCGCTCATGTTCGGACCTCGTTGAGCGTCACGCCCAATCAGACACGCGCTTCGGTCGCCGAAACGTCGACGGTCAGTTCGGAGTCGGTGCCACCATGCCGACGTCCGCCGGCGTCAGCCCGAACTCCTCGAGCACTTCTGCCGAGTAACGGATTCCTCCCGTCACGACCTTGGGATCGTCGCTGACCAAGGCGAGCGCGGCTTCCGCCATCGCCTCCACGGGCTCCGCAGCGTCGAGCATCGCCTGGGTGTACTGGCGGCCGAACATCTGCCCGGGCGTTGCCACCACCTTGTCCGGCGACAGGGCATTGACGGAGATTCCGTGCTCGAACATTTCCGCGGCGAGCCCCGTCGTGAAGCGCTCGATGGCCGCCTTGGTCATGCCGTAGACCGCGCCGTCGTACGACCGCTGACCGGGCTTCGGGTGGATCGCCGCCTTGGACGAGATGTTGAGCACCGAGCCGCGGCCGCGTTCGATCATGCCCGGCAGCACGAGTTGGCTGAGGTGGTGAGGAGCCTTCACGAGGATCTCGAACATGCGGTCGAAGTACCGTTCCGGAAAGTCCACCGTGGCACCTGGCACAAGGATCGCCGCGTTGTTGACCAGGATGTCGACTTGGCCATAGGCGTCGAGCGCGGCCTGTACCAGTTGCTCGCGTTCGGGCTTTTTCTGGAGATTCGCGGGCACCGCTGTCGCCGCGCCACCCGCGGCGCGGATCGCTTCCGCGACGGTGTGTACGGTTCCCGGCAAACGTTCGTCGCGCACCTCCACCGTGCGCGCGGTGACCACGACCTTCGCGCCCGCAAGCGCAAACCGCCTCGCGATCGCTTCACCGATGCCGCGGGTCGAACCCGTAACGATGGCCACCTGGCCGTTCAAGTCAGTCATACCGCCCTCCCCCATCAAGATGCGACCAATCTGCGGTCGCCGTTGTTAAGACTGCCCGCTGGGCCACTCGCGTTCGGTGGCCTCAAATCTCGACCATCTCGAAGTCGGACTTCGGCGTGGCGCATTCGGGACAGACCCAATCCTCGGGTACGTTCTCCCAACGGGTACCGGCTTCGATGCCCTCGTCGGGTAGGCCCTCCGCCTCGTCATAGATGAATCCGCAGGTCATGCACTGCCACTTCCTCATTGCCAAATCTCCCCTGAACTGGCTCTCGAACCACCGAATCCGGTGAGGCGTCAACGTCGAGCGCTACCGGTGCGGCAGCGACGAAGGTTAACATCACCCGCGAAAAGCCGAGGCCCGCATGCCGACGCCGTAGAGGACGCGACTTGACCGACACGGAGACACCATGAGCTACAACAACATCATCTACGAGACCGACGACCGCCTGGCGTTCATCACCATGAACCGCCCGGAGAAGCTCAACGCCTTGAGCCATGCTCTGCGTGGCGAGGTCTACGACGCCATGAAGGAGGCGGAGGCCGACCCTGCCATCGGCGTCATCATCCTGAAGGGTGCTGGCCGCGCATTCTCCGCAGGCTACGACCTCGCCCCGAATCCCGATGAGCAGAGCGACTTCGTCAGCCACCGCTCGAAGATGCCAGATACCGGCTCCACCCATCCGCAGCACTACGACTGGTCGCGGCATGCCCTGATGGGCCACTGGCTGATTTGGGAACTCGCCAAGCCGGTCATCGCCCAGATCCACGGCTGGTGCCTCGCCGGGGCCACGGAACTGTCGTCGATGTGCGACATGCGCATGGTCGCCGACGATGCGCGCGTCGGCTACCCACCGGTTCGGGCCATGGGCACCATGGACATGATGTGGGCGCCCTGGTTCATGAAACCCGGCAAGGCTCGGGCCTTCGCCTACACCGGCGATTGGTTCAGCGGCGAGGAGATGGCCGACTTCGGTTGGGCGACGTTCGCGAAACCCAAGGAGGAACTCGAGGACTTCACCATCAAGTACGCCCGGCGCCTCGGCCACATCGACAACGACCAGTTGAACTACAACAAGCGCGCCGTCAACCGGCAGTACGAGATCATGGGCATCCGCACCGGGCTCATGTCCGGCACCGACGTGGAAGCCATGTCCAAGCACCGGCCGGCCGCCTCCGAATTCGGCCGCCGCGTGCGGGAATTCGGCCTGAAGGCCGCCCTGGAATGGCGCGACGGTCCATTCGGCGACTTCCGGGGCGAATACGAGTCGGCACCGAAGAGCCGACCGCTCGCCGGTTCCACGCCCCAGGACTCGAAGCCGGGAGATGCGGACTACAGCCGGTCGTGACCGTGCGTCTCGCACGTTCGCTGTGACGGCCCTCGCCGTGCTGGCGGGTTGCGGGCAGCCAGAGGCGGAATCCGAGCAGTCGGCCGGCATGGACACGGCTCGGATCGTCTCGGCTGTTCGCGGCGGTTTGCTCCGACCCGTCGAGCAAGGCGAGCATTTCGCCATCTACGATCTCGGCGTCAAGGAGTATCCGCCAACCACGTTTCTGGTCCAGTCCAGCGGCAAGCCGATCGATCTCGGACGGGACATGCAGCCGTACATGAACACGACGGACTTGTGGGACTACCTTCGAACCAACAACGTGACGCCGAAAGAAGACACGCCAAGCGAGGTCTATCTCTACAACTGGGTCGAGGGCGCCCAGGGGCCGATGGTCTTCGACGTCGGCGTCGTCGTCGAAGACGACACCGAGGTAGACCCGACAAGCGGCTTCGAGATCAAGCACTACCCGGCCATGAAGTTCGCGAGCCTGGTCTACGAGGGGCCGTTCCCCCACGAGCCAGACAGCGGCTGGCAGCAGCTGCGCTGGGAGGAACGCGCCAAGGAAAACGGCCTCGTCTACACGGAACGCCTGTACCGCGAGCTGTACCACGTGTTTGACCACGAAACCCGTCAGCACATCACCGAAGTGCAGATCGAAGTGCGGTAGTCTCGACAACGTATGAGCGATCGCGTTGAGACCGAGGTCGCGGGCACCGTCAGTTGGGAACTGGCGAGGAACGGTCCGCCGCCGGACTACGAGCACCTCCCGGAGGTGCGCGCCGGCATCGATCCGAAGCCGTTGCCGCGACGTAGCGGGCCTAGGCTCGAAATCATCCAGGAGCAGAAGACCCAGCTCTACCGAGACGGGTTTCTGATCATCAAGCAAGCGGTACCACGGGAGTTGACCCGTGACGCGCGTGAGCGGGTCCAGGGGTTGCGCGCGAGCGGAGGCACGACCGAGTTCCAGCGGGGGTTTCAGTTCTTTGCAACGACGCCGGAATGTCAGCAGGGATTCGTGAACATGTTCGAGGGCAGCCGGCTGGGCGAGGCCTTGAGGGAGCTCATCGGGCCCTTCTCACCGATCATCGCCTGCGATGCCCACAACACGCCCGGCGCCGACGACAGCGGTTTCGTCGGCGGCGATCAGGGCGAGATGGGCCACATCGACGGCATGATGGCGCCGCCGCCCCAGTATTACCCCGCGAACGTCGAGGACATCGCCGCCCTCGGCAAGGATCCAGACGATCCCGAGGCGATGCACCGTTACATGAGTCACCTAGACCACACCGTGCAGAACCCGATGGGGACGCCGTTCTACATGGATCCGGAGCGAACGCTCACGCTCGGAACCTTCACCGCGTTTGTCGGCATCGCCTTCAGCGACCAGACGCAGATGGGTTGCGGGCAAACAGGTGTGCGACGCGGTCTGCATCACGACATGGAGCAGTTCTTTCGGATGCAGCGCGACGCCGGGGGGCCGATCGGCTACGAGGGACCGGGATGGCCGCGCGTGGAGCCCACGTCCGTAGCTAGCGGCGCGCCCCGGATGGGAATGCCCGCCCCGCTGCTGCAGCCACCGCAGACCCGCCACGGCGGTCCTGTCGAAATCGACGGCTGGCGAGACAGTCGTGGCAGGCCCTATACCTGGATCACGCCGGTCGTGCTCGAGGAAGGCGACGCGTTCGTCGCCCTTCACGGCTTACCTCACGCCGGCACCGCCAACCACTCGCGGCAGACGCGCTACGGCGCCTTCTACCGCGTGCGCCGATTTCGTCCCAACAACCCCTACGAGGGGGATCCCCGCTGGCTTCACGGGTCACGCGACCAGAACGACCGCCTCGCCGATGCATCGGCTGTCACTTTCGACTACGAGAGCTACAACCCATACCAAATGACCATCGATCATCTCTGCGACATGTGGTCGGAGTGGGACGGCATGCAAGAGACCGTCGCCCGCGAGCGTGCGAAACAAGGGGGTCGCTACCCGGTGCGGCTGGAGTTTCCGGTCAGCCCGGAATACGCCTCGGGTCGCCTGCCGCCGGTGGAGTCACCCCGCCAAGCGTGATGCCCCGCATGCGCGGTTGCGCTCCGACCGGGGGCTTCTACTACGAGCACGTACCGGCAACCTACTTTCGCCTGTTGCGTTAGACTCGCCACGATGAAGTCGAGAGCACGATTCGAGGTCGTCTCGAGCGACGACGAACCGCTGATACTCGTCGACGAGCAAGACCGCGAGGTCGGCACACTTGACAAGCAGTCGTGTCACGACGGTGCCGGAGCGCTCCACCGGGCGTTTTCGCTGTTCGTATTCAACGCTCGAGGCGATACGCTCCTGCAGCGGCGGCACGCGAGCAAACGGCTCTGGCCGGGGTATTGGTCGAACGGCTGTTGTTCCCATCCTCGGCATGGCGAGGTGCTCGAGGAAGCAGTGATTCGCCGCGCCCACCAGGAACTGGGCCTGACCGTGGTGCCCGAGTTCCTGTTCAAGTTCCAGTACCAGGCGTCCTTTGGCGACACCGGCAGCGAGTTCGAACTGTGTTCCGTGTTCGTGAGCCACGGCGCTAGTGCGCCGCGTGTGAATGAAGCGGAAATCGCCGAGTGGCGGTGGATCTCCCGGAACGAACTGGACCGGGAAATGGAGGCGGCGCCGGACAGTTTCACGCCATGGCTGAAGATCGAATGGCAGCGCCTCACGACCGAGTTCCTCGCCCGCATTCAACCGACTTGATGGTTCGGCGCCGCCGGCGCTGACGCGCTGAAGTCCCACAGGGTGATAGGATATGAGGTCGTTGTTGTATGCGGCGCGACTCGCGTCAATAGGAGCCGTCATCAATGACATCCGATACCGCGTCTACCGGGTCAGGGTCGCGCATCCCGAATTTCTTCAAGTTGAGCGTCGGGGCGCGCATCGAAGCGCTTCGTGATCGCACTGCCCTGACTGAGGAAGACCTTGCCGCGCTGGACACTGGCACGCACACGCTGAAGCTCCACCTAGCGGACAAGATGATCGAGAACGTGGTCGGCGTTTTCGGCTTGCCGATGGGCGTCGCACTCAACTTCCTGGTGGACGGCCGAGACGTCATCGTGCCGCTTTCCGTCGAGGAGCCTTCAATCGTCGCGGGGCTGTCGGGGGCAGCCAGGACCGCCCGGCTGGCTGGCGGCTACATGACGGAGGTGACCGACCCGCTTCTCATCGGCCAGGTGCAGGTTGTCAACGTGGCCGATGTGCCGCTCGCTCGGCAGACCTTGCTTGAACGCAAGCACGAGGTCGTCAACCTTGCCAACAGCCTGCACCCCAAGATGGTTGCCAGGGGGGGCGGCGCCCGGGACGTCGAGGTCTTTCACCATCGGGCGCCGGAGGGCGGGAACCCGGAAAGCCCGGAACGCGACATGCTCGTCATGCACCTTCTCGTGGATACCCGCGATGCCATGGGCGCCAATATCGTCAACGGCATGTGCGAAGGTGTGGCGAGCCTGGTCGAGGCCATCACCGGCGGACGGGTCTTCCTGCGGATTCTGTCCAATCTGACCGATCGGTCGCTGGTCCGGGCGCGGGTGCGTATTCCCGTACAGAACCTTGCGATGAAAGACTACGCAGGCACAGCGGTCCGGGATGGGATCATCTTGGCCAACGACCTAGCCTTGGTGGATCCGTACCGCGCGGCGACCCACAACAAGGGCATCATGAACGGGGTCGATGCGGTCGCCATCGCCACCGGAAACGACTTCCGCGCGATCGAGGCCGCCGCCCATGCCTATGCGGCCCGCAGCGGTCGGTACCGCGCCCTGACGCGCTGGTTCGCCAACGACGACGGCGATCTCGAAGGCGAAATCGAGATGCCGATGAAGGTCGGCACTGTGGGTGGCTCGCTGGAGACGAATCCCACCGTGAGGCTGAGCCACCGCCTGCTCGGCAATCCGAACGCGGCCGAACTGGCCGCTGTCATCGGCGCGGTCGGCTTGGCGCAGAACTACGCCGCGCTGCGGTCCCTGGCGACGGCGGGGATCCAGCAGAACCACATGACCCTGCACGCCCGCAGCGTCGCCTCCACGGCGGGCGTTCCCGAGGAATACTTCGACGAGGTCGTCGACGGACTAATCGAAAGCGGCGAGATCAAGGTGTGGAAGGCCGAGGAGATCGTCCGCGGGCTTACCCAGAAGACCGCAGCGGCGGCAGCGACGGATACCGAACCCCGGAGTTCGGCGTGCGGAAAGGTCATTCTTCTCGGCGAACATGCGGTGGTCTACGGGCGGTCGGCATTGGCGGCACCGATACCCTTGGCCGTCGAGTCCCGCGTCGTCGACGCCAGCGACGGCGTGCATCTGCTGATACCCCGATGGGGCGTGGAACAGCGGGTCGCGCCCGTTAGCGAACATCCCACCGGGGCGGCAGGGATCCTCGCCCTACTGCTCGAGCGACTCGACCTCGGTGAACGGTCGATGACCATCGAAGTGTTCCCGAATGTTCCGCGGGCGGTGGGACTGGGGGGGTCCGCCGCGCTCGCCGTCAGCGTTATCAGGGCGTTGGATCGGCACTTCGCGTTGGACTTGACCGACCCGGAGGTAAACGACTTCGCCTTGGAGTGCGAGCGGGCGGCTCACGGCACGCCTTCGGGGGTCGACAACACGGTGGCCACCTTCGGCAATACGGTGTTGTTCCACGCGGCGGCGAAGGGTCGCGATGCCTCGTTTACCGGGATAGAGCTCAAGCGTCCCCTGCCGTTGGTGATCGGCATGACCGGCAAGGAGAGTCTCACGGCCAAGACCGTTGCCGGCGTGGCACAGGCCCGGCGGCGGAACGCGCCGCGCTACGACGCCATCTTCGATCAGATCGAGATGCTCACGAATGCCGGTGCCGATGCCGCCCGCGACGGAGCGCTGTCGGAACTGGGCGAGCTGATGAACCTCTGCCACGGATTCCTCAACGCATTGCAGATCTCGACCCGCGAGCTCGAGGAACTCGTCGAGATTTCACGGCGGCACGGCGCGGCCGGCGCCAAGCTGACCGGTGGCGGGGGCGGCGGTTCCATCGTCGCGCTTTGTCCGGATGGCACGGACTCCGTGCTCTCCGGCATCAAGAATGCGGGCTACGACGCCGTGGCGTTCGACGTGCCGTGACCGTGCTGCAAGCCCCAGGTGCCTATGGGGATGGGTACGCCAGGGCTCGAGACGTCGACCCCGCACTGGCGGACGCCTACATGCGTCACACGGGCATCGGCGACCCGGATCTCGATTCTGTCATCGAGGAAGTGGCCGACCTCGACGGCGACAAGCTGCAGCGCTGCATCCGGGCCGGTATCGAACGGGATGACGAGACGCTTCGCCAAGCCCCCATGTCGCTTCGGCACTTCTTCGAGGACAAGTTGGGTCCGCCGGCATGGCTCGACTTCGAGGCACATCGGCCTGCGGTGCGGGCTTTCAACGTCAACGCGGCCAACGTACTCGTCGCGTTCGTCTGCGGCGTCCTGATCGAGGGGTTCTCCACGCTCATCTCCAAGTCGTTCGCCACGACCGGTCGCGTTTTGAACCCCGAATCCGCCCGCCGGCGTCTGATGCAGAACAACCGGCATCTCATGGAGGTGTTCTTCCCGGGCGGCATGGAGCGGGACGGCGACGGCTGGAAACTGTCGACGCGTCTTAGGTTCGTTCACGCGCGCGTCCGTCACTTGTTGGCGAATTCCGGCGCTTGGGATATCGAGCACTACGGCACGCCCATCAGCGCCGCGCATCTAGGCCTCGCGACCACGGTGTTCTCCATGCGCCTGTTGGAACACGCCGCGCTGGTCGGCGCGGTGTTCAACGAAGACGAAGAGGCCAGCGTCATGGAAGTCTGGCGCTATGCCGGGACCGTCATGGGCGTGCCTGAGGGAATTCTCTTCGTCGACCGGGACCATGCGCGCCGGATATTCGAAATCGCCCACATGTGCGAGCCGGAGCCCGATTCGGACGCGGCCAGCATGGCGAACGCCCTGATCGGGGCGATTCCTTTGACGGCGGGTATCGAGGGGGAGCGCGAGCAACGGAAAGTCATGAAACTCGCCTACCGGCTGTCGCGTTCGCTGATTGGCAATGAACTCGCCGATCAGCTGGAGTTTCCGAAGATGAACACGGTGGGTTCGCTAACCGCCTTTCGAATCCGTCAACGACTCCAGCGGTTCGTCCAAGGAAGGCAGAAGGTGCGGTTGAACAACTTCTCGCAGCTGTTGGACATTTCCGTCTACGATAGACCCGATGACCGCTACCGTATGCCGGATCACTACCTGTCCGCCCGGTCCAATCCGTGGTAGGTCGGCGCGTTTCCCAATGACCCGAGTGCTGTATGGCTGAAGCGGGTCCGGTGCCGTTGGACCGCTTTACGTCGGCGATGCTGGACCAACGTTGGCCCGTAGTCGCCGTGGCGGGCCTCGCGATGCTCGCGCTCACCGCGGGAGCCGTGTTCATCGGCGTCACGAACGACCACCGCGTGCTGTTCGATGAGCACAACCCGCAACTGCTCGCCTACGACGCGTTGGAGGAGACATACACCGAGTCCGACACGGCGCTGATCGCCGTAGCTCCCGGCGCCTCGGTCTTCACCCGCGAGACCCTCGGTCTGATGGAGTCGTTGACGGAGGCCGCCTGGCAGACGCCGCACTCCATCCGCGTCGACTCGCTGACCAACTACAACCACAGCGAGTCCATCGAAGACGACCTCGCCGTCGGACCGCTGGTCGAAGGTGCCGAAACGCTCACTGACGAGGCCTTGGCGCGCGTCGAGCAAATCGCCCTGAACGCTCCCGAGATCGCCGGTCGCCTGGTGTCGGCCGATGCACAGGTGGCGGCATTGGCGATCACCTTCGCCCTGCCCGAGGACGCCGACGCCGCGGTGATCGAGATCACCGATCACTTGACGGAGGTTGTCGACGGATATCGGAGCGAGAATCCCGAGGTGGGGTTCCACATCACCGGCGACGTGCTGATGAATCGGGCATTCGCGGACGCCACGAAGGACGATCTGGAGAAGCTGACGCCCTTCGCCTTCCTCGTCATCGTCCTGGTCACGCTAGCGGTTCTGCGTTCGGCCCTCGCGACGGTCGCCGTCGTAGCGGTGTTGATGTTCACGATCAACACGACGCTGGGTTTCGCGGGTTGGGTGGGCACCGTGTTCAACCCGGTCAACGCCGGCGTACCGCTCATCGTCCTGACCATCGCAGTCGCCGACTCCATCCACATCGTCTCGGGAGCAGTGGCGGGTCTTGGCAAAGGCCTGGCGAAACGCGATGCGATCCTCGAATCGATGCGCGAGAACGCCTACCCGGTGTTTCTCACTTCGGTGACGACGGCGATCGCGTTCCTGACCTTGAACGCGTCGGAAGCGCCCCCGTTCCGGGTTCTGGGCAATCTCGTCGCGTTCGGGGTGATGTGTGCGTTCGTCTATTCCATGACCCTGTTGCCGGCGCTGCTCGCGATCCTGCCCCTGCGTCCCGGCCGTAGCAGCGGCAAGTGGGCTTTCCTCGACCGCTTGGCGGATTTCGTCATTGCGCGCCGCACAACGCTCATCTGGGTGATGTCGCTGGTCATCGTCGGCTTGATCGCCGGGATATCGAGGCTCGAGTTCACCGACAATTGGATCAAGTACTTCGACGACCGCTACGAGTTCAGGCGCGACACGGACTTCATCGTCGAGAACCTGACCGGCCTCGAGTCCTGGGAGTATTCGCTGGATTCGGGTGAAGAGGGGGGGATCACCGACCCGGAATACCTGCGCGCGGTCGAGGCGTTCGCGCAATGGCTTCGGGCGCAGCCCGAGGTCAACCACGTCCAGGCGTTTCCCGATGTCATGAAACGCTTGAACAAGAACATGCACGGCGACGACCCGTCGTACTATCGAATTCCCGAGGAGGGGGCGCTCGCGGCGCAGTACCTGCTGATATACGAGTTGTCGCTGCCGTTCGGCAGCGACCTGAACAACCGCATCGACATCGCCAAGTCGGCGACTCGATTGACGGCGATGGCGGGCGGCGGGCTGACCGCACGCGAGCAGCGCGATTTCGACGCGCGGGCGCAGGGTTGGCTGAACGACAACGCCCCCGAACTGGTGACGCCGGCGACCGGCTTCACCATGGCGTTTGCACACCTGTCGCTGCGCAACATCGAAAGCATGCTCCAAGCCACCATCCTCGCCATGGGCGGAATCTCGGTCATCCTGCTCCTGGTCCTGCGCAGCTGGCGGCTTGGGCTCATCAGCCTGATCCCGAACTACGTACCCGCGGCCATGAGCTTCGGCGTGTGGGGATATCTCGTCGGACAGGTCGGTCTTGCCGGTTCGGTGATGACCGCGATCGCCTTCGGAATCGTTGTTGACGATACGACGCACTTCCTCACCAAGTACCAGCGCGCCCGGAACGCGGGTCGTTCGCCGGCCGATGCGGTACGTGCGACGTTCCAAGGCACGGGAAGGGCACTCTGGACAACGACGGCCATTCTCGTGGCCGGCTTCCTGGTGTTCGCATCGTCGGGCTTCGAGGTCAGCTGGTCCCTCGGCATTCTGGTCGCCATCACGCTTGTCCTCGCGCTGGTCGCCGACTTTCTGCTTCTGCCGCCCCTGCTCATGGCCCTCGACCGGAGAAAAACATGACGTCGAATCTCGCGCCCCGTCGCATCGCGTGTGGCCTGGTCGCCATCCTGCCGATTGCCATACCACTCGACATGGGTGCTTCGGAACTCGCCGAAGCCGAGCAGAAAGGACTCGACATCGCCATGGAGGCGAGGGAGAAAAAGGTCGGCTTCGAGAATTTCACGGCAAGCCAGCTCATGGTGTTGCGCAACAAGCAGGGTCGCGAGAGCCGGCGGGCACTGCGCGTCAAGGTGATGGAAGTCGAGGCGGACGGCGACCGGAGCCTATTCGTGTTCGACGAGCCGCGCGACGTCCAGGGGACGGCATTTCTCATTCATGCCCACAAGGACAAGGCCGACGACCAATGGCTCTACCTGCCGGCCCTGAAACGCGTCAAGCGGATCAGTTCCGCGAACCGGTCGGGTTCGTTCATGGGCAGCGAGTTCGCCTACGAGGACATGAGCCCTCCCGAAGTGGAGAGGTTCACCTACCGCTACCTCCACGACGAACCCTGCGGCGAGTTGACCTGCACGGTCGTGGAGCGGTTCCCGGTGGACGAGAAGTCCGGCTACAAACGCCAGCTCGTCTGGCAGGACACCGAGGAGCTTCGCCTTTGGAAGGTCGATTATTTCGACCGCAAGGACGCCCACCTGAAAACACTGACCATCGATGGCTACGAACGCTACCTGGACCGCTATTGGCAGGCCAGCACCATGACCATGGTCAACCATGTGACCGGCAAGAGTACGGTGCTGACGTGGGCCGACTACCAGTTTCGAACGGAACTCGCCGCCATGGAATTCACGCAGACCGGCTTGAGACGTGCCCGCTAGGAAGGCTCTGAACAACTGCTACTGCGTGCCAAAACCATGAATCGTAGGGGGCGACCGCGCGCCCTGCGGGCGCGGTACGCGCGCCCTGCGGGCGCGGTAGGCTCGCCCCTATTCGTCGAGGCTCTCCAGTTGCGCCGTGGCGCGTTCGTGGATGATTCGATCGAAGTCGTTGCGTACGGGTAACTCCAGTGCCTGGGTGAGCAGCTCCCGGACCCGGGCGCGGTCCTTGCGGCCTCCGATTGCCGCTAACCCGCGAGCGAACTCGAAGTAGGCAACCTTCTCTTCCGGCGCGAGTTCGAGGGTCCGTTCGTAGTTGTCCATCGCGGCCTGCACGGTCGCGCCGTAGGTCATTCTGCCGAGCATCCGGCCGAAGCCGTCCACCACGTCGGCGTGCCAGGACGCCAAGCTCAACCGGGCCTCGGCCATGTCGGGATCGATCTCGAGTGCAGCCTCGATCGCCTCGCGCGACCCACCCACAAAGCCCTCTCGCAGGGCCTTCGTTGGCCCGATGCTCTGCGCATAGCGCCCCATGGCGTGAGCGACCTGGAACCGGGCTTCGGCGCTTGTCTCGTCAAGCGCGACGGCTTTGTCCGCCAGGCTGCGGGCTCGTTGCAGAAGCGGTTGCTTGTCGGCAACCGCAGCGATGTAGTGCCCGTGCACCGCCAAGGCGTCGGCCGCCAACGCATATCCTTCCGAGGTGTCCAGCGACTCCGCCAGATCGGCGGCCGCAAGGTATCGCCCTTCGTCGAACGCGGTACGTGCTGCGGTGATCGAGGTCTCCGCATACGCGGCGGGAACGGCGAATATCGCGACGACCAAAGCCCCTGCAAACCGCGCGACTTGCCAGCGTGTTTGGCCTAGCAGCCTGTCGGACTTCGGCGTGCCAGCGGCGAAGTCCGACAGGGTGATCGGTCGGTGGGGGTTGGGGCCGGACGCCGAGCACGCGAGGCGTCTTGGCGGCGCTAGCCCGCATATCTCACCAGGTCGCTCATGCCCCAACGGCGTCACGTCGCGCTGACCGGACGCGGTATCCGGTCGATGGCTCTCTCGAAAAGCCACCGCAGAGCCCGGTCCGAGCGCACCAGCGCGCTGGTCGCCAAGACGATGGCACGTACCTCGTTGCGCGAGATCTTGACCTGGTCGCCGCCGCTGAACGACGGATTCTCGCGGATCCGGCGCAAGGTCTGCACGGCCATGCCGAGAGCCCACAGCAGGAAACGGCGGATGCCGGCTTCGCGGGCAGGAATCAGCATGGTGTAGCGGTAGGCGGAAACGAGGTGCCTCAAGGCGACTTCGATCAGCCTGCACACGGCGACAGCGAACCGGGCACTGGTCTGTCCCGCCCGCACGGACGACAGATCCACGCCGGCGTCGGCGAACACGTCCCGGGGCAGCCAGCAGGCCCCGCGCTGCCGGTCTTCCCAGAAGTCCTTGAGGATGTTCACCATCTGCAGTCCCTGGCCGAACGACCGGGACAATCCGAGCAACTGCTCCCGTCGACCGCGTATGGCGGGCGAGTAGTCGCACAGCAGTTCGGTGATCGTCTCGCCGACCACGCCGGCGACGTGGTAGCAGTAGCGGTCCAAGTGGCTCATGTCCTGCAGCCCGCGCACCGTCAACTCGGACTGAAACTCGGCCATTCCGGGCGCCATGATGCGAATGCAGCGCTCGATTGCGTCGCGTTGGGCAGGGCGAAGCCCGTGGGTGACGCCGACAACGGTATCGACATGGGCGACGAGATCCCGTTCGGCCTCGATCGTGCCCTCGGATAGTCGCGGATGCAGGTCGTCAGCGAACGTCCGAGGTGACGAACGTCCCTCGACCACGTCCACGAACCGGTCCAAGTAGATGCCCTTCTCGTCAACGGACAGGGTTGGCTCGTCTTCAATGGTGTCGGCGATACGACACAGCAAGTAGTTGTTGCCGACGGCGTGGCGCAACGACTCGGGAAGCTGGGGGATCGTCAGCGCGAATGTCCGAGACACGCCCGGCAGCACTTCTGACTGGTACGTCAAGGGATCCGCAGTAGCGACCATCGGACTCCAGCGCTCAAGATGCGTAGCCGCACCATGGCCAGTAACGGTGGAGAAATCAACACGCCCTAAGATGTCTCAGTTTGAAATCACAAGCGCTATTTCGCCGCGTCGCAAAGCGGTTGTACTTTCGCTGCCGCCGACAGGATCCAACGCAACCCCGCACGGAACCGCCAAGGAGGCACATCCTCGTGATATGAGCGACTGGCTAGGTCCTACCGACACCCACCAAGCGTCAACGTCGCGCAACGTGGCCTCATCTGGCAACCTATTGACCGATCAACGTGGCGCCTTGGGAGGTGCCGAATGACCGCTACTGTCGTCACCCGGTCGCCCGAACTCGACGACGCCCTAGTCGACGCTCGACGCTGGGCCGATGAAGACTGGGTTCACGCCCAGTTCGCCTGGCTGCGCGAGAACGACCCCGTTCGGCCAATGAGCCCAGATGGCTTCGACCCGTTCTTCTCGGTGACCCGCCATGCCGACATCAAGGCCATCGAGAGCGACAAACAGCTGTTCATCAACGATCCGAGACCGATACTCGGGTCCAGGTTGCTCGACCACATCACCCGCCACCTGGCGGGGCGACGCCACTTGGTGCGTTCGCTGGTCACCATGGACGATCCGGACCACAGCCGGTACCGGGCGCTGACCCAACGGTGGTTCATGGGATCCAATCTGCGCAAGCTCGACGCACGCATCACGGAACTGGCCACCGAATACGTGGATCGCCTCGGCGACCTCGGCGGCGAGTGCGACTTCGTCAAGGACGTAGCCATGTGGTACCCACTGCGCGTGATCATGACCATCCTCGGCGTCCCCGACGAGGACGAGCCGCTGATGCTGAAGCTGACCCAAGAGATGTTCGGCAGCACCGACCCGGACGTCCGTCGCTCGTTCGGGGCCGAGTCCCTGATGGATGTCATCGCGGATTTCGAGGCGTACTTCCGAGCACTGAGCGAGGATCGCCGCGCCAGCCCGACGGACGATGTCGCGAGCCTGATCGCCAACGCGCGCATCGAGGGCGAGCCCGTCCCCGAGCTCGAGACCAACGGCTACTACATCATCATCGCCACGGCAGGCCACGACACCACGAGTTCCTCCACGGCGGGGGGTCTGCTTGCCATGATCGAGAATCCCGGCGAGCTGGCCAAGCTCCGGGAGAACCCCGAACGGCACATGGGATCCGCTATCGACGAGATCATCCGATGGGTGACGCCCGTGCGCCAGTTCATGCGCACGGCCACCGCCGACTGCACGGTTGGCGGCGTGGATGTCGCCAAGGATCAGGCTTGCACGCTCTGGTACGTCTCCGCGAACCGCGACGAGACGGTGTTCGAAGATCCCTTCTCGTTTCGAGTGGACCGACGTTCCAACCATCTGGCGTTCGGCTACGGACCGCACGTCTGTCTTGGTCAGCACCTGGCCCGAATGGAGATGGCAGCCCTCTACCGGGAACTGCTGGCGCGGGTCGATCACATCGAACTGAACGGCGAGCCCGCCTACAAGCAGTCCACGTTCGTCGGCGGCCTGAAAAGCCTGCCCATCCGCTACCGGATGAAGTAGACAGGGGAACCCTGCCGATGGTCGATCAACCCCCGGCCCCGCGGCCGAAAGACCCGGAAGTGGCACTGTCGACCAAGTCGCCACCGGCCCAAAGGCCGCTGCCGATCACTCCGGATCTCGACCCGCCCGGCGCCGACCGCCTGGGGTTGAGCCCTGCCGAGATCGAGCAGTTCAGGACCCAAGGATTTGTCGTCAAGCGCGGGCTGATTCCGAGCAGCGCCTTCAAACCGTTCATCGATCTCTGGTGGCGCCAACCGCCCGTGACCCAGGCCAGGCTAGCCCGCGATCAAGGCCATTGGACGGCGCCGGGCAAGCACTGGCCCAAGGAAAACCGCTGGGGACTGGCGGCAAACTGGATGGGCAACGGTCCGTGGCCATCGCCCGAGGACGAGCGACCGGGCGCGACCGTCGGCGAACGGGTGGGACGCCTGCCCTATAAGCTGACGCGGGACCGCAGCAACGACGTCTGGCGTTGGCACGGCATCGGCCACGACCCGGCTTTCGTCGCCGCGACCTCCGCACACCCGCGGATGCTCTACATGCTGGAGGCCCTGCTCGGCGGCCCCGTCAAGCGCCCGCAACGCAACCGCGGCATCTACGCCGTATTCCCCCTGGACCCCGAGCTACCGTCCTCCGAACTCGGCCCGCACATGGACCAGAGCATGACCGAGATGTCGGCGGTGACCTATCTCGACGACGTGCCACCCAATTCGGGCGGTTTTACGATCTATCCGACGTCGCCCCAGTTGCTGTATCCGACATCCGCGCAAGCACTCAACTGGGTGGCGACGGAACGATCCTCGGAAGTGCTGGACCAGATCAAGACTGACATTCAACCGCTTGAGTTTACTGGCCGTGCGGGGGACACGATCTTTTGCCACGGCTGGGTCGTCCACTCCGCAGGCATCCACGAGACCGACAGGATCCGCCTGGCGGCCGTACAGGACTTCAACAAGGTCCGGGAACGCAGCCACATGCGCTGGACGGCGGCTGGCAAGAACGGCGGGCCGAGGATCAACTGCGACATGGATGGCGTGTTCCGTTTCCCGGAGGGTTCCCACGACGACCCCGCCGACGGTTACCGGGAGGTCACCAACCAGTGGATCATGGACTCCAACGAGTTCGTCCTGTCACGCGAGGCGCCCTACGACGACATGTTCCGGGAGTGGAACCTCGGCCAGCGACCGGTCGAAGGCAACATCGTCGACGAACCCGCCTGGTGGGAGAAGTACGGCCTGCCGCTAGTGCCGGCCGTCGGCATGCCGCGCGGCACCGGTGGCACGCCGGCCGTGCCCCTGTCGGATATCGCCGAATATGGCGACGACGGGCGTTGGCGCGTCGTTTCGCGCGCCAACGATTGGATGCGTTCGTAGCGCCAGTCCTGCGTGTGAGGCATCTTGATGCTCGTTCCATCACGCACTAAGATGCCTCCGTGCGTACGACACTGACCATTGACGACGATCTCGCGACGGCGCTGAAGGACCGCGCCCGAACCGGCGGACAGACGTTCAAGGCCGTGGTGAACGAGGTCATCCGAACTGGCCTCACGGTGGGCGAGAAGCCTATCTCCGGTCGGCGGCCGTTCAAGGTCGTCTCTGCTCGGCGAGGGTTCCTGCCGGGGATTGACCCACTCAAGCTCAACCAGCTTGTCGACGAACTAGAAGTGGACGACTTCCTTCGGGAGACGCACGGCGGCACGCGTTCGTGATCCTCCCGGACATCAACCTCCTGGTCTACGCCTACAACGAAGACGCACCCTTCCACGACGCAGCAAAAGCGTGGTGGGAGGGGTGCCTTTCAGACACGAAACCCATCGGATTGGCGTGGGTCGTGGCACTGGGTTTCATCCGGATCATGTCCAACCGACGCGTATTGGCCCGTCCCATGCCGGCACCCGAGGCGGTGGGCCATTGCCGGTCATGGCTTCTGGAACCGAACACCCGAATCGTACTGCCAGGCTCGTCGCACCTGAATGTCCTGACAGACCTCATCGCAGGACCCATCGGGCCCAACCTCGTTACCGACGCGCATCTTGCCGCCTTGGCGATCGAACACCAGGCCGAACTGCACTCCAACGACTCGGACTTCGGCCGATTCCCGGGATTGGCTTGGCGCAATCCTCTCGCGGCAACGAGCGCTGACTAGCCCGCCTATCTCACCTGAACCCGTATGCCTGCGCCGGCAGCCAGGTCGCGAGTTCCTGCCAGCCGAAGATGATCGCGAGTCCAACCAGTTGGATGACGATGAACGGCACGACGCCGCGGTAGATCACCGGCAGGTCGACGCCCTCGGGAGCAATGCCCTTGAGGTAGAACAACGCACCGCCCACCGGAGGTGTCAGGAAACTGGTCTGCAGGCAGACGGCGAACATCACCGTGAACCACACAGGATCGAACCCCAATGTGCGAACCACGGGTTCGATGAGGGGCAGGATGATTAGGGTCAGTTCCAACCAGTCGAGGAAGAAGCCGAGGATGAACGTCGCGATCAGTATGCAGACGATGATCCCCGTCGGTCCGAATGGCAGCCCCAGGAGTGCGCGCTCGATCAGTTCATCGCCGCCAAGGCCGCGCAACACCAGGGTGAAACAGACGGCACCGATGATCGCGCCGAAGATGAACGCCGATGTACGCGACGTCTCCTCCACCACCTCCGCCATCACCTTGCGGGTCAACGTACCCTTCAACAGCGCCAGGAGCAGCGCACCGGCGGCACCGACGCCCGCCGCTTCCGTGGGCGTCGCCAGTCCGAAGAAGATGCTGCCGAGCACGGCCAGGATCAGCAGCGCCGCGGGCACCACGGCCAGGGTCAGGTCCCACGCCGCGCGCAGGGTCATGGGTTCGGCCCGGATGGCGGGCGCGTGTCCCGGTTTGAACCAGCCGATGACCAGCAGGTACACGATGTAGAGGCCGCCGAGCAGGACACCCGGGAACAGGGCGCCGAGGAAGAGATCGCCGACGCTCATTGACATCCGGTCGGCCATGACCACCAGCATGATGCTCGGCGGTATGAGAATTCCGAGCGTGCCGACGGCGCACACGGTGCCCGACGCCAAGCGCTTGTCGTAGCCACTCTCCAGCATCGCCGGCAAGCCGAGCAGGCCAAGGAGAACGACGGACGCACCGATGATGCCCGTCGACGCCGCGAGCAACACGCCAATGATGGTCACCGTGATGGCGAGGCCGCCGCGCACCGGTCCAAGGAGCCGTGCGAACCCGGTCAACAGGCTGCGCGCGATTCCGGAGCGGTCGAGCAGCACGCCCATGAAGATGAACATGGGCAAGGCGACCATCACCCAGTTCTCCATGACATCCCAGATTCGATCAACGGTCATCGAGGTGTAGAACCAGTCGACGCTGGTGGGAATCGCGAAGTCGACCTCGAGGACGATGGCAAGCGCCGTGAACAGGACGGCGAGCCCCGCGAGCACCCAAGCGATCGGATAGCCCGAGAACACGAGCGCGATGAAGGCCACGATCATCAGCAGCGCCAGAACTTCGGCGCCGGTCATCGCCGCCCGTCCGTGAGATAGGCCCACAAGCGCGTCAGCCTGGAAGCCGCGGCGACGAGAAGGAGCAAGAACGCCACCGGCAGCACACCCTTCAACAGCCAGCGGAACGGCAATCCGCCGGGAGACGAAGACACCTCCGACACGGTCCAGCTATGGGCCACGAATGGAAACGAGAACCACAACACCACGGCGATGAACGGCAGCAGCAGCAACAGGGTGCTGTAGAACTCGATCCAGACCTGCAGACGCGGCCGAAGTCTCACCGATACCAGGTCGATCCGGATGTGGGCGTCGACGCGATACGCGTAGGCGATGGCGATCAGAAACGCCAAAGCGTTCAAGTGCCACTGCAGTTCCTCGAGCTCGATGCGACCTTCCTGGAACAGATAGCGCAGGGTGACGTTCACGACGATCACCGCGAGCAGCACGACCCACAGCCAACTGGCCGCACGACCGATCACCGTGAGGGCATGATCGACCACCCGTGAGAAGCGGGTTTCCGGAAGCTCGATTCCCGTCAAGGGAGCTCTCCCACTAGAAGTCCTTCGGCAAGTACGCTAGTCGGCGCCACTCGCGATACACAGCCTGGTAGGCGCGCTGGGAGTCGAGCACCGTCTTGAAGTCGGCATCTGCGCCCGCTTCCTCGTCGAGCACCTCCTGCGTGGCACTCTGAAGGGTCCGCAACACTTCTTCCGGGAAGTAGCTCGCGGATACCCCGAGGTCGGGGAACTCCGCGACCACGGGTGCCTGCTGGAACTCGGACAGTCCGAGGCTGCGCCCCACCGAGCCCATGCACACGGTTTCTATGAGCCCCTGGTCCGCTCGAGGCAAGTCTTCCCAGACGCCTAGGTTGACCACCAGGTGGGTGGCGCTAAACGGCTGGTGCCAACCCGGATAGTAGTTGTATTTGGCGATGCGCGAGAACCCGAGAGCCTTGTCGGTGATCGGTTGCGCGAACTCCGTTGCATCGATGACCCCGGTATCGAGCGCCTGGAAGATCTCGCCTGCCGGCAGCATCGTCACCGACGCGCCCACACGCTGCATGACTTTGCCGCCCAGTCCCGCGAAACGAATCTTGAGACCTGCAAGATCCTCGGTGGAATTCAGCGGCGTGCGAAACCAGCCCGCTGTCTCCGGCCCGGAGATGCCGCACAAGATCGGCCTGGTGTTGTGCCGGGCGTAGATGCCCTCGGCAAGCGCCTTGCCGTCGCCAAAGTGCCACCAGCCGATATAGGCCCAGGGCTCGAGCCCGAACGGCGTCGCGCCGAACAACGCCGACGACGGGATCTTGCCCTGGTCGTAGCCCAGCCACGTGTATCCAGCCTGCACCTTGCGGTCGCGCACGGCATCGGTCACGGCGAACGCCGGGACGATCTCCCCGGGATCGTAGAGATCGATTCTCACACCGCCGCCGCTGGCGTGGTCGAGTGCCTCTGCGAGCCATCGTGGCGTCTCCCCGGCACCGGGCAGATTGCGGGGCGCGCTCAACGGCACGCGCCAGTGGATTCGGACTGGAACGCCCTCAGCCGAGGTTGTCAGCGTGGGCATCGCGGCGCCGCCGGGCGGCCGCAGCGCCAAGGTCAAGAGAGCGCCGACAACCAAGGCCACCAAGGCGAATACCAATGCCGCCTGTTTGGATATCACACTACGCCCTCCCCCCGCGCGATCGCGTCAGCGAATCGCTACCGGATTTATGATCATCTGCACCGCGCCCTTGATCTTTGCGTGGCCCAGTACGAAGAGGAACTCGAAGGCACCGTCACGCACCAACGGGCCTGTGTTCATCACTTCCAGGATGTAGATGCCGTTCTCCTTGAGGAGCGTCACGTGGCCTTGGAACGGTCGGTCTGGATTCTCCGGGGGGACGACATCCAACCCCCAGGTATCCGCGCCGGCGGCAACGACGTTTCGACTGGCCAGGTAGTCGGCCACATCTTCAGCCATGCCCGGTTCGCCGGCTACCCAAGCCTCGGGGTCCGACTCCAGCATCCCCTCTGTCCAGCCGGTGTGGAACAACACCACGTCGCCTTCCCGGATCGGTGTTCCTTGTTTTTCCTCGACCGCACGCACGTCGGCGGTAGTGAAGAACTGGCCGGCCTGCATGATCTCGACCCCGGCGTGTCCCGCCATGTCCAACACGACACCGCGGGTGACGATGGGCGGAATCTTGTCAATGCCGAGCTTGGTCAATCCCTGGATGTCGGCGAAGTCCTCGGCGCGGTTGCAGTTGTAGTAGAGACCGCCCGGCGCGCCGAGATGGCCGAGACCGTCGATCTGGGAGCCGATCCCGAGCCACGTCTGCACCAGGTCGTCGTTGTAGGCCATGTTCGGGAAGGCAGCCCTGCCCTGCTGCTGACCCGGCTGGACCACCTGCAGCGAGAGGCCGCGTGGCGGAAACGCCGGCGTGGTCGCGTCGATGGTGATTCCGAGGCTGTAGGTCTTGCCTGTCTTTATGAGACTCGACGCCGCCAGCACGCTCTCCGGCGTGATCAGGTTCGCGCTGCCGATCTCGTCGGCCGCGCCCCATTTCGATGGTTCGCAGTCCCGATCGGCCGCGGTCGCCGTTACGGCGAACAAGGCCAACGCGAATAGTGGAAGTCTTGCCGTCTTCATACCGGATCCTCCTAGGTCCACTAGCGCAATATGCTAACAATGCGACGGCGTCTTGAGTTGGATCTTGACCCCTCCAACCTTGGCTCCAGTGACAAATGTGCCGCTGTTTCTTTAGACACCGCCGGGCGCGCGTTGCCACTTGTTCACCGGTCACCTTGGTATTCTTATTGATCGGGGAAAGGAGCTGACGATGACCCAAGTCAAGGAATTCCGGATCGAGATCCCGGACAGCGTGCTGGACGATCTGAAGGAACGTCTCGCCCGTACCCGTTGGCCTGATGCCGAAACCACGTCTGACGGCCAAGAGCTCGACTGGAACCAGGGCGTACCCTTGGCCTATGCCCGGGAACTCGCCGACTACTGGCAGAGCACGTACGACTGGCGGGCGCGCGAGGCGTACTTCAACCGTTTTCCGCAGTACGTCACCGAGATCGATGGGCTCGGCATTCACTTCATCCACCGGCCGAGTCCGCACCCCGAAGCCGTACCACTTGTGATCACCCATGGCTGGCCGGGCTCCGTGGTCGAATTCCACAAGGTCATCGAGCCACTCGCGGATCCCGTGGCGCACGGGGCTGACGCGAACGACGCGTTCCATGTCGTCTGCCCCTCGCTTCCCGGCTACGGCTTCTCCGACAAGCCCGCGACGACCGGTTGGGGCGTCGGCAAGATCGCCGACGCTTGGGACCAGCTGATGGGCCGCCTCGGCCACGACCGTTATTTCGCCCAGGGAGGCGACTGGGGCGCCGCGGTGACCACCGCCATCGCCATGCAGAACCGGGGCCACTGCGCCGGCATCCACGTCAACATGCCGAGCGCCGGTCCGACCGCTGAAGCGCGGGAGAATCCCACGGCGCGGGATCAAGCCGCACTCGACGGCGGCCGCTACTACCAGGAGTGGGGTGCCGGCTATTCGAAGCAGCAGAGCACGCGGCCGCAAACCCTTGGCTACGGCTTGGTGGACTCGCCGATGGGCCAGGCGACCTGGGTCATCGAGAAATTCCTCGAATGGACCGACTGCGACGGCCACCCGGAGAACGCGGTGAGCCGCGAGGAGTTGATCGACAACGTCATGTTCTACTGGCTGACCGCCACCGGCGCTTCGTCGGCGCGGCTCTACTGGGAGAGCTTCAACCGCGCCTTCGCCGGTGGCGGCGGCAACACCGTCCAATTGCCCACCGGCTGCAGCATATTCCCCAAGGAGATCGTCCCGACGCCGCGAAGCTGGGCACAACGGCGCTACGACAACATCGTCTACTGGAACGAACTGAACAAGGGCGGTCATTTCGCCGCCTTCGAGCAGCCGGAGGTCTTCGTGGACGAATTGCGGAAGTGTTTCCGCTCGATGCGCTGACGATGCCCGCGCGCGTCGATCACGGTCGCGTTCATCGCCTCCGCTCACGCGGCAACAGTCCACCTGCGGATCATGACCCGCGCGGACCCTCGACACGGTGCGACATCGACCCACGACCGTGTGCGAATTCGCTGAATATGCGACGGTCACGGACGGTCGTCCATGGAGTCGATACGGTAGGCTTAGCCGTTTCGGACGAACAGACGGATGGCCATGCCAAAGAAGAAGCTGCGATACGGATTCATCGGTGCCGGTGGAATCGCCGGAGCCCACATGCGCGACCTGGCCCGGCGCGACGATGTCGAGATGGTCGCCATGGCGGACGTGGCCGAAGCGAGCATGCAGCGTCACGGCGAACAGTTCGGCATCAAGGGAATGTACGCCGACTGGAACGACATGCTCGCCGTCGAGGATCTCGACGCGGTCTCCGTGTGCACGCCCAACAAGCTCCACGAAGCGCCCACCATCGACGCCCTGAACGCCGGCTGCCACGTGCTCTGCGAAAAGCCCCTGGCGCACTCCGCCGAAGCCGGCGAACGCATGGTTGCGGCAGCCGATCAGACCGGTCGCAAGCTCTGCATCGCCTTCCAGTACCGATACAACCCGCGCACGCAGTTTCTCCGCCGTGCCTTCGACGACGGTGCGCTAGGCAACATCCTCTACGCCCGGATCCGGGCACTGCGCCGGCGCGGCATCCCGAACTGGGGTGTTTTCGGCCGCAAGGAACTCCAAGGCGGCGGCCCGCTGATCGACATCGGCGTTCATGTTCTCGAGATGGCGCACTACGCGATGGGCTCGCCCGAACCCGTCAGTGCCGCAGCGGACACGTTCACCTACATCGGCGACAAGCCGTCGGACCAGATCGAGTCGGCTTGGAAAGGGTGGGACTACAAGACCTATACGGTCGAGGATCTCGCCGTCGGCCGTATACGGTTCGCCAACGGCGCGGTCGCCCATGTCGAGGCAGCCTTCGCCGCGCACATCGAGAAGGACGACTGGAACTTCGAGCTGTTCGGCGACAAGGGCGGCGCGAGCTGGAATCCGCCCCGCATTTTCGCGGACGAACACGGCCACATGATGGACAAGTCTCCCGGCTGGCTGCCCAACGCCGCCTTCGACGGCATGTTCACCCGCAAGATGATGAGCTTCGTCGACCACTGCCTGTACGACAAACCGACCATCGCCCCGGGCGAAGACGGCCTCGCGGTGCAGCGGATGCTCGACGGCTTGTACCGCTCGGCCGAGAACGGCGGCGCCGAGGTGAAGATCGGCGCGGATTGACCAGGACGGGATCCGAGGCGCAGGGGCCGCCGTTGTGGCGGCCCGTCTCGTTTTCTAGGCGTCGCCGGGCAGGGCGCGCGGTCGCTGCACGCTTCCTCAGAGCCCTCCGGGACCGCAGTCGTTCGCCAGGTAGTCGACTATCGACTCGTAGAGCTGAATCTTGTGCTCGTAGCGCAGCGTGTTAGAGAAGTGGTCCGCCAGTTCGAGTTCGACGTACTTGTAGTCTTTCTCGTGATCATGTAGCTCCTTGAGGTACTTCCTGGCATGGTCCACCGGCACGCGCTGGTCCACGCTGCCGTGGATGATCAGCATCGGAACGTTGACCTTCGCCACTTCATCGATCGGCTGGATAGCGGTCTCGTCCATCTTGACCAACCGGTCACGTACTGCACCGAAGAACCGGAACCGGTAGTAGTTGATCTGCATGGTGGGGTCAGCCACCGCCGCACCTGCAATGACGCACTGGTAGAGCTGCGGGGTCCGAGAGGCCGCAGCCAGTGCGGCATAGCCACCGTACGACCAGCCGTACATCGCCAATCGGTCGGGGTCGGCCAGCTTCCGATCGACGAGGTATGTCGCTGCGTCGTCCTTGTCGTCCTGCATCTTCCTGCCCTGTTGGCCGCCGTTCTCGTACGCCGCCTTCTCATGCGCGATTCCGAAGCCCGTGGAGCCGCGGAACTGCGGCTGGATGACGAGGTAGCCGTTGTTCGCAAGCATCTGCGCCCACTCGTCGTAGCCGCTCCCGTCCCGTGCGAACGGCCCGCCGTGGGGCATGACGACCAGCGGGAACGGCGGCTCGCCGTGGGGAATCGTGATGTAGGCTGGAATCTTGGTACCGTCCCGGGCCTCGTACGTGACGTACTCCACGTCTGCGAGTCCATCGTAGGAAAGCAATGGGTTGCGGCCCCCGATCTCATGCAGGCGACCCCCCTGGATCAGGTAGTAAGTACCGGGGTCGCGGGGACCGAAGTTGGCCACGACGAGCGTCGCCCCGTCCCGTGAACGACTCTGGACGATCACGTCGTGCGCGTGCGGAATGAGTCCTTCGAGTTGGCGTATCAAGGCCTGCTCGTCGCCGTCGAAGTACTCGACGTGGGTCCTGTCCGTGTCGTACCACAGTCCGACCACGGTAAAGGGGTTCTCCCAGGGATTGCTGTGACCCACCACGCCGCCCACATCCACGTCGGCGCGGCGATAGATGGCTTCGACAAAGGCCTTGTTCGCGAGGTCGTACGACCAGAGGCCTTCGGTATCGTGGCCGTTCCTAGCGATCACCAGGGCATGGTTGGGCTTGTCGGGGTCGAGGCCGGCGACCCGGAAGGGATAGAACGCGAACTCGTCCACGTGTTCGCGCCGGAACTCCTCCCAGTTCGACGTTCCAGGGGGACGCCAGTACCAGATCAATTCGCGTTTGCGCTCATCGAATCCCCGAGCCAGCCACGGGTTGCCTTGGCCGTCGAAAGTAATATTGCCAAGCGAAGCCTTGCCGCGGATCAGGAGCCTCTTGGAGCCGCGCTTCAGGTTGAGCTCCCAGTACGAACGTGGCCGGAATGTCCTGCCGAGGCGGCCGTCGACATCCCCCTCCACCATGGAGATGATGATCTTGTTCGGTTCATGCGCCAGTCGGTGGGCGACCGATATTCCTAGCTCCTCGAACTCCTTGAGTTCCTTGGTCGCCATGTTGAGGAGACCGAGCTTGAACCGGAACGTGCCCTGGTTGAACCCTTCGATCTTATCAGTCACTTGTTGACGCAGATCGAAGACGATGTCGGTGTCGCTCACCCAGCGCAACCCGGTGATCTCCATCGGGTCGGCGTTCATGCGGAACGGTTCCTTGGTCAAATCCGCCGCCTCGTAGACCTCAACAACCGGATCGGCGTCCTTGGCGGGAATCTTCATCAGCGCCAGGTACTTGCCGTCCGGCGACAGGGATACGCTGCGGATTACCGGACGCATCGCGAAGTAGTCGAGCGGATACGGAATCGATGTCTCCACGACCGCCGTTTCCGGGGTTTCCGTGGTTTCCGATGCTTCCTGGGCATTGCCCGCAAGGCAGAACGCTGCGAGCACCGGTCCAATTGCAGTCTTGGTCAATCTAGTCACGGTACTGCTCCCAATTCATCAAATAAAACGGGCGCTTGGGTGTCCCCGAAGCGCCCGCAGGTTGTTGCGACGCGAAGCGTGTCGCCGGTCAGGTCACTCGCCTTGGAAGAGCCGGACAAACGCGCTCATGAACCAGGTGCGGCCATCGAAATCGTAGCCGGCACCGATCGGCGCGTTCTTGATGGTGGTCGCGTACTCGTCCTCGTCCACCAACGGCGGGCCCTCGTTGAAGATGTTGCTCGCGCCGACCCGGACACCCCAAGTATCGGCACCGTAGCGAACCGAAGCTGAGTGGACCTGGTAGCTCGGCGTATCGCCGACATCGCTGCAGTACAGGTCGTCCGGGGGTCCCAAGCACAGCTCGCTGATCCACCCGGTGTCCTGTGAATCGGTGATGTCGCTGAACGCGTCTACGAACCGGGGATCCTGCTCGTTGGGGCTCACGAACCGCGTCGTCCAGGAGAACCGCCAGCGGTCGTAGTCTAGGCGTGCCGTTGCCGAGCCACGGTATTCCGCGAAGTACCACTCGCGCTGGAAGGTGTTGAAGTCCGGAATGCCCTCGTCGTCGACGAACAGCGTGGACCGCTCGATGACCCGGTGCGCATTGACGTCGACGCCGAGCTCGAAGGGCCGGTCGAACGCCGTGAAGGTCGTGTCGAACGCCACGTTGAAGTCGACGCCACGCGCGGTCTCGTTGTCCCGGTTAATGAATCCGCGGTCGAGGTAGGTGATGAACGGCCCGGTTCCATCGGCCTCCACCTCACCGCGGGTGATCCGCGGGCAGAACGGGCTGGTGCCGGTCTCCGAGTAGTAGCAGTTGAAGACGATGAATCCCGCGCTAGGCTCGATGATCGTGTTGTCGATCTCGATCTGGTAGTAGTTCGCGCCGATTGTCAGGTCGAACGCCGTGGTGAACGGCTGCTCCCAAGCGAATCCCGCTGTGATGGACTCCGACGTTTCCTCCTTGAGGTCGAGAGCACCGCCTGCAGCCACTTCCACGGAATAACGGTTGAAGCCGTTGTTGTGGGCGACCGTGGGATCCACGCCGTTGGCCCGGCAGTTCTCCAGCAGATGGGGTTCGCGTTCATCCAGCGCTGGATTGTATTCCTCGGTGATGTCGTCCAGAGCCGACTCTGGAATCAGGCAGGGATCGGTTACTGCGAGGAACCCGGTCTGATCCTGGAGGAACAACTCCCGCAGGTTCGGCGCCCGGAAGGACGTGCCGCCGGTCGCCCGGATCAGCAGGGAGTCGATGGGCCGGTAGGCGAGCTTGGCCGAGCCAGTCCAGGCGGACCCACCGTACTGATCCTTGGTCCACCGTGCGGACAGGTTCATTGTGAGTTCGGTGGCCAAGAACTGGTCGGCAAGGATCGGCAGTTCAATCTCACCGAACACCTCCTTGATGTCCTTCTGCCCCTTGGCGCCGCCATCCGAGAAGAACCCGAAGAACAGACCGTCGCGGGCCACGTGGTCAGGCACCGACGTGATCTGGTCGTCGCGGTATTCGGCACCGATGCCTGCCGCGACCGCGCCGGCCGGCAGTTCGAACAGGGTGCCGGTCATGTAGTAGGTGACAATCGTCTGGCGATACTCGGTGGCGAAATCGCGATCGTCGAACACGTAGTCGCGCTCGGCCTGGGTCCCGAAGTCGCCGGTCGGCAGGACGAACAATGACCGCGCGAACATGTTGATGGGAACGCAACCGGGTGCGGTATCGAAGGCCATCTCGGTCTCGGTGTCGTTGAGGCACGGGATGTTGGCCTCGGAATAGCGTCCAAGCGCGAAGTCGAGCCGGTCCTCGCGGATGCCCGGTCGCCGCACCGTGCCGTCCGAACGCATGTGCACATAGGCCAGTTCGAACGACCAGTCGGACAGGCTGCCCACGTTCAGCATCGGCAGATCGCCGTTGATGCCCACGACGTAGCGGTACTGCTCCAGGTAGCGGAACACGTCCGCACGGTCGCCTCGGACCGTGACGAGGGGCGTGGTCTCCTCGGGACCGATTCCATTGGGCCTGAACAGGAACCCGAACACCTGCGGCGGTAGACCCCACCGATTCACGAACTGCGGAATGTAGTGCGGGTTGTTAAGCAGGTCGTTGTTCGCCAACCCGCAATCCACACCCCCGACCGCCGCGGGGTTGCAGAGGTTGAAGGGGTTGTTGGCGGGAACATCGGGGAACAGTCCAGCCTCGTCCCCGATGTTCGCGTATTCGTGCTCGACGTAGCCCAACTCGAAGAACGGTGTCAGGTTCATCTCGGTATCGAACGTGTACTCGCCGAAGGCCAGGACGTTCAACGATTTGGCTTCGCCGAAGAGTTCGGCGTAGTCCCGCTCCCCATTCACGCTGAAGTCGCGGTAGTTCACGTCCGGCTCGCCGTCACCGTTCCCGTCGATCGCGAAACCGTAGGTTTCCGACTCGGAGAAATCGGGCCAGCCACCGTTGCTGTAGCCCGGTGTGTAGTACACCGATCCCCTCAAGGGGACAACTACTCTCGCGTACAGCGGGAATATGGAACCGCAACCTCTCATGTCCATGTTGTAGGGAGGTCTTTCGTAGCTCAGATCGCTGCCGACCCTCACGGTGCCGCCTTCATCGACCTCGATGTGCTTCGAACACCCGGCGGTCCACGGACGATCGGCATAGGTGACGGGCTCCCGCTTGTAGTACTCGGACCCGACACCTATGAAGCCACGGTCGAAGTTCTTGCCCCAGATCACGCTCAGCACGTCGTTGTCGCCGCCGTTGTATTTCGGCCGACGCGGCAAGGTCTCGATCTCGAGGCCGTCGAAGTCTTTGCGCAGGATGATGTTCGCCACCCCGGCGATCGCATCAGAACCGTAGATCGACGACGCGCCGTCCAGCAGCAGGTCGTACTGCTGCACCAGGGATCCGGGGATCAGGCTCAGGTCCGGCGACGAAGGCGCACCCTCAACGCCCGCAGGTGCAAGACGCCGTCCATTGACGAGCAGCAGGGTCCGCGCCGAGCCCAGACCCCGCAGGTTGGCGGTCTGGGTACCCGGGCCATCGTCGAGGACGAAGCCCGAGAAGGTGACGTCGATCTGCGCGCCCGCGGAAACGGACGACTTCTGGACGATTTCCGAGGCGTCGATTATCCCGGCCTCCCGAGACACCTCGGCGGTGATGATTTGCAGTGGCGCGACGCTTGAGTACGTGTCGCGCTTCAGTCGCGAGCCGGTGACGACGACCTCCTCGATCTCGCCGGTATCGGCCTCAACGACCGTCGGTTGTTCCTCTTCCTCCCCCTCGTCTTCTTCCTGCGCCAGTGCCGACGGGGTAACCGCAAGGCACAACGCCGCGACCAACGCAGGGAAGCCAAGGACACCATCCCGGAACGTTCGTCGAGCCGGGATCAAAAGCAGGGACAGGATGGTTCGCATGGTTGTACCTGTCTGTTAGGAAATGGTGGCGGGATGTTACACCAAAGTCCGTGGGGAATCCGCAACTCCAGGGGCTATTCGGAGCCGCTCGGGAACCGCCGTATGGCATACTTCGCGGTGGCCTCAGCGGGGCCCTTGTCAACCGTTCAAACGACCGTGGCGAAGGCGGTCGTGCAGAGGATCCGAAGGTAGCCCATGGCAGCGACTGCGCCGGCGCCGACGCAGCCCGAATCCCAGTTCACGCTCGCCCTCTTCGACCTCGTCGAAGGTGCCCGCGCATCGCATCTCTGGGGCCGACTCGGCTGGCAGGACATCCGCCGACACTACCGGCGTTCCATTCTCGGACCGTTCTGGATCACCATCAGCATGGGCGTGCTCGTCGCCGTGCTGGGGACGCTCTACGGCGGCCTGTTCCAGGTCGACATGGCGGTCTACGTCCCCTATCTCACGCTCGGCTGGGTCGTCTGGACCCTGGTCAGCGGTTTCATCACCGATGGCTGCGCAGCGTTCGTCAGCGCCAGCAGCATCATTCAGCAGGCCCGCCTGCCGCTGTCCGTGCACGTCTACCGGGAGATCTGGCGGAACCTGATCACGTTCCTGCACAACGCCGTCATCTTCGTCGCGGTGGCGATGTTGTTCACGATCTGGCCCGGGTGGGTCGGGTTGCTGGCGATACCCGGGCTGTTGCTGGTCTGCCTCAACGGCGTCTGCGTAGGGATCGTCCTGGGCATCTTCGCGACCCGCTTCCGCGATGTCCCGCCGATCATCGCCAGCGTAGTGCGCATCGCGTTCTTCGTGACCCCCATCATCTGGATGCCGGAACTGCTCCCCGAGCGCGCGCTGGTGCCGCTGGCATTCAACCCGTTCTACCACGTGCTCGAGGTGGTTCGGGCGCCCCTTCTCGGCGAGGTGCCCAGCGCGACTTCCTGGCTCGCGATGATCGGCTTCACCTTGGTCGGTGCGTTGGTGATGCTGGGCATGTACGTGCGATTCCGCTGGCGGATCGCGTACTGGCTATGAAAGTCCAACCCAGCCTCCGGGTCGACTCGGTCACGGTCGACTTCCCGATCTACAACGCCAACATGCGTTCCATCAAGAACCAGTTCATCTACCACGGCACCGGCGGGCGTGTGGGCCGCGATGCCGCCAACCGCCTCTCCGTCCGCGCCCTGGATGACGTGTCGCTCAACTTCGACCACGGTGACCGTGTCGGCATCCTCGGTCACAACGGTGCCGGCAAGACGACGCTGCTGCGGGTCATGGCCGGTGTCTACGAACCGGTACGCGGACATGTCTGGCGCCAAGGCCGGCTGGCGTCCCTGCTGAACGTGTCGCTCGGCATAGACAGCGAGTCGACCGGCTACGAGAACATCGTGTCCCGGGGCCTGCTGCTCGGCCTGTCCCCCACCGAGGTCGAAGAGCGCACCGCCGAGATCGCGGAGTTCACCGAACTCGGCGACTACCTGGCAATGCCCGCGCACACCTACTCGTCGGGCATGCGGCTTCGGCTCGGCTTCGCCGTGTGCACCTGCTTCGACCCGGAAATCCTGCTCATGGACGAGTGGCTGGGCGTGGGCGACCGGAACTTCGTCGAGAAAGCACGGCGGCGTGTGGACGAGTTCGTGGAACGTGCGGGGATTCTCGTGCTCGCGTCGCAGAACACGGCGTTGCTGAAGCGCGTCTGCGAGAAGGGCGTCCTGCTCGAAGGCGGCAAGGTCAAGGCAACGGGGCCCATCGACGAGGTGGTGGACCGCTACTAGGTCCGCGATCCATGGCTCCCTAACAATCTCGCCACCGATCCGGCGCGGCGTTGCTTGGGATTTGGCTCCGCCTGCTGGGCTCGAACCAGCGACCCGCTGATTAACAGTCAGCTGCTCTACCAAACTGAGCTAAGGCGGAACGGGGCGCGTAGTTTACCCGCTCGTCTCCGTTCGGCAAGGCCGAGCGCGTCCGGCATGGCCGCCTTGCTCGTTCACGTTCGCGCCAAGGGCCCTCGCAGCAGCGTTCCAGGCGTGGCCCCCGTCGGCTCGTTGCCACGTAGCAGGATCTCCCCGTTGACCACCGTCGCGAGTATGCCGTGCGCCGTCTGCATGAACCGCTTGGCACCGGCGGGCAGGTCATGGACGATCTCGGGCATGTCGGGGGCGATGGTGTCGGGATCGAACACGGTGATGTCGGCGGCCATGCCCAGGCGGAGCAGCCCGCGGTCGTGAAGTCCCCACCGTCGCGCCGGCTCGAAGGTCACCTGGCGCACGGCCTCCTCCACGGTCAGGGCCTGCTTCTCGCGTACCCACTGGCTGAACACGTTGGTCTGCAGCGAACTGTCCATGATCTGCGAGACGTGGGCGCCCGAGTCCGAAAACGTCACCACCGAATGGGGGTGCTTCATCATCGCCAGCACGTCGTCGTCGTTCTCGTTGTTGATGGGCATTCGGAACAACGTCTTGAAGTCCTCCTCGAGCGCAAGGTCGATGAGCAGTTCGGCTGGCTTGACACCTTGCTTCGCCGCCAACTCCGCAACGCTCAGGTCGTGGCCGTCGGTGCCGCGCATGACGAACAGCCAGTTCCAGTCCGGCGGGTTGACGGTCAGACCACGCGCCGCATGACGTTCGCTCGGGCGGCTGGCGACCTCGACTAGGCGCGCCTTGATGGCCGGGTCGGCGAGCTTCGCTTTCTGCTCCTCGAGAGGCAGGCGGCGGACATCCCGCCAAGCGTCCCACGAGTCGAACGGCAGATGCGACTCGAAGGTGTAGATCACGTTCAACGAACGCGAATGCACCTGGGCGAACATGCGTCCTCCGGAGGCGGCGACGTCGTCGAGCAAGGCGAAGTAGCTCTGCCAGACCTCCGGCGCCCGGCGGTTCGCGAACATGCCCCAGGTGACCGGCACACCGGACTCGATGGCCAGCGACTTGAGGCGCTGCTGGTAGTCGTGCATGCGCTCGGGATCGCGCCCAGCGGCTTCGCCGGCGATCTCGAACATGCCCGCGCCGGTCCGACCCATGGCATTGACGATGGCGCGCACCTCCTGCCAGTTCGCCATGCGGCTCGCCACCGGCTTGTGATCAGACGTCTGATGGTTCGGCGAGCGCGACGTGGTGAACCCGATGGCCCCGGCGCGGACGGCTTCCTCGACGAGCTCCGCCATCCGCGCGACGTCGTCCTCGGTCGCTTCCTCCTCGAACGCGCGCGGCCCCATGACATATGTCCTGAGCGCCGAGTGGCCCACGTAGCCGGCGTAGTTGATGCCCTTGGGCAGCCCGTCCAGGACGTCGAGATACTCCGGGTACGACTCCCACTGCCAGTCGATACCGGCAAGCATCGCCTCGCGGGCGATGTCTTCGGCCCGTTCCAGGTTGCGGAACACGAGATCCGCTTCGCTCTCCCGGCACGGTGCCAGGGTGAAGCCGCAGTTCCCCATGACCACGCTGGTGACGCCGTGATAGCAGGAGCAGGAACCGAGCGGATCCCAGAACACCTGGGCGTCCATGTGCGTATGCCCATCGACGAAGCCCGGCGCGACCACGTGGCCTTCGGCGTCGACGATCTGCCGAGCATGGCCGGCACGCGGTCCGATGTAGGCGATCCGACCGTCCGATACCCCCACGTCAGCGACATACCCCGACGCACCGGAGCCATCGACCACCGTGCCGTTCTTCACCACCAAGTCGTATGCCATGTCCCCTCCGACAGAGCTCGAGCGATCTACGATACACGAAGGTCCAAAGCAACCGGGCAGAGGGTGCGGGCGACAGGCGCTCCGATCTCGGCCGTGTGCACACCGAAAGCCCTGTGCTACGGTCGCTGCGGATAGCGGGGACGACCATGAGACGACACTATCCCGAGATCGCCCTTCACGTACCGACGCTGCTGCTGCCGCGCGACGACGTTCCCCTCGCATCGTGGTCCGTCATCGCGTGCGATCAGTACACGTCTCAACCGGAGTATTGGGAGGAGACGCGCAGACTCGTGGGAGACAATCCGTCGACGCTCGACCTGGTGCTCCCGGAAGCGCAGCTGGCCAAGGAAGATCTGGACGCCGTGATCGCCGGCATCAACGGGAACATGTCGAGTTACCTTCAGCAAGGCGTGTTGGCCGAGCAGCCACCTGGACTCATGCTGGTCGAGCGCGACGTGGGGCGATCGTCACCACGCCGAGGGCTCGTCGCAGCCCTCGACCTGGAGCACTTCGACTACTCCGAGGGAGCACGGGAGCTGATTCGCAGCACCGAGGGCACGGACCCGACGCGTCTGCCCGTGCGCATGGCGGTACGCCGTCATGCCGTCCTCGAGACGCCTCACATTCTCGTCTTGATCGACGACCCGGAATGCACCGTGATCGACCCATTGTTCGAGCGAGGCTTGTCGCCGGTCTACGACTTCGAGCTGATGCAAGGCGGCGGCCGGGTACGTGGCTGGCACATCGGCGACGGCGAGCTGATCGACGCCATCTCCGTCTGCCTTGAGCGTTTGCGGCGAGGCGAACCGCCCATGCTCTATGCCATGGGCGACGGCAATCACTCCTTCGCCGCCGCCCGAGCGGTCTGGGACGAGCTCAAGGCGTCCGGCGCAGCGACGGACCACCCAGCCCGTTTCGCCCTCGTGGAGTTGGTCAATATCCACGATCCCGCGTTGGAGTTCGCGCCCATTCACCGTCTCGTAGACGGCGTCGAGCCCGACGTACTGTTCGCGGCCATGGCGGCACACTTCGAAGAATCGGGCTTCAGCCGTGAGTCCTTCGACGAAGCCGAAGCCTGGCGACAGGCGTGCCAAGACTCCGAATCAACAGGCCACACCATTCCCTACCTGTCCGCGACCGAAACCGGGGTCGTGCGCATCGCAAGACCCGGTGCCCGCCTCGAGACCGCATCGCTGCACGGCTTTCTAGATCCGTTCCTGGATCACCACGACGCCGCCGGCGTCGACTACATCCACGGCGACGACGTGCTGGCAAACCTCGCCAACGCCGAAGACAGAGTCGGCTTCCTGCTGCCGGTCATGGACAAGCACGACCTATTCCGCGCCGTCGTCGAGGAAGGCGCAACGCCGCGCAAGACGTTCTCCCTCGGCGAAGCCGATGAGAAGCGCTTCTACCTGGAGTGCCGCCGGATCCGCCCGTAGGGGCGACCCTCATGAGCGTTAGCTTGCCGCGAGCCAACGCGCCAGTGCTGATCTCGTCGCGCGGTTCGCCTCGGCCTACGGCCGCCCCGCACTTCCGCCGGGTCGATCAACCCGATCCACCGCCAGCCCTTCGCCAGCAGCCGCGTGTGCGGGGCGGCCACCTCGCGGGCGCGGTCGGCGTCCGTATAGCGCAACCGACTCTTCGAGGCGTTTGAAACGGGCGATGTTCGGTCGGGTTGTCCACGCTTTGTCCACGGGGGCCGCTCCTCAAGCAAACAAGGCAACGGTGGGCAAAGGGTGGGCAACCCGACGCACGGGCCCCCGAGTTTGAACCGGGCGATGTTCGGTGTGGTGGCCTTGGCCTCGTGGCCGCGGGCTGTCCGTCTGGGGTCAGCGCTGTGCCATTGAGCAAGCGGGAGGGTCAGTTTTGGTTTCGCCAAGGGTCAGTTTCTGATTTCGCCTGACGCGCAGACAACACGCGGATATCCATCGCCACCTACGACGGGAAGTTAACGCTTATGGGGGCGACCCTTGTGGTCGCCCTTCTTAACACCCTCACAGTCCCCTCGCGCGCCACACAACACCCTGCGTTCCAACGCAGGCGGGGACAAGCCCCGTCGCTACGGGCGTTCGTAGACGCGAACCGTGCGGATGTCCTGGCCCGCGGTCTCGATGCTGATCGCCACCCGCAGCCGGCCTCCGTTCAGGGTCAGCTCTTCCTTGCCCTGGGTGCGGCCCCGCTTGGAGCGGATCACGAGTACGCCGTCGGCCCATCCCGCACGAACCGTCCACAGGTCCCGCGTGCGTTCACCCCAAGTGATGTCCCGGTAGACCACTCCGTCGTAGCGGATGCCCATGGACTTTTCGTCCTGTTCGACCACGAAACTGGTGGCCGTCAAGAACGGAAAGTCCTGCACCGCGAACGCCGCCGAGGCGGCCGCGTCCGATTGCCGACCACGAACGACGTCGCGGTCCTCCCGGCGACGGATGGCGTCGACATCCGGAGGCGGGTCGCTCGCTTCGACGTCGAGAATCCACTCGCCGGTGAGATCGAAGCTCCGCGGGACGTCTGTGTCCAGAGACGTGCAGGCCGCTAGCGCTGGAAACAACAACACGGCGAGAACGGCGCAGGTGAAGCACGACCGCAAGGGCCCAAGACGGCGCATCGGTGACCCCGACAAGGAATTCACGCACAATCCTACTGCTCCGCATGTGCGGCAGAAAGTACGCAAGAGGGTCCATGCACTACGAGGTGATATCAGCCGATTGCCACATCGACCTGCCGTGGTTGCCTGAGGACCTGTTCACGAGCCGCGCGGGGGCGGGGCTGCAGGACCGCATGCCCTACGTCGACGCGTCGGGCAAGGACCGCTACTGGGTCAGCCGCAACGGGTCCCGGTTCGGGTTGCAGAACGGCATGGGATCGGCTGGCCGGCGCTATGTTCCCGGACAGATCCACCGCTCCGACCGCATGGCCGAACAGGGCCTGTACAGCGACGGCGCCCGCGGCATCCGCCGCCTCACGGAACCGGATCTGCGGATCCTCGACCAGGATCGGGACGGCGTCCAAGCGGAAGTGCTTTATGGAATCCTCGGTGCCGCCATGCGCCTGGGAGACGACGAGGCGGCGGCCGAAATGATGCGCATCTACAACGCCTGGCTCGCCGACTTCTGCAGCGTCCACCCTGCCCGCTTCGCCGGTCTCGCCAACATTCCGAGCCACGATGTCGACGCCGCCGTCCGCGAGGTTGAACGGGTTGCAGAGCGCGGCGTACTGCGCGGCATCGAAGTGGCGAACACCCATGAGATGGCGCCGCTGTTCGACCCATCCTGGGAACCGCTGTGGGCCGCGGCCGAGCAAGCCGGCCTGCCCGTCCATTTCCACACCATCGGTCCGCGAATGGACTACGACTTCGCCGCCCTTGCTCCGCTGCAGAGCCGCCAGGCGTTCGCCGTGCACATCACCGGCTTCCAGCTCCCCATGGCCAAGATCGTCATGGAGGTGATCTACGGCGGCGTTCTGGAAGCTCACCCGAAGCTGAAACTGGTCATCGGCGAGAGCGGCATCGGCTGGATCCCCTACATCCTCGAGCACATGGATCTCGAATGGGAGGATCAGTTCAAGGATCTGACGCTGACCATGAAGCCGTCGGAATACTGGCGCCGACAGTGCTTCGCCACCTACCAGAGCGACCCGATCGGCATCCGACTACTCGACATCCTCGGCGAGGACAACGTCATGTGGGGCAGCGACTTCCCCCATCCCGACGGCGTCTGGCCCGACTCCCAGGAATTCATCGCGCGCGAACTCGGCTGCGTCGACGCGGCGACCCGCCACAAGATCGTGTGCGGCAACGCCGCGCGCCTGTACGGCTTCGCGAGCGCTTAGGAAGCTATTCCGGAAGACCCAGCAGTTCCGTGTTGCCGCCCGTTGCGGCGGTGTTCCACGTAATCGTGCGTTCCACCGCGAAGCGTGCCAGGTAGTTGGGGCCGCCAGCCTTCGGCCCGGTGCCGGACAAGCCTTCGCCGCCGAACGGCTGCACGCCGACCGTGGCGCCGATCATGTCCCGGTTGACGTAGGTGTTGCCGACCTTGACGGTCGCCATCACCTGCCTGGCGCGGGCGTGGATTCGGGAGTGGACGCCAAGGGTCAGGCCGTAGCCGGCGCGTTGGATAGCCGCCAGTTCCCGGTGGAGGCGGGACGCGGCAAAGCGCACGACGTGGAGGATGGGGCCGAAGTGCTCCTCGTGGAGATCGGCGATGGAGTCGATCTCGATCATCGCCGGGCCGATGAAGCAACCCGACAGATCCCGGGGAACCTCGCACTGGTGGATGACCCGGTCGCTCATCGACGCCACATGTGCCTCCAGGCGTTCGAGTGCCGAGGCGTCGATCACGGGCCCGACGTCGGTCGCGGGATCCGCCGGATCGCCCAGCACGAGCGTGCGCATGGCCCCCGCGATCATCGTGAGCAGCCGCTCGGCAATGTCGTCCTGGACGTAGAGCACGCGCAGCGAGGAGCATCGCTGGCCAGCCGAGCGGAATGCGGAGGCGAGCACGTCGTCGACAACCTGTTCGGGGAGCGCGGTGGAGTCGACCACCATGGCGTTCTGGCCCCCGGTCTCGGCGATCAACGGCGCGAGCGCGCCCTCCTTCCCCGAAAGCGAGCGTTGAATGTGCTTTGCGGTCGCCGTGGATCCGGTGAAAGCGACCCCGTCGACGTCGCTCCCGACAAGGCCCACGCCGGCCTCTACGCCGCCAAGGACCAAGCGCACAGCGTCTTCGGGTATGCCGGCTTCGCGCATCAGTTCAACCGCGACGGTGGCGATGGTGGGTGTCTGCGGTGCGGGTTTGGCCACCACGGCGTTGCCGGCGGCGAGCGCCGCAACGACTTGGCCCGTGAAGATCGCCAGCGGGAAGTTCCACGGCGAGATGCAGGCAAACACACCGCGCCCGTGGAGCTCCAGGGTATTGGTCTCGCCGGTCGGCCCGGGGAGTATCTCGGCCTCGCCGAACAGACGTTCACACTCCGCACCGTAGTAGCGGCAGAAGTCCGCGGCCTCCCGCACCTCCGCCACCGCATCGCCCAGGGTCTTGCCCGCCTCCTTGGCCAACAAGGCGACGAACCGCGCCAGGTTGGCCTCCAACAGGTCAGCGAGGCGGTCGAGGCACGCGCGCCGCGCGGCGGCGGGTGTGCCTTCCCAACCGGTGAAGGCCGCCCGCGCTCGGCCAACCTCCGCATCGATCTCAGCGGCACCCTCGTCGACCAGCGCATCGTCATGCGCCGACGCTGACCGCAGCAGCGAATCCACCGCCTGACGGTCGCCTAGATCAAGGCCCGCGGAATTCGCGCGGCCACCGCCGTAGAGATCGGCAGGTAGCGGGATGCGGGGATGCGGGGCCGCATCGTAGTCCGCCACCACCGTGAGCGGGTCGCGCACCAGGTTGACCACGTCGACCTTGTCGTCGAGAAAGCGGTTCACGAAGGACGAGTTCGCGCCGTTCTCCAGCAGACGGCGCACGAGATAGGCGAGCAGGTCGCGGTGAGCGCCCACCGGGGCATACACCCGCTCGCGCGGCATGTCGTCGAAGCGCCGTCGGGCTTCGTCGTAGAGCAGTTCCCCCATGCCGTGCAGACGCTGGAATTCGTACGCGGTGCCCGCGCCACGTGCGAGCTCCAGCACGGCGGCGAGGGTATGTGCATTGTGGGTGGCGAACTGCGGGAACAGGTTCCGACAGCGGAACAGGCGGGCGGCACAGGAGAGGTAAGCGAGGTCTGTGGACGGCTTGCGCGTGTAGACCGGGTAGCCGCTCAAACCCTGGATCTGCGCATACTTGATCTCGGTGTCCCAGTAGGCGCCCTTCACGAGCCGCACCATCACGGGCCGCTCAAGCGCGTCCAGCCAGTCGATCACGGCGGGCGCGCGTTTCGCGTAGGCCTGGATCGCGATCCCGATCCCCTCCCAGGATGCCAATTCCGGTGCCATGGCGAGACGCTCGAATACCTCGAGCGTGAGTTCGAGACGCTCGGCCTCTTCGGCGTCGATGGTCATGTGGATGTTGCGTGAGGCCGCCTCGTGTGCGAGGTCCAGCACCGTGGGGCCCAGTTCGCGCATCACCCGTTCGCGTTGCAGGGGCTCGAACCGGGGATGCAGCGCCGAAAGCTTGATGGAGATACCCGAAGTCCCGGTCGGGGTAGCGTTCGGGTGGGCCTTGCCCACGGTGCGGATCGCCTGGCGGTATGCCTCGGCATAGCGGTTGGCGTCTTCGTAGGTGCGCGCGCCCTCGCCCAGCATGTCGAACGAAGACAGGCCCGAACCCCTCGAAGGTTCCCGGGCGAGGGCTTCCTCGATCGTGCGTCCCAGGACGAATTCGCCGCCCACGATGCGGACCGCGCGCGACATGGCCGCCCGAGCGACGGACTCGCCGACGCGAGCCGTCAAGCGATTTACCCACCCCGCGACGTCGCGCGTCACGTCGTCGCCGAGGCCGATCACGTTGCCCGTCAGCATCAGTGCCCACGTGGAGGCGTTGAGAAACACGGAGTCCGAGTGGCCCACGTGCTCCGCCCAGTTCGCGGTGCCGATCTTCTCGGCGATCAACGCCTCCGCCGTGTCGTCGTCGGGAATCCGCAGCAGGGCCTCGCTGATGCACAGCAGCGCGATACCCTCCTCGTTGGACAAGCCGTATTCCTGCAGGAACAGATCGAGCAGCGAGCGTTCGTCTGCACGGCTCCGACATCCCTCGACCAGGTCGCGCGCCCGGGTGAGCACCCGTTGGCGCTCGGCGTACGTGAACGGCGCCTCGGCGAGACGCGAGCGCACCGCTTCGCGTTCCGATTGCGAACCCGCGGCGGTGATGGCGGCCCAGGGATCGGACACCCGCCTACCCCCGTCCCCGGGCGGCATTCGTCCCGGCTTGACGACCGAACACCGCGCCCGAAGTCAGTCCCGTCCCACCGGGATAGTTGAAGTAGTACAGCCCGCCGACAAGCTCGCCGGCGGCGAACAGGCCCGGGATGGGTTCGCCATCCTCTCCGAGAACGCGGGCCTCGGCATCGACCGCCAAGCCCCCAAAGGTGAACGTGATCCCGCAGGTCACCCCGTACGCCTCGAACGGCGGCGTGTCCAGGCGGTTGGCCCAGTTCGACTTCGGCACCTCGAGACCACGCGTTCCACGACCGTCCCGGACCGTGGGGTCGAAGGGCGTCCCGGTGTCGACGGCGGCATTGAAACGCTCGATCTCGGCGACGAGTTCCGGAGCGTTCATGGTCTCCATCGTCGCGATCCTCGTGGCCAAGGCGTCGAGGCTGTCGGCCGTCGCCTTGGTGACCCTGCCGATGCGGTATTCGTCGCGCAACAGGGGCGAGACCTTGGCATCGAAAATCTGCCAGGCGCACTGCCCGGGCTGCCTGAGTACTTCGCCACCGTAGCGGGCATAGGTGTAGTTGCGAAAGTCAGCGCCCTCGTCCACGAAACGCCGTCCGTCCGTGTTGACCATGATGCCCAGCGGATAGGAGTGTTTCTGGAAATTGTCGCCGACGTCGAGGTCGCCGAACTCAGGCGCGTTGAGATCCCAGCCGACCGCATGGCAACCCGAATAGTTGCCCCGCGTCGCGGCACCGATGGCGACCGCCATGCGGATGCCGTCACCGGTGTTGAAGCGGCTGCCGCGCACCTTGGCCAAGTCCCAGCCGGGCCCCAGGTAGCGGGCTCGCCACGCCGGGTTCGCCTCGAACCCCCCGCAGGCGAGCACCACCGCATCCGCCGCCAAGGTGTTCGCTTCGGAACCGTTGCCTACACGCACGTCGAACCCGTCGGCGGTCCTGTCGAGGGCCGTGGCACGTGCGCCGAAACGCACGTCCACGCCGGCCTCGTCGGCGATGGCGCCCAGCGAATCCACGAGCCCCGGACCACCGCCCCAGGCCTCGACCGTGACGCCGCCCCAGAAGCGAACCTTGCCCCCGACTTCGAAGGACTGGCGACCGTACAACGGCAGGAAACGCACCCCCTTGTCCCGCATCCAGCACAGCGTCTCGAAGCTCGAGTCGATGAGCCGTTCCGCCAGTTCCGGATCGGTCCGGTACTGCGTGACCCGGCCGAGATCGTCGTAGAAGCGCTCGCGGCTGTAGCTGCCGAAATCAACGCGTTCGACCTCGTCGGCCGACAGGTCCGGCATAAGCCGCTTGAGATCGTCGACACCTGAGTACACGGTGCGCATGGCGCCGGCGGTGAACCGCGTATTGCCGCCCCGCAGCGCATGGGGCGCCCGTTCCAGCACCGTCACGTCGGCACCGGCTTCGCGCGCGGCAATGGCTGCATTGAGTGCCGCGTTGCCGGCGCCGATTACAGCGACGTGGGTCAAGTCGGATTCCAGCTGCGACAACGGAGCGCAGACTACCGGGACGGGCATTCCTTAGAAACCCCATCCGCGACGACTAGCGGTTAGGCTATTCTCATCTCGTCAGACCGACCAATGGGTACTCGCCATGCAAACGGTCACCATGCTCTACGCCGAGGACGTCGTGGATACGTCGCGGTGGTACCAGAACTTTCTCGGTCTCCGTTCCGGTCACGGCGGCCCGGAGTTCGAGATGCTGCTGGACGGCGACAACCTGCTACTCCAACTTCACGAACTCCAGGCCGACCACGACCACGGAGCGACGACAACGCAACCCCTGGGCCACGGCGTGCTCGTGTTCGTGTACGTGGACGACGCCGACGCGGCCTACGCCCGCGCCAAGGAACTGGATATCGAGATCGTAGGCGACATGCAGTACAACCCGATGGCGCGGATGAAGGAGTTCACTGTCAAGGATCCCAATGGCTACGCCATCGGTGTATGTGAAACGACCTAAGTGCTCTCAGGGAGACGTCAAGCGCCGTTGCTTGATGCGGCGTGTCGGGTTGCACCGACCGGCGGGCAGAGCTGGATCGGTTGCCTAGCGCCGTTTTCGAAGGTCACCGACCGATAGGCGCCGGAATCCGCGAGGAGCTGCCGTAGCAACGCGATGTTGGAGCCGTGCCCCGACTGATAGCCGGTGAACGTGCCCATGATCGGGTGTCCGGCCAAGTAGAGGTCGCCAATCGCGTCGAGCATCTTGTGGCGGACGAACTCGTCCTCGTAGCGCAGGCCCTCGTGATTGAGGACACCGTCGTCGTCGACCACGACCGCGTTCTCCAAGCTCCCACCCCGAACGAGGTCCATCGCACGCAGTCGCTCGATGTCCGCGAGAAACCCAAAGGTCCGGGCCCGGCTCACATCGCGGATGAACGTACGGGACGAGAAGTCCAGCTCGGCGTGCTGGCACTGCCTGCGGAAGAACGGATGGTCGTAGTTCATCGTGTACTCGACGCGAAACCCGTCGTGCGGAGCTAGGCGGGTCGATGCACTCCCATCGGTCCAGCAGACTTCCCCGGTGATTTCGATGAACCGCCGCGGGACAGGCTGCTCCACGATCCCGGCCGCACGGATGAGCCGCACGAACGGTGCCGCGCTGCCGTCCATGATGGGCAACTCCACGGCGTTAACCTCGACGAGTGCGTTGTCCACGCCTAAACCCGCGAAGGCGGCCATCAGGTGTTCCACGGTGGAGACCCGGACTTGCCCGCTGCCCAGGCTCGTGGCGAGCTGGGTGTCGACGACATTCTCGGGACAGGCCTTGACGTGTGCATCGCAGCCGAGGTCGGAACGAACGAACACGATGCCGGTGTCGGGTGGCGCCGGTCGAATCGTCAACTCGACGTCGTCGCCCGTGTGCAGCCCCACCCCCGCCGTAGCAACCTCTTCCGAGAGGGTTCTCTGTCTTATCAAGTCACGCAACCAGTTTTTGGATCGGTCAACATCGGGCACCGCGTCTCGTCAATGGCAGACGGGTTCCTACGATGGTCGAACCCTGCTCCCCCAGCGTGTTTCCCCACCCATTCGTCGCGCCCAGATACTATCCGAACCGCCATTGGGCATTTGTAACATTGTGTGTCGGCTGGACTTTTTGTCGGCGCGTCCGTGACAGGCTGTACCCGTCGGATGCATCGCGATTTCGAAGCGCTCATGCCGAGGCCTGACCCGTTACACTGCCGCCGACTTCCCGATGGGTGCCGTGCAACGGATGGAACAGACTCGGCCATTCGACCGGCAGTAGCCGCCCTGCTGACCATCCATCGGCAGATGCAACGGACTTGAGCCGATGAGACCATCAATACGCGTCGTGGGCATGGCGCTGGTCGTTGTGCCGATCGGCTGCGAACCCCCAGGCCAAGGCGAGGACTGGTTCGTCGACACGGCACCCGAAGTCGGTCTGCTCTTCCACCACACGTCGGGCGTCGAGGGCGAGTTCCTGTTGCCGGAAACGATGGGATCCGGCCTGGCGGTCTTCGACTATGACAACGACGGCGACCTCGACGTGTATTTCGTCAACGCCGACGCGGAAACCGACCCGGCGCTCGTCTCCGGCAACCGGTTGTTTCGTCAGGACGCTGACGGGGTCTTCCTCGACGCCACGGAAGAAGCCGGGTTGGGTGACACCGGTTTCGGCATGGGCGTGGCCCTTGGCGACATCGACAACGACGGTGACCTCGATCTCCTGGTCACGAACGTCGGTCCCAACCGGCTCTACCGGAACAACGCCGATGGCACCTTCTCCGACATCACCGAGAACGCCGGTATCGAGGGCTCGCGCTGGTCCACGTCGGCCGCGTTCTGCGACATCGACGACGACGGGTTGTTGGATCTCTACATCGCGAACTACGTCACCAACGAGCCGCCCCACGCCTGCGCGAGCGGCACGGGCGAGCCCGACTACTGCGGCCCCAACATCTACCGCGGCGTCCCCGACCGCCTGTATCGGAACGATGGTGGCCGGTTTGACGACATCAGCGCCTCGAGCGGCATCGCCGAGACGGCCCGCAATGGGTTGGGGGTGGTGTGTTTCGATTTCGACGGCGATGCCAGGGATGATTTCCTCGTCGCCAACGACGGAGAGCGCAATCAACTCTGGCGAAACCAGGGCGGCGGCAGGTTCGTCGATCGCGCCGTGCGGTTCGGCGTCGCCACCAACATCGAAGGCGTTAACGAGGCCAGCATGGGCATCGCCCTGGGCGACGTCGACGGCGACCTGCGTGCAGATGCGCTCATGACGCATTTGGCCGGCGAGACCAATACCCTCTACGTCGCGGATTCGATGGGCATGCTGCTGGACTCCTCGGCGTTGTCCGGTGTCGGCTATCCGAGCATCGCGGACACCGGTTTCGGCGTCGCCCTGGCGGACCTTGACCAAGACGCGGACCTCGATCTGGCGGTGGCCAACGGCCGAGTACAGCGCAGTCCCGACTCGGCCGGCCCCGCGAACGGCGAGTCGCCAACAGACATCTTCCGGCGTCTCTACGCCGAGCCGAACCTGCTCATGGTGAACGACGGCCAAGGCCGGTTCGACGACCACTGCCACCAAAGCCCTGGTTTCTGCACGGCCACCGAAGTGAGCCGCGGTCTGCTCACCGCCGACATCGATGCCGATGGCGACCTGGACATTCTGGTCACGAACGCCAACGGCCCGGCAAGCCTTTACCGGAACGACATTCCCCGCAAGGGAAACTGGCTCAAACTTCGCCTTGCCGACCCGGTCGTGCGTCGGGATGCCATCGGCGCCACGGTGAGTGTGCGGCTAGGCGATACCTGGCAGATGAGGCCCGTGGTCCACGCCACCAGCTATCTGTCGAGCGCCGACGCACAGGTGCACTTCGGACTAGGAACGGCCGACGCTGTCGACGCCATCGAGGTGATCTGGCCCGACGGTACGCGCGAGCGGTTCCCTGGCAGCCCTGCAAACCTGTCGACCGTGATCCGCAAGGGCACGGGAAGCACGGTCGGCGCCTGAGTATGGTCATCGTCGGGAATCGCCGTCTGGTCGCGGCACTTGCTGCACTGGTTCTGTCCGGATGTGCGGAACAAACGTCCGAATCCACCATCCCCAACATCCCTACCGTCGAAACCCGGGGTATGGAGGCACCCGTCCGGATCCTGATCGACGCCGTCGCACGTAACCTCGAGGGCGACCGCCACTCGGCCATCGCCTGGGGAAGGCTCGGGCGGGTCTACCACGCCCACGAGCTGTATACCCCGGCGCTCGTCTGCTACGAGCAGGCAATTCGGCTGGACCGAGACGACTACCAGTGGCCCTACCTCGCTGCCCACGCCGCCTCGCAGGTCGACAAGGACGCTGCGGTGGCGCTTTTCGAGCAGGCACGCAAGCGGGCGCCGCGCCATGCCACGGTTCTTGTCGCCCAGGGCGAGCTTCTTCGGCAGCTGGGTCGCTCAGACGACGCTCGTGATGCCTTCCTGGCAGCGCTCGAAGCCGATGACCGGTCCAGCTTTGCACGCGTGGGATTGGCCAGAGTGGCGCTCGTCGAGGGCGACTTGCCGCGAGCGCGGTCCCTGCTTGAACGAGCCGCCGAATTGACGCCGACCGACGGCAGCATCTATCCCCTGCTCACCCGGGTCCATGCACGGCTCGGCGAGTCCGATCTGGCCGTACGCGCCGAATGGCTCGCCAAGGTCCACGACACGCCGCTGGCACCCCGCGACCCGGCGCTCGACGCAATGCGAGGACTCGCCGCGAACTCGCACGCGCTGGCCTCGGCTGGGACGGCCCTCGCCGCACGCGGCGAACTACGCGCAGCCGAGGCGCAGTTCCGCAAGGTGCTCTCGATCCGTCCGGGCACACCCCAGGACCTCGGCAATCTCGCCACCGTGCTGTCACGCCAAGGTCGGCACGCCGAGGCGATGGAATTCTTCGCCCGGGGCCTCGCCGGGAGCCCCGACGACATCGTCCTGTTGAGCCACCAGGGACTGACACAGATGATGATCGGCGACGTGGAAGCCGCGGAGGCCTCCCTTAAGCGCGCGGCGACCCTCGATCCGTCCTATCCGCAGGGACAGTTCAATCTCGGCACGCTTCGCTTCGGTCAGGGCAGGCACCGGGATGCCATCGCTCTCTTCCAACGCACGCTGGCCCTCGATCCCGGACTGACGGACGCCTACCTCAACCTCGGTAGTGCCCATGCGGCTGTCGAAGAATTCGAAGCCGCACTCGAGCCTTGGAAGCGGTTGCGCGAGATCCAACCGGACAACGCATCGCTGATCCACAACATTGCGCTGGCGAACGCCCGACTCGGAAGGCTCGACACCGCCATAGCCGAGTTCCAGCGCGCCATCCAACTAGACCCCGACAGCCCCGCCAGCCGCCGCGAGCTGGCGCGTGCCCGAGCCCGCCAACGTCAAGACTAGGGAAGCTCTGATTCAGAGCTTCCCTAGCGCGGCACAAGGATGTGCCGCCAAATTCGATGGCGCAAGCCATTGAATTTGTGAGCAAAACAAAACCGCGATTTTGTTTTGCTCCTGATCAAGCCCATGGACGGGCTTGATCAGAGGTTTGCTAGTCGGCTTGGCGCCGGAGGAACGCTGGAATGTCCAGGTAGTCCGCGTCCGCCGGTCGCGGCCGGGCCCCGGCGTCTTCGTCCGTTGCGCTCCTGCGCATCACCGTGGGACGGTCGAAATCGGCGTAGTCGAACGTTCCGGTCTTGGCCGGCACCGGCACGGGCTCCCTGACGAGCTCGGGTTTCCCGTCGGACAGCCCGGTGGCCACGATCGTGATGCGCATCTCGTCGCCAAGGTCTTCGTCGTTGACGGTGCCGATCACCAACGTCGCACTCTTCGACGCAATGCCGCGGACCGCCTGGCCGATCTCGTGGAATTCCCGAACCCCCACGCTCGGCGCGGTCGTGATGTTCACAACCACGCCTCGAGCCCCGCTCAGGTCGACGCCTTCTAGAAGGGGGCTGCGCACGGCCTCTTCGATCGCCACACTGGCCCGGTCGCTGCCCGAGGCTTGGCCCGTGCCCATGATGGCCATGCCACGCTCGGACATCACGGTCCGCACATCGGCGAAGTCGACGTTCATCTTGCCGGGTCGGATGATGATGTCGGAAATTCCTCGGACGGCACCGAGCAGAACATCGTCGGCGGCGGCGAATGCCTCGTCCATGGAGGCGTTGTCGTCGAGAACGTCCTGCAGCTTGTCGTTGGATATGGCGATCACGGAATCCACGTGCTGGCTCACCTCGGCGATCCCCTGCTCGGCTACCTTGGTGCGATTCTCGAACTCGAACGGCTTGGTCACCACGGCCACCGCCAAGGCACCGAGTTCCTTCGCCACCTCGGCGACCACCGGCGCCGCCCCCGTGCCCGTTCCACCACCCATTCCAGCCGTCACGAACACCATGTCCGCGCCGGAGAGGGCTTCATGGATCCGGTCGCGATCCTCCATCGCCGCCTGGCGTCCCACCTCGGGGCTCGCGCCCGCGCCCAGACCCTTGGTGATGTTCGCTCCCAGCTGCAGCGTGGTCGGTGCGTGAACGTTGTCCAACGCCTGGGCATCGGTATTGGCGGCAATGAAGTCGACGCCTTCGACGCAGCTCCTCACCATGTGCTGGACCGCGTTGCCGCCGCCGCCGCCGACTCCGATCACCTTGATGACCGCACTGCGCGGCGGGGTGTCTACCATTTCGAATGACATCTCATGACTCCTTGTCGTCTTATGCCTTCCTTAGCCAACCTGTGACCCGGGGCCGGATCACAGGTTGTCGTTCCACCAACTCCTGAGACGATCGAACGTTTTGTTGCGTCGCCCCCGGCGGATTCGCTGGCCGTCCTTGCTCTCCTGTTCCATACCGTACATCAGGAGGCCGACGCCCGTAGAGTAGATCGGATTTCTGACTATGTCGGCAAGTCCTGCCACACGCGTGGGCACGGCGAGTGCCACGGGCATGTGAAAGACCTCCTCCGCCAGTTCCACTACCCCTTCCATCTTGGACGATCCTCCGGTCAACACAATGCCGGAGGCTACGAGTTCCTCGTAGCCTGATCGTCGGAGTTCGCCCTGAATCAGGGTGAACAGCTCTTCATAGCGTGGTTCGACCACTTCGGCCAACGCCTGCCGCGACAGCTCCCGCGGAGCCCGACTCCCGGCTCCGGGCACCTGTATGGTTTCTTCCGGTCCGGCGAACTGGGTCAACGCGCACGCATACTTGATCTTGATCTCCTCGGCATGCTGGGTGGGCGTGCGCAGTGCCATGGCGATGTCGTTGGTCACCTGGTCGCCGGCGATGGGAATGACGGCCGTGTGTCGAATCGCGCCTTGGGTGAATACCGCGATGTCGGTCGTCCCTCCGCCGATGTCCACCAGACAGACGCCAAGATCCCGCTCGTCGTCATCGAGTACCGACATGCTCGACGCCAGCTGTTCGAGGATCACATCCCTCACCTGGAGCCCACAGCGTTCGATGCATTTCTCGATGTTCTGCGCGGCATTGACCGCACAGGTGACCAGATGCACCTTGGCTTCTAGGCGAACGCCGGACATGCCGAGCGGTTCCCGAACGCCTTCCTGGTCGTCGACGATGTATTCCTGGCAAAGGGTGTGGAGTACCTTCTGGTCCGCCGGTATGGCAACCGCCCGGGCGGCATCGATGACCCGAGAGACGTCCTGACGCAGGACCTCTCGTTCGCGGATGGCAACGATGCCATGGGAGTTGATACCCCGGATATGACTGCCCGCAATTCCGGCGTACACGGAGTCGATCTCGCAGTCGGCCATCAACTCGGCCTCGCCCACGGCCCGCTGGATGGACTGCACCGTGGATTCGATGTTAACGACCACTCCCTTGCGCAGACCGCGCGAATGATGGGAACCGATGCCGATCACCTCGAGGTCGCCGCTCGGCGAGACTTCGCCGACGATCGCAGCCACCTTGCTCGTGCCTATATCGAGACCGACAATCCTGTGTCCGCTACTGTTGGTCATCGCGCGTTACCTCCCGGCGCAAGGCCGTGCCCGACCGTCACCGACGCACGCGAGGGATTGTTTTCAGGGGCCGCGTGAACGGCCGCCAATTGCACGTTGCTGTTCCACCGCACCGAGACCCCTGCGCGGTAGCGGGCATCGATCCTCTCGACCTGCGCGACCGTGTCGCGAAGCACGCTTCGGTACACCGCGAGAAAGCGCTCGAAACGCGAACGCAACGCCGTCGTACCCAGGACCACTTCCGTGCCGTCGCCGAGTTCGACCGTCCAGCTTCCTGCGCGGTCCTCCTCGAGACGGGCAATACGCAGACCCGCATCCCTCGCGGAGCCACTCAGCAGGTTGTACACATCCATGGCCTGAAAGCCGTCCGACAGCGACGCTTTGAGCACCGGCAGGTCGTCCGGCGGCTGCCCGTCGTCGGGCGGCAAACGAACGACATCGCCGGCGGTGGTCAGAAAGCCCTCGCCACCCCACGAGGCCGCCAAGGTCCCGCGGACGATGGCGATGCGAAGATTGTCGGGCCATTCGCGGCGCACGCGCACCTCGCGAACCCACCCGAGACGCTCGACCGCCCGGGACACGTCCGCCACACCGCGTACGCCCGGCCGTGCGAGTTCGGCCGCTACCGCGTGGCGTACCTGGCCGAGTTCCGACTCCGTCAAGTCGGCTTCAACGCTTACCCGGCTCACGCCCATCGTTGCCAACGCGTCGGCATAGCGAAGTCCACCGACAACCGCAGCGACCAGCACAACGATCCAAAGCGTCACGCGGACCATGGCTCTTCCCTAAGCGCATAGGCAATCAGGCTGACGTCCCCCGCACCCTGGACCAGGACGACATCGTCGTCCGCGATCTCCGCCCGCAGCTTTTCGGTCGCCTCGCCCGGATCAGGTGCGACCAACGGTTGGTCGTTGCCACGCGCGGCAACGTCGCGGGCAAGTGTTCGGCTGTCGGCACCTTCGATCGGTTCTTCACCGGCTGCGTAGACATCGAGGAGCAACAGTCTGTCGACGTCACCCAGCACGGCCACGAACTCGTCGTGCAGGTCCCGCGTACGCGTGTAGCGGTGCGGTTGGTAGGCCATCACCAAGCGGCGATCCGGCCAGAGCTCGCGGGCCGTCTCTACGACCCGCGCCACTTCCGTCGGGTGGTGTCCGTAGTCGTCCACCACGGTCACGCGATTGCCCGCGACGATGCAGTCTGCCGTCTCGAAACGCCGTCCCACCCCCTTGAACCGCCGTAGACCATCGAGGATCGCTTCGTCTGCGATGCCTTCTTCCGCTGCCACGGCAATCGCCGCCATGGCGTTTTGTACGTTGTGACGGCCTGGCAACGGCAGCGACACCCGAAGAGCCGGGCCGCTCGGGCGCAAAGCGGTGAACCGCCAAGAACCCTCGCCTCCTTCGAGGTCGACGGCACGGAAATCCGCTGCGGCGTTGAAGCCATAGCTACGCGCGGCCCGGTCGATGCGAGTCGGAATGGCGACAGCGTGGGGATCATCGGCACACACCACCAGCGTGCCGTAGAAGGGCAATCGTTGGCCGAAGGCGACGAATGCGTCCAGCAGCCGATCGAAGTTCTGGGCGTAGGCGTCCATGTGATCACGGTCGATATTGGTGACTACGGCGATCACCGGGCTGAGATGCAGGAACGAAGCGTCGCTCTCGTCCGCTTCGGCGATCAAGTGGCGACCACGGCCGAGGCCGGCATTGCTCTCGGCAGGATTCAGCGCACTGCGCTCTGGTGTACTAGGTACCGGTGCACCGATCACGTAGGTCGGATCCAGCTCCCCGGCGCGAAACACGCTGGCGATCAGGCTCGCGGTGGTGGTCTTGCCGTGCGTCCCGGCCACCGCGATGCCGTGGCGGTGGCGCATCAGTTCGGCGAGCATCTCCGCGCGCGCCACCACCGGCAGACCGAGGTCGCGCGCGTGAACGAGTTCGGTGTTGTCGCCGTCCACCGCGCTCGAGGTCACGACCACGTCCGCTCCGACGACGGCCTCGGGCGCGTGGCCGACACGTATGGTCGCGCCCAGCGCGGCGAGCCGATCGGTCGCCTCCGATCGGACCAGGTCCGATCCGGTGACCGTAAAGCCGTCACGGACCAGCAGTTCCGCGATGCCGCACATGCCCGTACCGCCGATCCCCACGAAATGAACGCTTCGAACCGATCCCATGGACACGAGACTCTCGGCACCCGGCGCGGAAGATTCCCTACACCGCATGGGGTTTCTCCGCCATCGGCGACGGGCCGTCGATCGAGCGGCCGCGGATCGGCGGACGGACCCGCCGACGTTCGTAGTGGGCGCGGATCGCCAACCCGATCAGCGCCGAGCAGACCACCAGGCTGTTGCCGCCGAAACTCACGAAAGGGAGCGTCAGGCCCTTGGTGGGCAGTGCACCGGTGTTGACGCCGACGTTGATGACCGTCTGGATGCCCAGCAGCAACGCCACCCCGTAGGCGAGCATGCCGGCGAAGACGCGTCGCTCGGCAACGGCATCCCGCGCTATCCGACAGCAGCGGATCGTCACGAAGCCAAGCACCGCGAGTATCGCGATGGCACCCACGAGTCCCAGTTCCTCGGCAATCACCGCGTAGATGAAGTCGTTGTGAGGCTCGGGCAGATAGAACAGCTTCTGCACACCTTCGCCGATCCCGACACCCAGGAACCCGCCGCGGCCAAAAGCGATCAGCGCCTGGGTCAGTTGATAGCCACCGCCGAACGCCGCCGCCCAGGGGTCGCGGAAGGTCAACAGGCGTTCCACCCGGTAGGGTTCCAAAACGGCGGCGGCGCCCAGGCAGAGACAGGTCACGATGGCGAGAACGCAGAAGTCCCGCGCGCGTACGCCGCCGAGAAACAGCATGCCGCCGGTCAACACAACGATCACCAGGACGCTGCCAAAGTCCTTCTGCAGCAGGATCAGCACACAGAGCAGCCCGATCCACCCCAGCGGCTTCAACAGCGCCGGCCAGCTATTCGCGAGGCGGTCGCCGGCACGAGCGACATATCCCGCGACGTAGACCACCACGAGCAACTTGGCCACTTCCGCGGGCTGGAGCTGGAAGAACCCGAGATCGATCCACCGCCTGCTGCCTTTCACCTCCTCGGACACGCCGGGCAACAGGACCACCACGCACATCGCGATGGCGAGCAGGATGCAAGGCTTGTGCACCACTTCCCAAAAGCGCAGGGGAACGCGCGCCAGCACCGCGACGACGATCACCGCGATTGCCGTAAAGAACACGAGCTTGGTCAGGTAGAACGTCGGCCCGCCGGAGAGCGCCGCCGTGGCCGAGACGACCATCACCAGGCCCGTCACGACGAGCATCAGCCAAGTCATGATCAGGGTCAGGTCGAGGCGCTCGCTCATGCCACCTCTCCCGTACGATCGAGGCCCGGCGCAGACGACCGCTTTGCCACCGCGCCGGGAGATGGGCAAGCCGCAAGCGCCCGGACGTGGGCCGCGAAGTCGTCCCCTCGTGCGTTGTAGTCGGCGTACATGTCGAAGCTGGCACACGCCGGCGAGAGCAGCACCGTGTCTCCGGGTCTGGCACTCGCACGGCAGAGGCGCACGGCCTGCTCCATGTCCGTGGCACGCAGGCTCGGCACCTCCTGCGCGACAGGTGCGGCGACCATCTCCGCATCCCGGCCGAGCAACACGAGGCGCGATACATGGCGGCGTAGATACGGGGCCAAGGCTTCGAATTCCGCACCCTTGGCGTCGCCCCCGGCAATCAGAACGATATTCCGTTCGCCGGCACCGAAGCCGTCGAGTGCGGCCTGGCAGGCACCGACGTTCGTCGCCTTGGAGTCATCGATATAGGCCACACCGTCGATCTCGGCGACGAGCGCAGAGCGGTGGGGCAGTCCGCGGAACGATGCGAGCGCCTGCTCGTCCACCGCCATCCCCGCCTGGTGGACGATCGCAGCCGCTGCCAAGGCGTTCAATTGGTTGTGCCGACCCCGCAGGCCGAGGGAGGCGACTGCGAGCCGACGACCGTCGATCACCAACGCGTCGCCTTCGAGCCGCCATCGGGGCTCGCCATTCAGCGCAATGCTCGGAACGCGCAACAGGTCGGGTTCACCCGGCGCGGTGCGTGGATCGTCGGCGTTGTACACGAGCCGTGCGGCACCGGTGTAGATCCGCCGCTTGCACGCCGCATAGGCCGCGAGGCTCGCGTGCCGGTCGAGATGGTCCGGACTGACATTCAATAGCGCCGCCACGGCGAGTCCCGGGCATTCCAGCCTCTCCAACTGGAAGCTCGACAGCTCGAGCACGTAGATGTCGCAGTCCCCATCGAGGAGTTCGAGCGCCGGTGTACCGAGATTGCCGCCCACGGCCGCTCGGACACCGGTCGCGTTGATCAGCTCACCGACCAGCGTCGTGACCGTGCTCTTGCCGTTCGTGCCGGTCACGCCCACCACGGGCACCTCCTCCGCAGCCTCGAGAAACAGCTGGACATCGCTGGTGACGGGGACGCCCGCCGCGCGGGCCATACTCACCAGCGGGTGGTCGAGGGCGACACCGGGGCTGACGACGACGCGTTTCGCCCGCGCCAAGTCGCCGCGCCAATCGGATTCCTCGATTACCGCGACATCCGGATAGTTCCTTCGCACGTCTTCGAGGTACGGCGGCTCCGGCCGCGTGTCGATGACACCCAGAGCCTCCTTGGGCGCCAGGTGGCGAACGCAGGAGTACCCCGTCGCCCCGAGGCCGATGACGACTGAAAGCTCGCCGCTCATCTCAGCTTCAGCGTGGACAGACCGATCAGGACCAGCACGAGCGTGATGATCCACAAGCGGACGATCACCCGGGGTTCCGGCCAACCCATGAGTTCGAAGTGGTGGTGGATGGGCGCCATGCGAAAGACCCGCCGGCCGGTGAGCCTGAACGACACCACCTGGATGATCACCGACACCGCCTCGACAACGAACAACCCGCCCATGATGAGCAGAACGATCTCGTGGCGAACCACGACGGCGACCACACCCAAGGCCGCACCCAAGGCCAATGCGCCGATATCGCCCATGAAGACCTGGGCCGGGTAGGTGTTGAACCAGAGGAATCCGAGACCGGCACCGATCAGCGCGCCGCAGAACACCGCCAGCTCCCCGGCCCCGGGGATGTGGGGAATCTGCAGGTAGTTGGCGAACTCGATATGTCCCGTGAGGTAGGCGATCAACCCCAGCGCCGCCGCCACCATCACCGTCGGTAGGGTCGCCAACCCATCTAGGCCGTCGGTCAGGTTCACGGCGTTGCTCATGAACACGATCATCAGGTACGTCAGCACGATGAAGCCGATGCCGAGGGGTAGCGCGGCCTCCTTGAAGAACGGCACGATAAGGGCCGTCTCCTGCGGCAAACCGGCGGTCTTGAACATCACCACGGCGGCTACGAGTCCGGCCAGGGACTGCCAGAGGAACTTCCTCCCCGCCGTCAGTCCGCGCGAGCTTTTTTCGCTCACCTTCAGGTAGTCGTCCATCCAGCCGATCGCCCCGAAGGCCACGACGACACCCAGAACGATCCACACGTAGCGGTTGCCCAGGTCACACCAGAGCAGCGTCGCGGCGATGACCGAGACTAGGATGAGGGCCCCGCCCATGGTCGGCGTGCCGGCCTTCTGCAAGTGCGTCTCGGGTCCCACGTCGCGGACCACCTGACCGATCTGATGGTGGGAGAGCTTGCGGATCATCGTCGGTCCAACCAGCAGCGAGATCGCCAAGGCGGTCATCGCTCCCACCATCGTCCGGAAGGTCAGGTAGTGGAACACGCCGAAGCCGCTGACATGGTTGGCGAGGAAGTCGGTGAACCAGAGCAGCATCAGGACACCCCGTTGGCGCTACCCGCGCGACCCCGGTCGCCATGCGAGCGACCCTCGCCGTGCGGGCTGCTTCCACCGAGCAGTTCAGCAACAACCTCGGCATCACTCCAAGGGCGCCGTTCTCCGCCGATGTCCTGGTAGTCTTCGTGGCCCTTGCCCGCCAGGACGATCATATCGCCGATATCGGCCCGCTCGAGCGCCGTCTCAATGGCGATGCGCCGGTCCTCGATGCGCACCACGGAATGCGGATTCCAGAATCCGGCCATGATGTCGTCGAGAATGCGCTCCGGGTCTTCCAAGCGCGGATTGTCCGAAGTGGCCACCACGAGGTCGGACCCCGCTTCGGCCGCCCGCGCCATGAACCGGCGCTTGCCTCGATCCCGGTCCCCGCCGCAACCGAATACGGTGATCACGCGTCCGGCAGTCCTGCCGGTACCGTCGAGGTGCGCCCGTACCGCCGCGAGCACCGCACGAAGTCCATCCGGCGTATGCGCGTAGTCCACCACCACCGTTGGCGACGAAGACACGGCTTGCATCCGACCGGGAACCCCTGGGAGCTTCGCCATGGTCTCAACCACATCGCCGAACCCCGCGCCCTGCACGCAGCAGACGGCTAAGGTGCATGCCGCATTGTAGACCGAGAATTCGCCGAAGAAGGCCGGCAGGGAGAACGCGCCGCGCCCCCACGGGGTCGACCACTCTCCGTCGATGCCATGGGCACCGAAGGCGAGATTCGACCATCGGACGGCACCCCGTTCGCCGATCGTAGTCGTTTCGACCTGCTGACGGATCGCGTCGCCGATGGCGCAGCCGGTGGCATCGTCCGCATTGATCACCGCGTGTCGCAGGCTCGGTTGGAAGAGCTTCCTCTTGGCCGCCGCGTAGCGCTCCATCGAACCGTGGTAGTCGAGATGGTCACGGCTCAGGTTGGTAAACACACCGATGTCGAAGTCGACCTTCTCCACGCGCCCCTGATCCAAGGCATGCGAGCTAACCTCCATGGCAACCCGCCGGATCCCCGCATCGGCCAGGGACCGCAGATGTGACTGCACGGTGATTGCATCTTCGGTAGTGAGGGCGGACGCCGACAGTGTCCGAGTCGGACCCCACCCCAGCGTGCCGATGTAGCCCGTCGGATCGCCAGCGTCGAGTACCTGGGCAATGCTGTACGCGACGGTCGTCTTGCCGTTTGTCCCGGTAACGCCAATGACGTCCAGTTCTCCGCTCGGCGCAGCATAGAACCGGTGACCCAGTTCGCCGAGCCTGGCCACAATGTCCGGCACCACTTGGTTGGCGACGCCCGACTCCACGGGCCTTTCCGAGACGACGGCCGCGGCACCCGCCGCCTCTGCCTCGGAAACGTAGTCGTGGCCGTCGAAAACGCGTCCGCGCCAGGCGATGAACAAGTCGCCGGGCCGCACTCGGCGGGAGTCGCAGGCAATTCCCCCGACCACCACGTCCGGCGCCCTGTCATCGCCGAGCAGTTCGGCGAGATGCATCCCGGTCGTCACGTTGGCTGGCTCTCCAAGTCCAGGCTGCGTTCACCACGGGCACCCCATTCCGCGGTGACGGCATCCGGGGAAGGTCGCACACCGAGGATGCGGAGCGCCCGCTCGGCGACCGCGGCGAACACCGGTGCGGAGACGCTCCCGCCGCTGGACACGCCTCGGCTCGGTTCATTCACGACCACGACAATCACCACCCTAGGGCTCTCGACCGGCGCGAATCCCGCGAAGAACGCGACATGCGCCCGGTCGTCGTAGCCTCCCGCACGGACCTTTCGGGCTGTGCCCGTCTTGCCCGCCGCCGTGTATCCCGCTGGGCGCCCCTTGGGTGCCGTACCTCCGGGCGCCACGACACCGCGCATCATGTCGACCACGGTGCGTACATCGTCGGGGTCGAACACCGCCCGTTCGTTCTCGCGCGCCACGCCGTCGGCGAGAATCCGCACTTCCTTGCGCACCCCGTCGTTCGCCAGAACCAAGTAGGCACGGGCAAGCTGCATCGGCGAGATCATCAGCCCGTAGCCGTAGGCGATGGTGGCTCTTCCGATGGGCTTGTCGAGGTCGGCCGTAGATACGGTCCCGATCTCTTCCCCCGGGAGATCGCAGCCGGTGTAGTCGCCGAAGCCCGCCCGGTGGAACGCCCCGACGACAGACTCGGGCGGCATCTCCAACGCCATCTTGGCGATACCCACCTGGCTCGACTTCGCCAGCACCTGCGCGACCGTGAGCGCACCCCGGTCGGATGGATCCTCGATTCGCTTACCGTCGACGTTCAAGTAACCCGGTGCCGTGTCGATCACGTCATCCGCCGCGAAGAAACCGCTCTCGAGAGCGGCAAGCACCGTCAACGGCTTGACCGTCGAACCGGGTTCGTAGAGATCCGAGATGGCCCGGTTGCGGGCGTCCTGCTCGCCCCGGGCGCGCCAGTCGTTCGGGTTGAACGACGGCTGGTTGGCGAGTGCCAGGATCTCTCCGGTCGCCGCGTCCAGCATTACCAGCGATCCGGACTTCGCGCCGTTGGTCTGCACCGCGGCCTTTAGCTCCCGGTAGGCAAGGAACTGCAGCCGCAGGTCCAGCGACAACGCCACATCGCCACCGAAGTCGGGTGCCCGCAGATAGTCGAGATCCTTGACGTAGTCGAGATCCTTCACCGTGCCGCCCTTGCGGTCTCGGAGCACCCGCTTGGCGCCCGGCGTACCGGCGAGGTAGTCGTCGAACGCCAACTCGATGCCCTCGAGGCCCACATCGTCGATATTGGTACGGCCGACGATGTGGGCCACGGTCTCCCCGGCAGGGTAGAAACGATGGTAGGAGCGCCCGATTCGGACGCCGTCGATGGCGAGTCCGGCCACCTGTTTCGCAGTGCCCGGCGGCAGGCGGCGAGCCAAGTACGCGAATCGTCTGGCCCCCGAGTCGATGCGGCGGCGAAGCAACTCCGGCGAGGTTCCGAGGACGTCCCCCAGGCGTTCCAGGTCAGACGCCGTCAAAGCCGCATCCTGGGGATCCGTCCACAGGTAGTTCATGGGCGCGCTAACCGCCAGCGGCTCACCGTTGCGGTCGAAGATCATGCCCCGGTGCACCGGGATGTCGACCACCCGTACGGACCGTGCTTCGCCCTGCTCCTTCAGGAAGTCGCGTTCGGTTACCGTCAGGTAGACCGTGCGGCCCGCCAAAGCACCAAACAGCGCCAGCAAGACAAGCAAGAGTGCGTGGTGGCGCCAGGCTGTCATCGCTCGCCGCGCCGCCACCGTTCAACCTGACGGACTTCCTCGGGAAACTCCATGTCCAGTTCCTCAACCGCTATGCGCTCCACGTTCTGGTAGGCGGCCAGGGTGGCGCGTTCGAGCAAGAGCAGACGGTATTCCGCCAGCAACCCGTCTTGGGTCTGCTGGTTGGTCGACAGGCGCTGGAACAGATCGCGCATTTCCCCCGATTGTCGAGCCGACTGCACGCCGGTAACCGCCACTGAAAGCCACGCCAAGACGCCGACGAGCATCCACCGTCCCGGATGAGCCAGTTGCGTCACTGGACGCGCTCCCCGGTCTTTTCCACCGCCTGTAGCAGAGCGCTACGCGCACGTGGGTTGGCATCGCGCTCGGCGTCGGAAGGCCGCACGCCCTTACCCACCGTGTCGATGCGCCGCGCCACCGGCTCCGCAGCATCCGTCGGGGGCATGCGTCGGGACAGCGCCGGGCCCTCGACCCAGCGGCGGAAGCGTTGTCTTACCAAGCGATGCTCGAGGCTGTGGAACGTGATCACCGCCACGCGGCCGCCAACCTTGAGTGCACCGAAGGCCGCGTCCAGTCCACGGTCGAGCTCCTGCAGTTCGTCGTTGACATGGATGCGAACGGCTTGGAAGACGCGAGCGTAGGCACCGGCCATGGAGCCCCGCCTCGACGGAGACAGCGTAGTCGCGACCAACGACTTGAGATCCGCAGTCGTGTGAAGCGGTCGCGCGGCGACGATGCGCTTGGCAAGCCGGGACGCGTACCGCTTCTCGCCGAAGCGCCGGATCACATCCGCGATCTCCGACTGCCGGGCGCCGTTCAGCCAGGTCGCGGCCGTGAGTTGGTCACGCTGATCCATGCGCATGTCCAGCGGACCTGTCCGGTCGAAGCTGAATCCCCGGCGAGCGTCTTCGATCTGGGGGGAGGACACGCCGACGTCGAACATGACGCCCGATTGACGACCCCAGGCGCCGTCTTCCAGATGCTCCCGCAATGCGCCGAACCGGCCATGGCCGACGCGGACGCGGGAGTCCCGTGCGGCCAGTCGGCGGGCGTTCGCGATGGCGTCCATGTCTCGGTCGATGACTAGGACGTTCGCCCTTGGCGACAGGCAGGCGAGCAGGTGGCGTGCATGGCCGCCACGACCATAGGTGGCATCGACGTAGTCCCCATTTCGGTCAACGGCGATCGCGTTCACCGTTTCCTCCAGCATCACCGGCGCGTGGTCGGCTTCGGGGGAACCGTCCCCCGTCTTGTCAGGCGGACTAGAGGTGCACTCCATCGAGCCCTTCCAGATCATCCATGGCCTGACTTTGCTCATGCGCGTCGGCGAGGTGTGCCTTCAGCGCGTCCTCGTCCCACAGTTCCAGCTTGTTCGCTTGCCCGAGTACCGCGACCCGCTTGGCGAGCCCGGCGTACTCGCGCAGCGGCGGCGACAGCAGGATCCTGCCAGCGTTGTCCATTTCCACGTCGAGGGCATGGCCCACGAGCGTGCGTTGCAGGTAGCGGGCCTGAGGCTTCAGGTTGGCCAGGTCCGTGAGCTCTTTCTCCACGGCCGACCAGTCTTCAAGGGCGTACAGCAGGAGGCACCTGTCCCGCGGGTCGATGGTGACCACCACCTTGCCGTTCGAGCGGGCACGGAGCATCTCGCGAACGCGAACCGGAACAGCGATCCGGCCGCGTTCGTCCAGACTGACCTTGTAAATGCCCCGAAACACCGTTCCCAGTCGCGTTGGCGGGCCCCTCTCCGCCTCGAACGTGGGTGGTCGTCCCTGACCAACAGCACATCCTTGTCCAAACGAAGCCCGTCTAACCCATTATTTCCCACATTTCACCCGGACACTACCCCCGGAGAGGGGGCGCGTCAACCACTTTCTATGTGTCCTTGGCCGGTCTGCAGCACCGCAGCTTCTGCAGTGTGACCGCGCCACGTTGCACGATGTCCGTAGCGCGACCCGCATTCGCAGCTTTCCTAGTGCACGCAGCCCCTGGCCAAGGCCTCGAACACCGTCTCCACAACCCCGTTGCGAATACCGACAAGACGGTCCCAACGGTTCACGGTGATGTCCTGCTGGTGGGTCAAGAGAAAGAAGCTATCGCCGAGCGCGAGGGGCATGTCCCCTTCAGAGGTCAGGGTCACCCCGTGGTGATCCAGTCCGGTGACGACCACGCCGGGAACGCCGTCGACGGTGGGTAGGCCGTTGGGCGCGCCGATGGCGTCGATGGGGACATCGCCCACGGCGGTACGTCGGTCGGGCTTCTCGACCACGCGCCCCATCATCTTGGCTGCGAAGCGGAACTCGGACATGTAGGCGTAGGGCACCTCCATCAGCGCATAGGTGCCCGCCTCGATCTCGGTAACCTCGGGATGGGTCGCGGCGACATCGTAGGTCCACGACTCGCCCGTCGAGACCAACCCCACGGGGATGCCTGCGGCCTCGATGGCGCGCTTGACCTCGAGCACACGCCCGATGTAGCGCCCTCCCTCGGCGAAACGCTGGCGGCGGGTTGGCGGCCTTCGCGTGGGAACCTGGTGGCTCATGACACCCCGAAACTCAAGACCCGGCGTCCACACGATGCGCCGCGCGAGCGCCACCGCGGACTCGACGGTCCGCACACCACCCCGGCCCATCATCGTGTCTATCTCGACAACCACGCCCAGGGTCGCGTTGTTCGTCCTCGTTGCCAGCAGATCAACCTGCTCCAACGCATCCACGGCCACCATGGTGTCCGCCCGCTCGGCCAGCCGACCGAGTCTCGCGATCTTGTGCGCATCGACGACCTGGTTGGCGATCAGCAGGTTGTCCACGCCAACCTCGGCGAACACTTCGGCTTCCGACACCTTGGCTGCACAGACGCCCGACACCGTCGCGCCGGCGGCAATCTGCATCTGCAGAATCCTCGGCGACTTGTGGTTCTTGCCGTGGGGGCGAACGCGGATGGACTTGCCGTGGTAGTGGTCGGCGATGACGGCGAGGTTGTGCTCCAGAGAATCCAGTTCCACCACCAGCACGGGCGTCTCGAGTGTCTCGACCGGATCGCCTATCACGAGAAAGCGCCCCGAGCCGAGATTCGCCAAACCGCCTCCAGCACGCCGTCGCGGACACCGTAGGCGAAGTCGTGCAACGAGAATGCGGTGGCGACATCGCCCGGCGCTAGTTCCAGCCAGTCGCCGATGGCGAAGTCGGAGCCCTGCCGCCAACGCACGACACCGTGTTCCGCGCTACCGGAAGACGTCTCGCAGTCGTCGCGCCCCACCACCGCAGGGTCACCAAGGTCCCGGCCGATCGCCTTCTGGCCGCAATCGTGGATGGCGAGTCCCGCCTGGGGCACGCTGGTCACGCGGGCGGACACGGTGACGGCACCGCAAAGACTATCTTCGCCCCACAACGGCCCGTCGTCGTCGAGCGAGATGCGCACAGATGGGCGCAGCTGTTCGATGCGTTCGCGGGACCGCACGGTCACCGGCGGCCGCAGAATCCGGATGTCGTCGAAGCCCGCGGCGGCAAAGGCCTCCGCCTCGCCAACGCTACGCACCGCAAGCCCGGCGAGGCCGAGGCCTTCAAGCTGGCGTCGGGCGATGGCGGGTGTCTTGTGGACCCAGGCCTCCACCCGGGTACTAGCATCGCGAGCCGGCCCACGCTTCGATGTCGCGAGGTTCGCATCTAGCTGCGAGATGTCGACGATCAACGCCGGCGTGTCGAGTTCCTCGACCGGCGTGCCGAGCGGCTTCTCGATGGGACGTTGCACCGATGCTCCGTCAAAGCTCTGGCACGCAACTGCGACGCGCCTAGTCGCCGAGCGCTGCCAGTCCCTCCTCGACGCGGCGCGCCTTGTCCTCGTCCCACCACCAGGCATCGACGAACGGTACCCGGTTGAGATCATCCCGGCGCACTTCGCCGAACTTGTCCCAGTGCACCAGGCGGAAACCCGGTTGCGAGCCGAGTGGGATCAGGTAGAAGTTCCACAGGAAGACACGGTCGAGCGCGCGCGTTGCCGCGTACAGATCCTCCGCGGTCTTCGCGGAGATGATCGACTCGATCAGGCTGTCGAGCACCGGATCGCGGATTCGTGCCCAGTTCTGGCCGTAGTCCTGGCCGGCCGATTCGCTGCCGAACCAATTGCGCAAGGCAAGCCCCGGCATATGGCCCGGTCCCCAGCGGTTGGAGTTGCCGTCGAACTTGCCCGTCCGGCTGCGGTAGAGCCACTGGGAGACTTCCGGCGACCGTCCAGAGGCCTTGATACCCACCCGCGCGAGATTGTCCATCAGCGACAGGTTCTGCCGGATGGAGTAGTACGACACGCCGATGAAGTTCAGGCTCAGCTGCTCGCCCGTCTCGATGTTGCGCATGTCGCCGTCGCGCATCTCCCATCCGGCTTCCTTGAAGAGCGCGAGCGCACGCTTGATCCGGTCCCGCCGCAGACCGTAGCCCGTGCTCGGCGGATGATCGAAAGCCTCCGTGAAGACCCGCGACGGCACTTGGTCGCGCCAGGGTTCCAACAACTGCAGTTCCCTTTCGCTCGGCAGACCGCTGTGTGCCATGGGTGAGTTCTGGAACAGGCTCACACCCTTTAGGTAGAAGTTGTAGAACAGCACCCGGTTAGTCCACCCGAAGTCGTACAGAAGCCACAGGGCTTCGCGCACGCGAACGTCGTTCAAAGGCGGCTTTTCGGTGTTCCAGAAAATGGGCCACCAGAGTCCCTCCACGCGCGTCAGCTTGCGCAGATCCCGCTTGAAGAGCCCCGCGCGAACGGCAGGGAAGTCGTACTGGGTCGCCCAGTTCTTGGATACGCCCTCCTCGCGGATGTCGAAGACGTCACTCTTGTGCGCCTCCAACATCACGCCGTCGTCCTTGAAGTAGTCGAACTTGATGCGAGAGAAGTTGTATCGGCCGCGGTTCACCGGGATGTCGCGGCCCCAGTAGTCCTCGTCGAGTTCGAACTCCAGCAGCCGCCCGGTCTCCGCGCGCTTCAACCGGTAGGGACCACTACCCATCGGCGGCTCGACCGTGGTCTTGGTGATGTCGCGGGTTTCCCAGTAGTGCTTCGGCAGGATGCTGTAGCCACCGATGGCGAACGGCAGGGCGGGATTGACCTCCCGTTCCGTGTTGCGCACAAAGCAGACCTCGCGCTCGCCGAACGCGAACACGCGCTCAAGGTCCGACAAGGCGGTACGGATCGCCACCGAGCCGTGTTCGAGGAACATCTCGAAAGTGAAGAGCACGTCGTCCACCGTGATCGGCTCGCCGTCGTGCCAGTAGGCGTTGTCGCGCAGCTTGAAGGCGACCCAGTCGAGATCAGGTCCCTTCGCCACTCCCTCGGCCAGCCGGCCGTAGGCGCTCACCGGCTCATCGGCAGCCCCTTCGAGCAGCTTGTCGTAGACCAGTCCACCACCGACATCGAATCCGGCGGCCATCCGGCCCTTCTCCAGGATGTTGTTGTAGTTGTCGAAGGTGCCGAGCGACGGCAGACGCATCGTGCCCGTCTTCGGCGCATCCGGATTGGTCCACTCGAAATGGGTGAAATCCGCGCCGTACTTGAGGGGCAGCAGGTAGGCGATGCCGTGCTTGTAGTCGGGATTCGAACATGGGGGCTCGGTGGCGGCGACCGTCAATGTCGTCAACAACGCGACGAAACCCAGGAACTTGCCCTGTAGGGCAGCTCTGATTAAGAGCTTCCCTAGCGCGGCACAGGGATGTGCCGCCAAATTCGATGGCGCAAGCCATTGAATTTGTGAGCAAAACAAAACCGCGCTTTTGTTTTGCTCCTGATCAAGCCCATGGACGGGCTTGATCAGAGGTTTCTTAGCACTGTCCATCGATGAGCCCGTTGCGTCCTTGGGCGGTATGCCCGAACCCCTTCGCGCGGAGCCTAACAGATCAGGGGTCGCGTGCAGCGCCCGCTGATAAGATGACGCGGGGAACGGTGAAGGGACGACACTTGACAGCCGAATCGGAAGGCATTCGCAAGGCGGCAACGGTACTCCTTGTCCGACAAGGCGTTGGCGGCATCGAGGTCTTCATGGTGCAGCGCCCCGGTCGGGGCATTTTCCCGAACCTGCACGTGTTTCCCGGCGGCAAGGTGGACGGCGACGACGATGGTCTGGCCCACCTCTGCCACGGACTGGGCGACCCCTCGGCGTCCTACATCCTCGGCATCGACAGCGGCGGCTTGCGGTACTGGGTGACGGCGATTCGCGAGTGCTTCGAGGAATGCGGCGTACTGCTCGCCTACCGGTCCGGGTCGCTATTCGAGCCCGCGAGCGACGCCGAGGCGGCCCGGTTCGAGGCGTACCGGAACGCGCTGATCGGTGGCGACGAGAGCATCGCCTCGCTGGCACGGCGCGAGAATCTCACGCTGGCCACCGACCGCGTCATGTACTTCAGCCACTGGATCACACCGGAGTCCGCCCCCGCCCGCTTCGATACCCGCTTCTTCGTGACCGCGATGCCGAAGGGACAACGCGCCGTCGGTCACCGTGGCGAGACGGTTTCCGGCTCCTGGATTACGGCCAACGACGCGCTGGCCAACTTCGATGCCGATCGCTGGCAGATGATCCATCCCACGTTGACGACCCTGCGCACCGTGGCGCGCTATTCCAATGTTGCCGAATTGCTGGGGGCCGTGAGCACAGGACGCCATCTCGGCGAGGTCAGCGACGCGCTCCATCAGCAAGGGCTGCAACGCGACCGCTTCTCGATCGCACCCTGACGACGCGACCGCTGCCGCGGTCGACTCGAAATCGCTGACGCGAATTCGTTGGGGGACGAACGGCTGAGTGGCCGCGGAGTTCGCCGGCGGTGACAATAGCGGGTACGAAGCTGGTCAGTCGGGCATTCATGCTCAAGGTTCTTGGCGCGGCGAAGCGCTTCGAAGACGGGGACACCGTGCGGCGGGTGCCGGGGACCGTCGAGTTCGATCTGGTCCCGGGTCGGGCCGCGGCGCTTTGGGGTCCGAGTGGATCGGGCAAGTCCACACTGCTCAATCTTGTCGCCGGCGTGCTCGTGCCCGACGAGGGTGAGGTCCGGTTCGAGGTGTCCGGGGAGGAACCCTTCCTGGTCTCTACCGCATCCGAGCGGCAGCGCGTCCGCTATCGGCGTCGGCACCTCGGCTTCGTCTTCCAGTTCTTCAACCTCGTGCCGACGTTGACCGTGGTCGAGAACGTTCTTCTGCCCTTGGAACTCAATCGCCTGCCGACCGATCGAGAAACGGCCCTCGCGAGGCTCGCAGCGCTCGGAGTCGCGGAATGCGCCGAGCGATTCCCGGCGACCCTCTCCGGTGGCGAGCAGCAACGCGTCGCCATCGCGCGGGCGCTGGTCCATGAACCAGCCGTCGTTCTCGCCGACGAACCCACTGGCAATCTGGATGCCGCCAACGCCGGCCGGGTAACCGACCTGCTTTGGCAGGCTGTCGCAGAGGCAGGTTGCGCACTGCTGGTCGCGACCCACAACGAGCGGATCGCCGAGCGAGCCGACGAAGTCGTCGCCTTGGCGTGAGGCCATGATCCCACTCCTCGTGAAGAGCCAGGCACGGTTTGCCATCCGCCACCCGGTGGGACCCACAGCGTCCTTCGTGGGCGTCGTGCTGGCCGTATTGGCCATCGTCACCGTGCACGTGGTAAGCCAGTCGATCAGGGCCGGCCTCGATGACCCGACCGTCGGGGGGCACACCCATGTCGTGTCGGCACAGACCCTCGACGAAGCCGACTATTTCGAACTGCGGCGGCGCTGGCGGAGCGGCGACGACCCGCTCCGCGGCATCCAAGCGATGTTCCCGGTGATCGAGGGATTCGTCTCCGTGCGCGGCCAGCCACGGCGGATCATGGGATTCGATCCGCTGGCGGTCTGCGTGGAATGCGATATCAAGGACGGTGGCTCGCAAAGGGGTTGGCGGCCGGGTGGTGAAGGAGAACCGTACGACGGCACAAAACTGACCCGCTACCTGGTCGACGACGTGGTGATCGTCTCGCCCGCGACGGCCGTCGACATCGCCGCCGACGGCGGCACCATCGCCGGAACTCCTGTCACGTTGGTCGAGTCCGACACGAGCATCATCATGGCCGATCTGCCCACGGCCCAACGACTGCTTGGTCGGCAACAGCAGCTTGACGCCATCTGGATCCGCACCGCGGGTGTCCGCCCGAGCCTCCTCGACTGGGTCGATGGCCTGCTTCCGGGAATCGCCGCCAGCCTGCCCCGCTACGCTGATCCGGTCATTGACGGCTACACCGTGACGGCCAGGAGCCGTTGGAACCCGTCCCGGCGGTTCGCCGACGCCATCGTCTTCAATCTCGGCATGCTCTCCCTGCTCTGCTTGCTGATGGCCGCGTTCATCGCATTCCAAGCGAGCGTCTCCAATGCGGCGCGCCGACGAACCGAACAGGAACGCCTGCTCGCCCTCGGCGCATCCCGCGGAGCCCTACATCTGACGGCCTGCGCCGAAGGGCTGATCATCGGCGTCCTCGGCTCGGTCGCGGGAATGGCGCTGGGCATGCTATTGGCCGACACCCTGCTGCAGTCCGCTGGCGTCGGCGCGGCGGCACTACTTGGATCGGGCGCGTCGTTGGACGCCTGGGTGGTCGGAAAGTCACTGGTGTGCGGCGTACTGGTGTCGGTCCTAGGACCGCTGGTGGTTCGGGGCGACCGCCCGTCGCGGCCCCTGCTTCGCGTCGTCATCGGGCTCGTCGCCGCACTCGTGGCCGTCGCCAGCCTGGCGAGCGGCTCCCTGGCAGCGGCCTTCGTCGCCCTGTTCGCAGTCTGCCTCGTTCAGGTAGTTCATGTTGTGCCGGCGGCCGGTGCGGCCGTGCGGCGGCTGGCCGCGTTCGGTCGTTCGCTCAGCACCCGTTCGGGTCTGCGGGCGGCAGCGGTACGCAGCGGCGAGATTCGTCTCGCACTCGGGGCGTTGTCGATCGCCGTGGCGGTGGCGATCGGCATGGACCTGATGGTGGAAAGTCTGCGCAGGGACTTCGCGGCCATGCTCGACGTGCGCCTCTGGGAAGGCATCAGCGTAAGCGTCACGGACGACCTCGACACCACTGGTCTTGCCGAGCTCCCCGGCGCCAGGGAAATCCGCCGCTACGGCGACTTCCGGGCGCGCATCGAACAGGGCCCTGTCGACGTGCGCGTCGCCCGCCTCGATGCCGCCGAAACCGCGCGCTACGGCTTCGACGGCCCGTTGAGCCACCGCGTCATGTTGAACGAAGTGGGCGCGCGTCTGTTTGACCTCGAGCCGGGGGACACCGTTGTGATCGCCAGCGCCGGCAGCCGCCTCGCGGTTCGCGTGGCTCACGTGTTCCGCGACTTCGGCGCCCCGGCACCAAGAATCATCGTGCCGGACGCGTTCCTGTCGTCGTTCGAGAGCACAACGATCGGATGGCGGCGGGCGTCCGTGCTTGCCGATCCGGAGGCTCTGCCGCGATTGACCGCTGTCTTGAGCGAGCGCTTCGGCGTCGACCGGGTCAGCGACCGTTCCGCTGTGCGCGAATTGGCGATGGCGGTGTTCGATCGCACATTCGTGGTCAGTCGCTCGCTCACCTCCGTCGCGTTGTTCGTCGCGGCCTTGGGCCTCTACGCCGCACTGACCGCATTGCAGGCGAGCCGCGCCCCGGAATTCCGGCTGCTGTCCGCGGTCGGACATTCGCGGGCCGGGCTGTGGCGCTTGGGGATGTCCGAGGCCGTGGCGCTCGGCGGCATCGCGGTCGGCGCCGCAGTGCCGTTGGGATTCGTCGTCGCGTGGGTGCTGTGCGACTTCGTCAATCCCGCCGCATTCGGCTGGACCATCGACCTTCGCGTGGTTCCGTCATCCGTCGTGGTTCCCGTGCTGGTCGGCTTGGGGGGTGCGGTCGCCGCTGGCGCAGTCCCTGCCTACCGCGCATCGTTTCGTGGCGAGGTTTGAAATGAGTCCACGACGTGCATTGATGACGACCGTCGGTGCCCACGTTTTCGCCTGCGCCCTCCTCGCCGGTTGCTCCGAACCTACACCCTCGGCTTCCAGGAGCCTGCGATCGGTACTCGGTGCCGACGATGCTCGGAACGCGGGCTTCGCCGTGGCGGACCGGCCCCACGACTTCGCGTTTCCCCGGGACCACGGTCCGCACCCCGCCTATCGAAGCGAATGGTGGTACCTGACAGCGGTCGTCGCCACGACCGCGGGTCGCGAGTACGGCATTCAGTTCACGTTGTTCCGCCAAGGCATCGAACCACGGGCCGGCAACGACGTCGTCGTCGACGGCACCGAGGCATGGCGAACCGGACAGGTCTACATGGGGCACTTGGCGGTCTCGGACGTCACCCGCCAGCGCCACTACGAGGCCGAGCGTTTCAGCCGCGGCCATACCGCCCTTGCAGGCGTGGACGCAACGCCCTTCCGCGCGCACATCGACGGCTGGACCCTCGCCTCGGCCGCCATCGACTTCTGGCCGCTTCGCCTTGAAGCCGCGACTCCGGAGTTCGGGGTCGAGCTGACGTTGTCGGGCACCCGGCCGTTTGTTCGCCAAGGCGAGAACGGTCTCTCGCGCAAGGGCGCGAACAACGCTTCCCACTACTACTCCGCCCCTCGGATCGAAGCTCGGGGGAACGTCTCCATCGGCGGCGAAACCCACGCCGTCGCCGGCAACGCGTGGCTGGACCGGGAGTGGAGCACGAGCGTGCTCGCGCCGGAGTACGCTGGGTGGGACTGGTTCGCCCTGCATCTCGACGATGGCCGCGACCTCATGCTCTACCAACTGCGCCGCATCGACGGCCAGACCGATGCCTTCAACGCAGGGACGCTCTCGTTCGCCGACGCGCCGCCCCGGAAACTCACCGCCGGCGACTTCACGATGAAGGCGACGGAGCACTGGCGCGGCTGGCCCGTGGCCTGGGCTCTCGCTCTGGGCGACGACGAGCGGTTCACGATCCGTGCAGCGTTCGAGGATCAGGTCATGGACACCTCGGTTCGATACTGGGAGGGCGTGGCGTATCTTGAGGACGAGGATGGCATACGCGCGGGGCGCGGCTACATGGAACTGACGGGGTATTGATGAACCCAGACACGACACTCGATTGGCACCGGGTCCGCTCCGAACGGGGTCCGAACCTGGGCATCCTGGACGTCCGTTTCGACTGGATGCGGCATCCGGCGGGCGATCCGGTCCTGAAACGCCTGGTGCTGGAATCGGTGGATTGGATCAACATCGTCGCGCTCACCGCGGACGGTCTCTCGGTAATGGTCGACCAATACCGCTTCGGCATCGGCGCACGCACGTTGGAGACCCCCGGCGGTATGGTCGATCCGGGCGAGACGCCCCTTGCTGCCGCGAAGCGGGAACTTCTCGAAGAGACCGGCTACGGCGGCGGCGAATGGACCTACCTCGGCGCCGTGGAACCGAATCCGGCCATCCATCCGCATCTCTGCCATCACTACCTCGCCGACGGCGTTGAACGCGTCGCCGACCCGGAACCCGGTCCAGGGGAAGCCATCGGTCTCGAGCTTATGTCCTTGGCCGACATGCGCATCGCCATGAACGACGGGCGATTGCGGCATGCCCTCGCCCTGTCGGCGCTGGCGCGCGTGTTCCCGCTGTTCGAAGACCTGCATCGATAGCGCTATAGTCCGCCTCCCCGTCACACGACGAAGGTCATGCCCGGCTTCACTACATCCACACTCCACTCCGACCGGCGGGGCGGCGTCGAGCACGGCTCTCTCCACAAGCCGATCCACGCCAACGTGGCCTACGGTTACGAAGACGTGCAGGACCTCGTCGACGTCTTCCAGGGAAGGAGCAGCAACTACTCGTACACGCGCCAAGTCAATCCGACGGTATCGGCCCTCGAAGCCAAGATCGACGCCATGGAGCGCGGTGTCGCCACGGTCTGCTTCGCCACGGGCATGGCTGCCATCGGCACGGCGTTGTTCGCGCTGCTGCGTCGCGGCGACCACTTCGTGTCGAGCGCTTACCTGTTCGGCAACACCACCAGCCTGTTCCAGACTTTCGCCGCCCAGGGCGTGGACGTGACCTTCGTCGACGCCACGCGTACGGATGCGGTGGAGGAGGCCCTACGACCGGAGACCCGACTCGTATTCGTCGAAACCATCGCCAATCCGCGAACCCAGGTTACGGACCTCGAAGGAATCGGCACGCTGTGCCGCGAACGCGGCCTGATCTACGTCGTCGACAACACCATGACCTCGCCGTACCTGTTCCAGCCCGTGGACGTGGATGCTTCGCTCATCGTCAACAGTCTGACCAAGTACATCGGCGGCCACGGCAATGCCGTGGGGGGTGCCATCACCGAGATGGGTCGGTACGACTGGACCACGTTCGACAACATCGACGACACCTACAAGAGGGGCGACCCTTCAAGGTGGGCCATCACCCAGATTCGCAAGAAGGGCCTGCGCGACTTCGGCGCCACGCTCGGCCCCGAGTCGGCGCACCACCTGGCGGTCGGCGCCGAGACGCTGGCGCTGCGCATGGAACGCCAATGCGCCAACGCCCGCGCCCTCGTGGACTTTCTCGCCGCTCACGACAAGATCGCCAAGGTCTACTACCCCGGGCTTCCCGATCATCCCCAGCATGGCCGGACAACACGCTTGTTCCGCCATCCCGGCGCACTGTTCAGCTTCGAACCGACGGACGATGTGGACGCGTTCGCGCTACTCAATCGCCTCGAGTTGGTCGTCAAGTCAACCAACCTCGGGGACAACCGCACGCTGGCGATTCCCGTTGCCCACACGATCTACCACGAGATAGGACCCGAACGCCGCGCCGAGATGGGTATCGCCGACTCGCTGATCCGGATCTCCGCCGGCATCGAGGACATCGACGATCTGATCGAGGACTTCGCCCAAGCGCTTGGAGGTATGTAGGAGCGACCGCGCGTCCTGGCGGACGCGTTGCGGTCGCCCGTCTTGGCGAACCGACCCTCCCTGTGACAGACACGGGCGGCAGGCATTTGCAGTGGGCGCGGATGTCAAGCAATCTTGGCTGCTTCGGTCGATGTCCGGACTTACAAGGAGAACGCGTGCCGACACTCGTGATGGAGACGAATCTGTCTCTCCCCAACAAGCGCAGCGGCAAGATCCGCGACCTCTACGACGTCGAGTTGGCCGACGGCAGCGAAGCGCTGCTCATCGTCGCCACCGACCGCATCAGCGCCTTCGACGTTGTCCTCGCAAATGGCGCGGCCGGCAAGGGCGTCGCGCTCACCCAGATATCCAAGTTCTGGTTCGACCACTTCGCAGGCGTGGTCGACGATCACCTGATCTCCACCGACGCCGCAGACATTCCGGGACTCACCGACGAGGAGCGTCGGCAACTCGACGGCCGCGTCATGCTCTGCCGCAAGACCCGTGTCCTGCCGGTGGAATGCATCGCCCGAGGCTACCTGGCGGGCAGTGGCTGGAGGGACTACCAGCGTACCGGCCAAGTGTGCGGCATCGACCTTCCCCGGGGTCTGCGGAACGGCGACCGCCTGGAGACGCCGCTGTTCACACCTTCGACCAAGGCGGAGACCGGCCACGACGAAAACATCAGCTTCGCCGAGGGCGCAAAGGTCGTCGGCGAGGAGACGATGCTGTGGCTCGAGGAGAAGACCCTGACGCTGTACCGCCTGGCGCGCGACTACGCCGTTGACCGTGGCATTGTTCTGGCGGACACGAAGTTCGAGTTCGGCGTGCTGGACGGCGCCGACGAACCGCTTCTGATCGACGAGATCTTCACGCCCGACAGTTCCCGGTTCTGGCCCGCCGACGAGTGGCAGCCGGGCGGCGAGCAACCGAGTTTCGACAAGCAGTACGTGCGCAACTACCTGGAGACGCTGGTCGACGATGGCCGCTGGGACAAGACCCCGCCGGGACCCGCGCTGCCCGACGAGGTGATCGCCAACACCATGTCCCGCTATCTCGAAGCCTATCGGCGCCTGACGGGCGCGGAACTCTTCGCCTAGCGACTGTCCGTGGCGACCGCACTCGTGCCGACCGAGCTCAAGTACGGCTGCAATCCCCATCAGGGCAGGGCCGCGTTCGAATCCGGCGCGGTTCGAATCCGGTCGGGCACGCCTTCGATGATCAACATGCTGGACGCGCTGAACGGCTGGCAGCTCGTCTCCGAACTGGCCGGAGCGCTGGGCATGCCGGCCGCCGCCTCGTTCAAGCACGTATCGCCCGCCGGCGCGGCCGTCGGCACGCCGTTACCGGAGGATCTGATCGGGGTGTACGAAGTGGCCGGGCGCGAGCTGACCCCGCTCGCAACCGCCTATGTGCGCGCCCGGGGCGCCGATCCCAAGTCATCCTTCGGCGACTTCGCGGCGCTGTCGCATCCCGTCGATGCGGCCACCGCCGACTACCTGAAGAGCGTAGTCAGCGATGGGGTGGTGGCACCGGGCTTCGAGGAGGGTACGCTCGCGACCTTGGCCGCGAAGAAGGGCGGCTCGTTCGTGGTCGTGGAGACCGATCCCGACTTCCGGCCGCCGGAGCTCGAGTCGCGCGAGGTGTACGGCGTCAAGCTCGTCCAGGAACGCAACAACCGACAGGTGCACGAAGCCGACCTCGACTCGGTGGTCTGCGGCGAACTTACCGCCGACGCGCGCCGCGACCTGCTGCTCGGGCTCGTGACGTTGAAGTACACCCAGTCGAATTCGGTGGGATTCGCCCTCGACGGCCAGATGATCGGCATCGGCGCCGGCCAGCAGTCGCGCGTGGACTGCACCAAGCTTGCCGGCGCCAAGGCGGACGTCTGGCACTTGGGCCGGCACCCGCAAGTGCTCGGTCTCGACTTCGCCGGTGGGGTCCGACGCCAGGAACGGATCAACTGGCGCGTGCGCTACATCGAGGGCGACCTGACGGCCGGTGAGCAGGAGGCGTTCGCCGAGGCCATCGACCGCCAAGCGCCGGCAGCGCTCACGGTGGATGAACGCGACGCCTGGATGGACAGACTCCGCGATGTGGCACTCGTCAGCGACGGGTTCATCCCGTTCCGCGACAACGTCGACCACGCGAGTCGACACGGCGTTGCCTTCATCGCCCAGCCCGGAGGTTCGACCCGCGACGACGAGGTGATCGCCGCCTGCCGCGAACACGGCATCGCCATGGCGCACACCGACCTCAGACTCTTCCACCACTGAGCCGAGCGGCCCATAGACTGGCAACGCTACAAGGCGCTGTGCGACCAGCCGAATGTGTTGTCCCGCTGGATGCTGGTGGAGACGGCGTCGCTCCTTGACGACCCCTTACGCGCCACGTTGCTCGCGAACTGCCAAGGTACACCGCTACCCAAACCGGGGGACCACAAGGGCGGCGTCGACACGGACATGTTCGAGGTTGGATTGTCACCGGTCGAAGTCGCCGCGATCCTCGGCGTCGTCGAGGCCGCGGCGCAGCGCGGCGCGACGACGCCCCGCAGTGCAAAGCTCGGCGGCTTCGTGGCGGCGTGGCGGGAACTCAAGGAGTGGCACCGGAATGTTTGACCGCGTCTTCATCGCCAACCGCGCCACCGTCGCAAGACGCGTAGCCCGCGCCTGCCGCGATCTGGGTATCGACAGCGTTGCCGTCTACGCCGACATCGACGCCGCGGCACCCCACCTCGGCGAAGCCACCGCCACTGCCCGTCTGCCGGGTTACCGCGCCCAAGACACGTACCTCAACGCAACGCGGCTGATCGAGACCGCGAAACAGTCCCGCTGCGATGCCCTGCACCCGGGCTACGGTTTCCTGGCCGAAAATGCCGCCTTTGCCCGCGCGGTGGAAGATGCCGGAATCCGGTTCATCGGGCCCGACCCCCGGTGGATCGAGACCCTCGGCGACAAGACCCGGGCTCGCCAGGCGATGGCTGAGGCGGGGTTTCCCGTCCACGCGGGCAGCGGTGTTCTGAACGACCTCGACGCTGCCATGGAGGCGGCCCGCGAAATCGGTCTTCCGGCATTGCTGAAGCCCGCCGCCGGGGGTGGCGGCATTGGCATGGTTCGCGTGTCCAGCGAGGCCGAGTTGGCCAACGCCTACGCCGCAGCCCGCACACAGGCCGCCAATGCCTTCGGCAACGACGCGGTCTATGTCGAGACGTGGCTCGATCGGCCGAGGCATATCGAGTTCCAAGTCATCGGCGATGGCGACACGACCCTCGGCGTGCTGGAACGGGAGTGCTCCGTGCAGCGACGCCACCAGAAGGTCATCGAGGAAGCGCCGGCACCCGGACTCGACCGGTCGGTGCTCGCCGGGATCGAAGCCGCCGCGACGAGCGCCCTAGACGGCTACGACAGCCTCGGCACCGTCGAAACCCTGTACGCCGATGGCGAATTCGGGTTCCTGGAGGTGAACACCCGACTGCAGGTCGAACACGGCGTCACCGAAGCCATCACCGGCATCGATCTCGTCAGAGCGCAGATCCGCATCGCCGCGGGCGAACATCTGAGCGAGGTGATGCCCGCCACGGTCGCAGCACAAGGGCATGCGGTCGAGGCGAGAATCTACGCCGAGGACTCACGGCGGCGGCTGCCCTCCACGGGCCGGCTGTCGGTCTATCGACCACCCGACCTCACGGGCGTGCGCATCGAGTCGGGCTACGCGGAGGGCCAGTGGGTGACGCCGTACTTCGATCCCCTGCTCGCCAAGGTCATCGGCACCGGGGCCACCCGCGAACAAGCCATCGGTCGTACGCTCGTCGGCGTCAAGGCGTTCGACATCCAAGGCATCGACACGAACCGCGAACTGTTGCAGAACGTCCTCGGCAGCGAGCCGTTCATCGCCGGCCGCCTGCACACCGGGATGCTGGGGAAGCTCTGATTAAGAGCTTCCCCAGCGCGGCACAGGGATGTGCCGCCAAGCCCATGGACGGGCTTGATCAGAGGTTTCCGGGAGGAACCGACGTAGTCAGCGTTCGTCGACCAGGTTCCCTATCCTGTGCAGAAGATCGCTCGAATTCTCCACGACAACCAGCCACTCGCCGACCCGAAGCAGGTCGTCCGTCGAGGTCAGCCCTTCCAGCAACGCCGCCACCGACTTCGCCGTCGCCCCATCGAACTTCGACTCCGCCTGGCGGACGAGAATGGAACGCTCGCCCGCAAGCCGGTCTGCTTCCAGCGCTCGGCGTGCCGCCGCTTCCTCCCGGGCACGTTTCTCCGCCGTGTGTCGTGCGGCCGCTTCCTCGCTGGCACGCTCCTCCGCCGTATGTCGTGCGGCCGCCTCCTCCTCCGGTGTGGGCAGGTTCTCACCCACGACCGGGTCGTAGAGTCTGAGCACCCTACCGTCGAGCCACAGGTCAAGGCCCAGCGTCTCGCTGTGGAAGCCTCGCGTGCCGTTCGCCAAGACCGACTCCCGCATCGCCCGATAGCGCTTGCCGTTGAGTTCCAAACCCTGGAGCGAGGGCGTCAGCCACTCGGCGCGCGGGTCGTAGAGGAAGTACTCGGCAACGCCCCACTGCGCGTAGCGCCGCCTCTTCGTCCGCTCGTCCTCCCGCCGTGTCGAAGCCGAGGTGAGTTCGAGCGTGAACGCGGGAGGCTTCTCCTCCCAGATCTTGAACAGGTCCCTCGGACCCGCCTCGACCCCGAACGCGACGAAGATATCCGGTGACAGGTGGCTTCGGGGATTGCCCTGCTCATCGTAGACCAGCAGGTTGGACCCGACGTAGACGTCCTCGCGTCCCGCCATGAACTTCCGGATGCCGTAGGCAACGTCGGTCAGGCGCAGAAAGTGTAGGTCGGTCTCCGCCACCGGTCTGCCGTCCGACGTCGGGTACTCAACGGCATCCGGTTCGACAACGACGGCTTCGCTCATGGGCCGATCCTCCAAAACCCCCTAGTACCGGTCACGCGCACGCGGCGGGCCGGCGGCACCTTGCGGCACGCGCGGCAAAACGTAGCACGAGATCGGAAAGCCGCCAATCGGTGGAAGACTCTGTCCATGCTCAGCCTCGAACGGCTCTCAATACCCGACCGATTGTCTTCGCCCGCCATGCGTTCGTGTGTAGGCCGATGTCTCGGCAAGGTGTAGGTGAACTGCCCGATTCGACCAACCGCTTGCGGCCGACAGCGAAGCGGTCGCGCGACCGATCTGCTATAAACGCGCCGCGCTTCAGCGCGTGAGTGGGAGGGGCAAACCATGGCGAAGCTTGAGATCGAGAGCGAGGTCACCGGCAACGTGTGGAAGGTCGAGGTGGAAGCCGGCGCTCGGGTCGACGCGGGCGACGTGTTGATGATCCTCGAGTCCATGAAGATGGAGATTCCGGTAGAGGCTCCGGAAGACGGGACCGTGGCCGAGCTGCGGGTGACCGAGGAAGACGCCGTCGAGGAAGACCAGGTGATCGCGATCCTCGAAACCTAGGGTTCGAGTACGGGACACGCCGATGAGCTGGGAAGAGGAAGTTCGAGAGATCCAACGGCGCCGGCGGCTGGCGAAACAGCAGGGCGGCAAGGACGGGATCGCCAAGCAGCATGCCCGCGGCCGGCTCACCATCCGCGAACGCATCGACGCGCTGCTCGATCCCGGGTCGTTCCAGGAACAGGGTCAGGCCACGGCCATCCCCGACTACGACGACAACGATGAACTGACTGGCTTCGTGCCGGCCAACTACGTCGTCGGTTTCGGACGCATCGAGGGACGCCGGGTGGTGGTCGGGGGTGAGGACTTCACCCTGAAGGGCGGTTCACCCAACGCCGCCGGATTGCGCAAGAGCGTCTACGCCGAACACCTCGCGGTGCAGTACAAGATACCGCTGGTGCGGTCTCTCGAAGGCGGGGGCGGCAGCGTCAGGGGTGGCGGCGGACGGCGCGGCGGCACCGTCGGCGAGCCGGTGTACGCCACGCCCCGGTTCCGCATCATCGCCGACGCCATGGGCGAGGTTCCCGTGGTGTCGATGGCGGCGGGGGCCGTGGCCGGATTCCCGGCCGGACGCCTGGTCGCGTCGCACTTCTCCATCATGACGCGCCACACCGCGCAGGTGATGATCGGCGGCCCGGCCCTGGTGGAGCGCGCACTGGGCGTCAGCCTCACCAAGGACGAGCTTGGCGGCGCTCACATCCACGCCAAGAGCGGCATCGTCGACAACATCGCCGAGGACGAGTACGACCTGTTCAGCAAGGTCCGCCGGTTTCTCAGCTACCTGCCCACCAACATTCACCAGCGCGCACCCCGGATCGCCTCGGAGGATGATCCCGAACGCATGGAGGAGGAACTGCTGACCGCCGTTCCGCGAGACTCCAACGCCCCCTTCGACATGCGCGAGATCATCGCCATGATCATGGACCGAGACTCGTTCTTCGAGATCGCGCCGGGCTACGGCACCAGCCAGATCGCCGGCCTCGCCCGCCTCGACGGGCAGCCGGTCGGTGTACTCGCCAACGACAACCGCGTGTACGCCGGCGCGATGACCGCGGACGCGGGTCAGAAGTACCGCCGCTTCGTGGAGATGTGCGACACCTTCCACCTGCCGGTGGTCAACTTCATCGACCAACCCGGCTTCATGATCGGCCCCGAGGCAGAGCGCAACGGGACCATCCGTTACGGCATGGCCGCTGTCTGTGCGGCCGCCCAGGCGAGCGTGCCGTGGGCGGCAATCCAGGTGCACAAGGGTTTCGGCGTCGCCACCGCCGCGCATTACGCCCCGGACAACTACGTCCTTGCCTGGCCCTCCGTGGAGAGCGGTGCGCTACCCTTGGAAGGCGGTGTCGCGGTGGCCTTCCACCGCGAGATCGCGGCCGCCGACGATCCCGACGCCAAGCGGCGGGAACTGGAGGAACGTCTGCGCAGTGCCCGTTCGCCCTACCCCCGCGCCGAGTCGTTCGCGGTGCACGAACTCATCGACCCGCGCGAGACCCGACCGACGCTGTGCCGCTGGGTCGATTGGATCCAGCCCCGCCTGGACGAGTTGAAGGGACCGACCCGTTTCCCAATGCGACCCTGACTCGAACGTGGCCGGTCAATACCACGGCCTGTTGTTCACCTCGGCTTTGAACAGCATGTAGTCGCGTAGTCGACGGGCCGTGTCGTGGTCGATGAACGGTACCGAGACATTGCCCGAGGCGAGGGAGACCGACAGGGTGGCGAGTCCCCTGCGTCGCTGCAGAGGCGATTGCCGGACGGTCACCCGCTGCACCTTGCGGAACCCGAACGCGTCCACGCGCCTGGCAAGCAATCCGGATCGGGACGCCAAGCCGTCGTCGTCGTGCAGGTACGCCTGACGGCGCCAGCGCAGCCACGCCAACGGTACCGAGAGCCCGATCCAGGCGAGACACACAAGACCTGCGGCGCCCCAAAAAAGCGACAGCACGATGGTAGCGACGACGGCCGGGACCAGACCTCCCCATAGGACTCCCGGCCACATGAAGTACGGCGAGACCGCCACATAGGCATCGCACTCGGGGGCGATCCGCATGGCCGGGTTTTCGTCGGCGATGGTTCGCCTGCGCACCTCCTCCACCTGCCGCTCGTTCAACAGCGGAACCCTGAGTTTCTCCACGGCATCGGACGAGGGGGCGGCATTGCCGCTGGTGGCGGGCACGGCATCCAGACGAAACCGCTGCAACCGGCGCATGATCAATCCCTGGACGACATGCAGCTGCTGGATCTTGCTCACCTCCACGACCACGTCCCTACGCGTCAGCAGGCCGGCGTGGGAGCTCACGGCACTCGCTTCCTGGCGCAACTCGAAGCCGTGGTAGCGGAGGAAGGCCCACGCGATGGAAGCAAGGATCAGCAGCCCGACCACGCCGATCACCAACCCCACCGCGACAACAAGGCCAGCAAGGAAACCGAGGCCCACGACCCCCACGACCGCCTCGCGTGCGACGTTGAACAGAGCGTCCAGCACCTCCCTGGACCCTTGGTAGAGGAACGACAGCACGGCAACCCCCGCGACCAGTATCTGGGTCACCCTGGGGTCCGTCAGGCCGACGAGCGCCACGTCCCGTGGTTCAAGACGGAGGATGACCGCGCCGCGGGTCTCCGCAACCGATTCGGAGGGTGCCACTGCGCTGGTGTCGACCCGCTCCCGCAACAGGTCGGTGAATTCGGGTGTGACGGCGGGTAGATAACCTTCGTTGCCGGTGGAACCCGCGGTGTCGAAGCGAATCGTGACGAGGCCAAGCATCCGGTAGACGAGGGATTGTTCCGTGCTTATTCCCTGGATGCGATCGAACCGCATGTCGAGCTGGGTCTTCCTTACGACGCCCTGCCGGATGAGCACCCGCTCGTCGTCCACCTTGAATCGGAAGTGCAGGTAGCGGATCACTGCGACGACCGCCAGCACCAGCAGCACGAGGACCACGGCGGTAGCCGCAAGCAGCACATGCTGTTTCAGTAGTACGAACAGGCCCGCAGCGGACGCCAGCACGTTGGTGCCGTTGGCGACGAGCTTCCTGACGGTACGACCGAAGAAGAACAGCACCGCAACTGGTGCCGTTCGTCGCCAGGCAGTTCCTGTTCCAGCCTTGGGCTCGTGGAGATTCAGCACTTGGCCAAGGCACGCTTGAGTGCCGTCTCGAAGTCCGCCGGTTGATCGATCCAAGCCGCGTGGCCGGCGTCCTTGAGAACAACCAACTCCACGTTCGGCAAAGGCTCGAGCGTCCTTTGCCAGAACGGCAGGCCTATGCGGATGTGCTCCTGATCGCCATTGATGACGGTGACGGGGTTGCCAAACGCCTTCAGCACAGGTGTGAAGTCCTGTCCATGTGGAGCCGTCTTGGCGGTGGCAATGCCCACCGCCTCGTTGTAGTGGATGCGGCCACCCCGCAGCTGTCGCCAGCGGTCCACGTGGTAGAGGTTGCCTGCAGCGAATTGGATCCGCCACTGCCGCGTCCGATCCTTGGCGGAGAGCACGTCGCCACCGAGCCCTTCGACGTCAAGCTGCTGCCGGGCGCGCCTCTCGTAGCGCTCCTGCGAGTCGTCGGTCAACGGGATCGAGAGCTCCTCGAACTCGTCGGGCGTCGGGTAGCGGATGGGCAACGAGCCCACCAGTACGAGTCCCCGTGCGCCCTGCGGGTAGCGTTCCACGTAGCTCATCGCCAGCATGGCGCCGGCGGAGTGCGCGATGATCGGCACCGGTTCGTCGCCCGCCAACTCCCGGCGAAGCAGCTCGAGGTCTTCAACGTTGCTGCTGTGCGAAATGTGCGCCTCGTCGCAGGGCGACAGCAGCGCGCCGCGCTGGTCGTAGAGCACGACCCGGAACTCGGGCTCGAGGCACCTGACCGCGTCCGCCAGGTAGCTGTGGCTGTGGCCGGGACCCCCGTGCAGCACCACCACGGGCGGGCCTTCGCCGCGCTCCACGACGCATAGGGTGCAGTGCCTGTCCGCGGTGTCGAGATACCACTCTTCCGGCAGCGTCATGACCGCACTTCGTTGAGGAAGTCCCGAACAGGCCGTCGGCGTAACCGCACCCCCCGAGGGACGGGTTGTGATAGGCCGTGAGCGCGAACGACTCGGTCAGTCAACGCCTTGGCGCTCCGTGCGCCGTTCCGGCTCGGGCACCGCAGCCAGCATCTTCTCTTCCATCTCTTCGGCGCTGCGCATGTCCGCCAGGTCCAGGCTGAAGTCCGGTCGATCCGGGGCCTCGATCTTGGCAAGGAGTTCGCGAATCTCGCGCGGTGCGAGTCCCAGTTCCCGGAGTTCGGCGCGGCCGAGGCCCGAGACGCCGTCGCGCACCCCGATCCCGCCGTCCTCGACGCGCAGCAGCTTGGCGAGCGCCATTCGTTCGGCGTGGCTCAACCGAGCGCCGAGGACGTTGTAGTCGAGCCACGCCTCGTACGCGATGGGGGCGACCCGGGCCAGCATGCCAGCCATCACCCGGCCGTACTCCTGGATTTCCCACTGGGCGTGGTCGTCCACCCGCAGGGTCAGGAAGTGCAGCAGGTTGTGCAGATCGATCTTCCAGTACCACTGGGTGTAGGTCGACAGCGGCAGGTCGATCCGGGCGAGCTCCCGGGCCACGTCCTCGGCCAGCAGCCAGCCGTACGTGTCGGCGGCGTGTTGGCGGAGTTCCTGCCAGCGACCGACGGCGTCGGCGTGGAGTTCGACAGGTGCCGGGTCGGCCTCGCGGCCCTGGTTGTTGACGCTGCTCTGATGCGCGAAGTGAGCGTGCTCGGGCTCGTAGAACAGCAGCGGCAGGAGGCTGTAGCGGGCGCTGTACTCGTTCACCGACGCCGTTCGATGACGCACCCACTGGCGGGCCACGAACATCGGCATGGAGCAGTGGAACTTGAACTCGACCATCTCGCTGGGCGTGGTATGGGCGTGGCGCTGCAGGTAGCGGACCAGGCCGCGGGTCTGGCTGACCCGGCGCGTCCCCGCGCCGTAGCTCACCCGGGCGGCGCTCTCGATGTCCTGGTCCGTGCCCATGTAATCCACGAGCGCCACGAAACCGTGGTCGAGCACCGGAAAGTAGCCGCCGAGGATCTCCTCGGCCGCCTCGGCGGTGGGACGTTTGGTTTCCATCGGACTCGGCGCACAGTGCTTTGCCGGCGACAGTAGCACGGTCGCGCCGCGTGCGGGCATGTTGAGAGCGACGACCGAAGGCCATGCGTACATTGCCTTGCGCCCGGTGTGCGTCACATTGACAATCACCGCTCTTGGACATAGAGGCTCGGAGCCCCGGCTTCGGTCGACAGATGCAGATGAGACCCTCACCGAATCGCCCTTGGCCGCTGGCCGCGCTGCTGCTGGTAGTCGCAGCGCACGCCGGTGTGCAAGCCGCCGAGCAGAGAACCGAGTATTCGACTGTCGACCTGATCGCCGAGCAGACCTCTCTGCCGGCAGACGGCGGCACGGTGACCCTCGGTTTACACCTCGAACCGGATTCCGGCTGGCACGCCTACTGGACCAATCCCGGCGACGCCGGCAAGGAGGCGTCCATCCGCTGGACCCTGCCGGAAGGCTTCGAGGCGGGCGAACTGCAGTTTCCCGCGCCCCACGTCATCCCGTTCGACGTGTTCAACACCTACGCCTTCGACGAAGCCATCCTGCTACTCGCCGACATTGCCGTTCCTTCGCTGGCGGGGGGCGACGTCGAACTCAAGGGTCGGGCGAGCTGGGTCGTCTGCGACGACGAGCTATGCGTGCCGGAGCGCGCTGAACTGAACTTGACGCTGCCGGTCGGCGACGGCGCCCTCGCCACCGACAACGAAGCGCGCTTCGCCGCAGCAAGGGCAAAGCAGCCCGAAGCCGTCGACTGGCCGGCCCGTTTCGAGGTCGTGGGCGATCGGGTCAACATCGGCGTCGCCCTGCCCCACGCGGCACTGGACCCGTACCTGTTCGTCGAGACCCGGCGCCTTGTCCGCTACGACGAGCAGTCGAGTGCCGAGACCGCCAACGGTTTGCGCTTCTCCATGGCCGCCGGCACGCGGGCAGACAGCATCGAAGCCACGCGGGCCGTTCTCAGCCACCAGGACGCCGACGGCCAACCGCACAGCGTGCTGCTCGACATCACCCGCGCCGAAGGGACGCTGGACGATGCCATGGCTGCGGCCGGGACGGCATCGCAGGCTAGCGGCGGCGGTGCGGGTGCGGGTACGACGGGCGTGACCACGACGGTGGCCGGCGTCGCCACGGCCATGCTGTTCGGCCTGCTTGGCGGCATCATCCTGAACCTGATGCCCTGCGTCTTTCCGATCCTAAGCATGAAAGCGCTCGGCCTCGTCGAGATGTCCGGCGCGGACCGCCGGACCGCCCGGTCGAGCGGCGTGTTCTACACCATCGGCATCCTGGTTGCATTCGCCGCCATCGCCGTCGCGCTCATCGCGCTGCGCGAAGCAGGTTCTGCGGCCGGTTGGGGCTTTCAGATGCAGTTGCCGCTGGTCAACCTCGGTCTCGGCCTGCTGATGGTCGCCATCGGCCTCAACCTCGCGGGCGTGTTCGAGTTCGGCACGCGGCTGATGGGCGTCGGCCAGTCGCTAACCGCCGACGACGCCGGTAGCGAACAACGCAAGGCTTTCTTCACCGGGCTGTTGGCGGTGATGGTCGCCACGCCTTGTACCGCACCGTTCATGGCGGGCGCCCTCGGCTACGCCCTGTCGCAACCGGCGGTCGTGGCGCTGGCCGTGTTCCTTGCCCTGGGCCTAGGTCTCGCGTTGCCTTACCTGCTGCTGTCCTTCGTCCCGGCGCTCGGCCGAGTTCTGCCGCGACCGGGGCCGTGGATGGCGAAGCTTCGAGCCGTGCTCGCGTTCCCGATGTTCGCCACCGCGTTGTGGCTGTTTTGGATCGTCGGTCGCCAACTCGGCGCTTCTTCCATGGCCGTCGCGATTCTCGCCGCGCTGCTGCTGGCGTTCGGGCTGTGGGCCTACGGCCAGGCGGCCGGTGCCACGCGACGCTGGGCCTGGCATGCCACAGCCCTGGTGGGCGCTGTCGCCTGCGTGGTCGCCAGCGTCCAGCTCGAGGATTTCCGTGCCGAGCCCCAGGTCGCTGGTGAAGTCTCGGCGGGCACCCTGGGCAACCTCGAGCTGGAACACTTCGATGCCGAACGGCTTGTGGGCTACATTGAGGAGGGCCAACCGGCGTTCGTCTACTTCACCGCCGACTGGTGCTTGAGCTGCAAGGCCAACGAGCGGGCCGCACTCGCCACCGATGCCGTGGGCGAGGCCATGACCGAACGCGGCATCAAGGTGGTGGAAGCCGACTGGACCACCGAAGATCCGGTGATCACCGAGTGGCTCGAGATGTACGACCGCGTCGGCGTGCCGCTGTACCTGTACTTCCCGCAGGGCTCGACGCCCGAGACCGCCGCGGTGCTGCCGCAGATCCTCCTGCCGCAGATCGTCATCGACGCCATCGACGCCGCCGATACGGCGGCAACGGTGGCGTTGGCCGATTGGGGCCCGGTGCAGAACTACCTGGACCTCGACAAGGTGTGGCATGAAATCGACGACGAGATCACCGCATCGGACGCCACCGACGAAGAGAAGGACCGTCGCCGCGAGGAGGAGCGCGGGCCGCATCCGGACATCGAGCCGGCGGCGGCAGCGGCCAAGGCCATCGTCGCTCTTGGCGAGCACGAGCGGACGGTGGACGCTGCGGTCTTTCTGGCCGAACAGACTGCCGAAACCGACGACGTGGCGGCAGGCGCACTCGCTCTCATGCGCCATGCCCCGGACCACGAGGACTGGCCGCTGCTGCTCTGGAACGTCGACTTCCGCGTAGGTCCCGGCGAGAACGAAGCCGTCGACGCGCTGTTCGAGACCCTGGCCGGCGACTCCACCAACGCCGTGCGCCGCGCCACGGCCCGCTACTACCTGGCATCGAGGCACATCCGCCAAGTCAACGACATCGCTACGGCTCCTGAGGATCGCGAGAAGCACCGAGAGGCCGCCTTCGCCGCGGCCGAGGGGCTAAGCAACGACGTCGAGAACGAACCGTTCAGGACACGGAGGGACCGGGATCCAATTACGCTGGCCGAGGCCCAGAAGAACCTGTTGAACAGCTTCGGCTTCGCGGTCGGAGGAGCCTTGCCAGACGTCAAGGCGGCGACCCTGGACGGCGGCGAGGAGAGCTTTTCCGCCTACGCCGACCAGGTGGTCCTGCTCGACTTCTGGGCGACCTGGTGCGGGCCGTGCGTCCAATCGCTACCCAAGCTACGCGAGCTGGACGAGTCGTTGCCGGATGAGCGCTTCGAGATCCTTTCCATCAGTGTCGACGAGGAACTCGACACGGTCGCCGAATTCCAGGTCGACGAGCCGATGCCCTGGGCGAACTGGCACATCGGACCGAAGAGCGAGATCCTGAAGACTTGGGTGATCCGCGGCTACCCGACCTACCTCCTGGTGGACGGCGAAGGCACGGTACTGGCGCGAACCCACGACCTGGACGAGAATCTTACCGCGCTGATCGAGCGCACGGTGAACGGCACGACCGGCTGAGAGCCCGAAACGCGGGAGGGGACAAGCGGCCATGACCAGCTACTTCATTCGCCGCTTCCTGCTCATCGTCCCGACGTTCATCGGCGTCACGATCCTCGTCTTCACGCTCACCCGGCTCGTCCCGGGCGGACCCATCGAGCGGATGATGAGCGAGGCCAGGCTTGCCGGCGACGAGACCGCGGCCTCCAGCTACGACAGCCAGGGCGGCAGCACGTTGTCCGACGCGCAACTCGAGGATCTCAAGGCCTACTACGGCTTCGACAAGCCCGTTGTCGTGTCCTACTTCGAGTGGCTGGGCAAGGTGCTGGTGCTCGACCTCGGCCGGTCGACGCGTTACAGCGACCCCGTCTGGGATACCATCACGGACCGTCTCCCGGTGTCGATCTTCTACGGCATCTGGACACTCATTCTTACCTACGGCGTGTGCATACCGCTCGGCATGTACAAGGCCATCCGGCACAAAACGGCCTTCGACAACGTGACGTCCGCCGTCATCTTCGCCGGCTACGCCATCCCGAGCTACGTCGTCGCCCTGCTGCTGTTGACCATCTTCGCCGCCAACCTGGAGTGGTTCCCGCTCGGCGGATTCGTCGGGCCCGACTTCGACGAACTGTCATTGATTGGCAAAGCCGGCGACCTGTTCATCCATGCGGTGCTGCCCTTGATCGCCTACACGGCGGGCAGCTTCGCGTTCTCGACGATCCTCATGAAGAACTCGCTGATGGACAACCTCGCCGCGGAGTACGTGCGAACCGCCGTGGCAAAGGGGATGGACTTCAAGCGCGCCATCTTCGGTCACGCCTTCCGCAACAGCCTGATACCGCTCGCCACGGGCTTCGGAAACAACATCTCGTTGATCCTCACCGGGTCGTTCCTGATCGAGAAGATCTTCAACATCGACGGTTTCGGCCTGCTCGGCTTCGAGTCGCTCGTGGAGCGCGACTATCCGGTGGTCATGGGCATTCTCGTGCTGTCGTCGCTGCTGTTCCTCATCGGCAACATCCTGTCCGACATCTGCGTCGCCCTGGTCGACCCACGGGTCAAGTTCGGCAGCGGAGAAACCAGTCAGTGAAGACCGCGACCACAGATTCTCGCCTCGCAGATTCGGCGTCCGGCCGGAGCCCACAGCGCCCTAGCCGGCTACGCGAGGGTTTCACAATCAACCCGCAAACCGTCAAGCAGTGGCGGCGGTTCAGGTCGATCAAGCGCGGCTACTACTCCGCCGTGGCGCTCGTCGTCGCCCTCATCCTGTCGGCCGGTGCGGAACTTCTCGTCAACGGTCGCGCGCTCATCGTGTCCTACGACGGCGAGCTGTACTTCCCCACCTACGGCGACATCATTCCGGGTAACACCTTCGGCCGGGACTACGAGTACGAGACGGACTATCGAGATCTCAAGGCGTTGTTCAAGGAGCAGGACCGCGGCAACTGGGTGTTGATGCCGCCCGTCCCCTACGGCCCGCTGGAGAACGACCTGATACCGGGCTACTTCCCGCCGTACGCACCGTCGTTCGAGTCCGGTCACTATCTCGGCACCGACCAGACGGGGCGCGACGTGCTCGCGCGGCTGATCTACGGCTTCCGGATCGCCTTCGCCTTCGCCTTCCTACTGCTGCTGTGCAACTACCTCATCGGTATCGCGGTGGGATGCGCCATGGGATTCTGGGGGGGTGTCTTCGACCTGCTGTTCCAGCGCGTGATCGAGATCTGGAACATGGTGCCGAGCCTCTACGTGATCATGATCGTGACCAGCATCGTCATACCCAACTTCTGGACGCTGGCGGTCGTGATGGTCATCTTCGGCTGGACCCAGATGACCTGGAACATGCGCACGTCGACCTACAAGGAGAAGACCCGCGAGTACGTCCTCGCCGCACGCGCCCTCGGCGCATCCAACACCCGCCAGATCGGCAGCCACGTGATCCCCAACACGATCTCGGTGATCGTCAGTTTCATTCCCTTCTCGATCGCCGGCGGCATCTTCCTACTCACCGCGCTGGACTACCTCGGATTCGGACTGCCACCGCCGACGCCGAGTTGGGGAGAACTTCTCGCCCAAGGCCAGAACCACATCGTCACGGCACCGTGGATCATCCTCTCGGTGGGTATCTCGATCTCGATCGTGCTGATCATGGTCAACTACATCGGCGAGGCGGTTCGCGAAGCCTTCGACCCCAAGAAGCACGCCTACTACCAGTAACAGGAGTTGGACGACATGGACTGCCCAGCCAAGAACATCGCCGCTCTCGCCTTTGGCGCCCTGCTCACCGCGGGCTGCGGCAGCGAGACAAACATCCACCTCGAACTGGGCACCACGCACGAACCCTACGCCCCACCGGAGACTGCCGTGGTGCTGCCCCCCATCGAAGTCAGGGAGGGGGATGGGCTGCCGGACACGCTGCCAGAAGACCTGGTCTGGATCACCAACGACGAGGATCCGGTGTTCGCCTCGCCCGATGCCAAGCGCGGCGGCACGTTCCACACCTCGATCTCCGGTTTCCCACTCACCCTGCGTCGGGTCGGGCCGGACTCCAACGGATCGTTCGCAGGCTTTCTGCGTCCCAACCAATTCGGCCCCATCGCCCTTCATCCGGATACCCGCAGGGCGATCCCCGCGCTGGCCACGCATTGGGCCTTCGGTGCCGACGGCCGGAGCATCTACTACCGGCTGAACCCGAAGGCGCGCTGGTCGGACGGCGTCCCGGTCACCGCCGACGACTTCGTGTTCGCGGTCCAGTTCATGCGTTCCAAGGCAATCGTCGCCCCCTGGTACAACAACTACTACACCGAACGCATCCGCGACCTGAAGCGCTACGACGACCACACCTACGGCGTCCAGGGGGCGAACGCGATGCCTGGCGCCGAGATGCATGGCAGCTACGGCATCGGCCCCCAACCACGCCACTTCCACGTCCTCAACGAAGACTGGGTGGCGAACACCAACTGGCAGATCGAACCGAACACGGGACCCTACCAGGTTACCAAGGTCCGCAAGGGCAAGTACCTCGAGATGACCCGCAAGGCCGACTGGTGGGGCAACGACCTCAGGTACTTCAAGCACCGCTTCAACCCGGACAAGATCCGGGTCGACGTCATTCGCGACCCCAACGTCGCGTTCCAACATTTCCTCAAGGGCAACCTGGACACCATGGGCCTAGTGCTTCCCCAGTACTGGCACGACAAGGCGACTGGCGCGGCGTTCGACCGCGGGTACATCGTCAAGTACTGGTTCTACAACGAACAGCCCGAGGCGTCGGGCATGTACCTGAACATGAGCGACCCGATTCTCGCGGATGAACGCGTGCGTTTCGGTATAGCCCACTCCATGGACTTCGAACGCGTCATCACCACCGTGCTGCGCAACGACTACGACAGGCTGTCGACCTTCCAGATCGGCTTCGGCGACTACGACAACAACGACATCCAGCCGCGCGAGTTCGACCTCGACAAGGCCGACGCCTACTTCGACGCCGCCGGCTTCGAGACCCGCGGCGGCGACGGGATCCGCATCAACGACGCCGGCCAGCGCCTGTCGTTCCAGGTGACCTACGGATGGCCGCAGCACACCGACAGGCTGGTGGTGCTGCAGGAGGAGGCGCGAAAAGCAGGTCTGGAACTCGTTCTGGACCTAAAGGACGGTCCGGGGTCGTTCAAGAAGATGCTGGAGAAGAAACATCAGATCGCGTGGTCCGGCTGGGCCGCGGGGGGACTGGCGCCGGGCTACTGGGAGCACTTCCACTCGGTAAACGCCAACAAGACGCAGACCAACAACATAACGAATCACGCCAATCCGAGGATGGATCCGCTGATCATGCAGTACCGGGCTTCCACCAGCCTTGAGGAACGCGTGAGGCTAGCGAGGATTCTCGAACAGATGGTGCACGACTCCGGGGTCGTGGTTCCGACCTTCCGGGTACCCTACACGCGCGCTGGCGCGTGGCGTTGGGTCAAGCTTCCCGAGTCGCTGGCACCACGCACGTCAGCGTCGATGTTCAGTGCTTTCGCCGACACGGGCGGGTTCTCCGGCGGCGGCCTGTTCTGGATCGACCTCGAGGAGAAGGAGCGCACCCTCGAGGCCAAGAGCGACGGCGAGAGCTTCGGGCCCACCACGATCGTCAACACGACCTATCGGGTCCAGCCGGCAAGCTGAGGACGACGTGTCGATTCTCGAAATCGATGAGCTCTCCGTCGCCTTCGACACCGAAGGCGAGATCGTCACCGTCGTCGACCGGGTGAGTTTCGACCTCGAAGCCGGCGAGACCCTGGGTGTGGTCGGCGAGTCGGGCTGCGGCAAGAGCGTCACTGCGCTCTCGATCATGGGTCTCCTGCCGAAGCCAGCGGGCCGGATCCAGGGCGGCGATATCCGCTTCAAGGGCGAGAGCCTGCCGTCGCTCGCACCGGAACGCATGCGCGACATCCGCGGCAACCGCATCGCGATGATTTTCCAGGAGCCGATGACCGCACTGAATCCGGTGCAACGGATCGGCCGGCAACTTGCGGAGACCTATCTCCTGCACCAACCCGACCTCGACGCCGACCTGATCCATCGCCGCTGCTTGGGTCTACTCGATCAGGTCGGCATACCCGCACCGGAGCAGCGCCTGACCGAGTACCCCCACCAGCTCTCCGGCGGCATGCGCCAGCGGGTGATGATCGCCATGGCGCTGGCCAGCAAGCCCGACATCCTGATCGCCGACGAGCCGACCACGGCGCTCGACGTGACCATCCAGGCGCAGATCCTCGAACTCCTGCGCGACCTGCAGCGCGAGACCGGCATGGCGATCATCTTCATCACCCATGATCTCGGCGTCATCGCCGAACTCTGTTCACGGGCGGTGGTCATGTACGCGGGCCGGATGGCCGAGCAGGCGCCCATACGTCCTCTCTTCGCCGGTCCTCTGCACCCCTACACCCGGGGCCTCTTGGCTTCCATTCCACGCCTGGAGGACGAGCCGAAGACCGTGCTGACCACGATTCCCGGGGTCGTGCCAGGCATCGACGAACTGCCGAGCGGCTGCCGCTTCGCCAACCGCTGCCCCCACGTCAAGGATCTGTGCAACCGCGAGGCGCCCGAACTCGTGGTGGGCGAACCCGGCCATCGTGTCGCCTGTCACCGCTGGCGCGAGATCGACGCATGAGCGACGTGTACGGCGAACCGCTGCTTCGGGTCGACGGACTCACCAAGCACTTCCCGATCCGCGCCGGGATCCTCCTGCGCACCGTCGGCCAGGTTCACGCCGTGGACGAGGTGTCGTTCCAACTCGATCCCGGGGAGACCCTGGGGCTCGTCGGCGAGTCTGGCTGCGGCAAGAGCACCGTCGGCAAGACCCTGCTGCGGCTCTACGAGCCGACCGCCGGCGGCGTGTTCTTCGAAGGCCGGGACATCACCACCATGGGTCGTTCGGAGCTGCGCGCCTTGCGGCGAGACATCCAGATCATCCTGCAGGATCCGTCCGAGTCCCTGAACGCCCGACACACCGTCGGCAAGATCATCGAGGAACCCTTCGTCATCCACCGCCTCGGCACCGCCGATGAGCGTCGCCGCTGGGTTGGCGAGCTGCTCGAGCGGGTGGGCTTGAGCCCCGCCGCCGCCAGCCGCTTTCCCCACGAGTTCTCCGGCGGCCAGCGCCAACGCATCGGCATCGCCCGCGCCATCGCGCTGCGGCCCAAGCTCATCGTCTGCGACGAGGCGGTCTCCGCCCTCGACGTATCCATCCAGTCGCAGATCATCAACCTGCTGCTAGACCTGCAGCGGGAGATGAACCTCGCACTCATCTTCATCGCGCACGATCTCGCCGTGGTCAAGCATGTCTCCGACCGCATCGCGGTGATGTACCTCGGCGAGGTCGTCGAGACCGCGACGGCCAAGGACATCTATGCCGCACCGCGTCATCCCTACACCCAAGCGTTGATCTCCGCGATCCCCATGCCGGACCCCACCGCCGACCGCGACCGCATCGTCCTAGTCGGCGACGTACCCTCCCCCATCGACCCACCGAGCGGCTGCCGGTTCCACACCCGCTGCCGCTACGCCCGCGAGGACTGCCGTCAGAGGAAGCCGGAGGTCGAGTCGGTGGGGAACGGAGCCTCGGTGGCTTGCCACTATTGGCGGGGGTTGTAAGTCCGCTCCGGGGTGTCTGAACAAGCCGTAGGGGCGACCCTTGTGGTCGCCCGTCTTGGCCCAATCGACACCTTCCGGTGACTGGCAGGGTCGGCGTGGCTGGGCCGGAGGCGAACCCCGGGGCACAGCGAAGCGCCGGGGACGGCTTTGCGGCGCTACGGGCCGCAATCATCGCTCGATTACGTCTTCTGGTCTCACGCACCTTGCCGTCCTGCGCGCAACCCGACACACTCAGGTGATCCACACGGTCCCGGTATCGACCGCCATGCTCCAATCCCTCCTCCGTTGCACGGCCACCGGCGCCGTCTGTCTGTTCGCCAGCGCCGCTTCCGGTGCCGGCGTCGAGACGGAGACCGTGTCCGCTGCGGAGTTGGGACCTGCCGCACCCACGTGGTTCGTCGTCAAGGCCGGTCTCGGTTCGGCCTACGTGTTCGATGCAGCCGATGGAGAGATGATCGGCACGCTGTCGCTCACCCCCTGGACACCCACCCTGCGGCGCCACGCCGAGCGCGGCGAGATTTACGCGGCCGAAACGCACTACGCACGCCGCCTCGACGGCGAGCGTACGGACGTCCTGCGCATCTACGCACACGCCACGTTGTCGCCGGTGGGGGAGATCCCGGTGCCGGAGAAGATCGCCGCCCTGCACGACCACTACCTCGCGGTTCTAGAGGACGGTCGCTACGTGACGGTGTACAACCTGACGCCGGCGCAGTCGGTGTCGGTGGTGGATGTGGAGAACCGCCGTTTCGTCGGCGAGATTTCCACCCCAGGATGCGCGCTCACGCTTCCGGCGGGCGAGCGCGGCTTCCTGATGATCTGCGGCGACGGCACGCTGCAGTGGATCGGCCTCGATGAGAGCGGTGCCGAGGTGGCGCGTGTCCGCACCGATGTCTTCTTCTCCGTCGAGGACGATCCGCTGTTCGACCAGCCAACCCCGACGACGGCGGGCTGGCAGTTTCTCAGCTTCGGTGGTCTGACCATGGAAGCCGTGGTCGAAGACGGCCAGATCGTGATCGGCGAGTCGTGGTCGATTCTGGGCGACGGGGACGACGGCTGGCGCCCGGGCGGTAGCCAACCCCTTGCGTTCCATGCCAGCCATGACCTGTTGCTCGTACTGATGCACCAGGGAGGCGTCGATACGCAGGACGAAGACGGCACCGAAGCCTGGCTAGTCGACCGCGGCAGCCAGCGGCGCATCGGCCGGATCACCTTCGAGGCTCCGGCCTCGGGACTGTTGGTGGTGGAAGGCGACGAGCCGTTGCTCCTCGCAGGCGTCGGCGGCAGCGTCCACGTCTACGAACCGGCAACCGGTCGCCGGGTACGTGTTGTCCAGACCGGGCGCGGCGGCTCGCTATTGCGCTATTGAGCATGGACGGTTCACCGATACTTGCCGCCGCGGCGGGGTTCGCGCTCCTGCTGGGCACCGCTTCCTGGCAGAAGCTCAACGGACTTGTCGAGTTCCGCGAGCTGTTGGCGGACTACCGGTTGGTTCCCGCGGTGCTGCTTCGGCCTGCGGCGCTGGTCATCGTCATCGCGGAAGCTGCGCTCGCGGCAGCCTGGATCGTCGCACCATGGCATGTCGGAGTCGCCGGTGTCGCTGGCGTGGGCACGACGATCCTGATGGCTGCCTACGGTGGGGGGATTGCCGCCAACCTGGTGCGCGGCCGGTCGTGGATCGACTGCGGCTGCGGTGGCGGCGAGCAACTGTCCTGGGTCCTGGTGGCTCGCAATGCCGTGCTCGCCATGTTCGCGCTCGCACCCCTCGCGATCGCGGACTCAGGACGCCCGACATGGTCGGATCTGGCGGTGTCGGCACCGGTCTTCGCGGTGGCCACGCTGCTCTATCTAGCAACGCGCACGCTGCTTCTGAACACCGCGGCCATGGCATCGCTTGGTGGCGCGCGACGATGACCGCGGCTCTGGTCGTCGACATTCTGCTGTGGCTGCTCGTCGGTCTGCTGACCATCGCTGTTCTCGCGCTGGCCCGCCAGGTGGGCGTACTGAGCCAACGGGTTGCGCCCGCCGGGGCGCTCACTCCCACCACGGGACCGAAAGTCGGTGAACTCACCGACGCGCTGGAAATGGACGACCTGGCAGGATCGCGAATCACCATCGGAGGCACAGAGTCCGAACGAGGTGCCCTGGTGCTGTTCGTTTCGCCGACCTGCCCGGTGTGCAAGGCCCTGCTACCGGCGGCGAAGTCGTTGGCGAATACCGAGAAACTTAATCTCGTCTTCGCCAGCGACGGTTTCGAGCCAGCCCGTCACCGCGCTTTCGCCAACGATGCCGGCATCGGCGCATATCCCTATGTCATCTCGCAGGAACTTGGCCTACGCTACGGTGTCAGCCGGTTGCCTTTCGCGGTTCTCATCGGCGCCGACGGCGTGCTGCGAGGACGTGGGTTGGTGAACACACGGGAGCACTTGGAGAGTCTCGTCGAGTCGTGGCATGCCGGTGTCGCAAGCCTGCAGGACTACCTCCGCGACGCCCAGCCTGTTGGCCAGTTCGACCCCGGGGTCGACGCCGTCCGGAACTCCGGCTTGAAGGAGGAGGCTTCGTGAGCGACGCCATGCCAACGACGCTTGGCCGATGGTTCGACAAGGCGACGGGACGCGCCACCCATGGACTCGCCCAGCGCACTTCACGCCGCGGCTTTCTCGGCCGCGTCGGCATCCTGATCACCGGTGCGGGTGCCTTGCCCCTGTTGCCGGTGTCGCGCGCCTTCGGCGCCGAAGGCGACGAGGAATCCGAGGGCGACGATGCGGGGGTAGAGCGTTTGCGCGAGTTCGGCGATCCCAAGTCCTGCGACTACTGGCGCTATTGTGCTCTGGGGGGTGCGCTCTGCTCCTGCTGCGGTGGCGGCCCGAGCAGTTGTCCACCCGGCGCCGAGCCGTCGCCCATCACCTGGATCGGCACCTGCCGCAATCCCGTGGACGGCAAGCAGTACCTGATCTCCTACAACGACTGCTGCGGCAAGGAGGTCTGTCCGCGTTGTTTCTGCCACCGCACGGAAGGTGCCAAACCGGTGTACTTCCCGAGCAAGAGCAACAACGTGCTGTGGTGCTTCGGCGTCCACAGCAACGCCTACCACTGCACCGTCGCGGCAGTGATCGGCGAGGCACCGCCGGAGGCGACCTTGGACGAGGATTCACGGACCGACTCCGAGGAGGCGGCCACCGAGCAATGAAGGCCGCGCCGTTGTCAGCGCGCGGGCACACGGGGCGACCTGCGGCAATGGCGATTGCCGTCGCGGTCTGCGCTGGTCTGCATGCCGATACCGACGACAATGGCCCGGCAAAGCGGACGGACGCGGCAGCGCGCTTCGACTACCTGCTTCACTGCTCGGGTTGCCATCGGCCAGATGGTTCCGGGTCTCCGCCCGAGGTTCCCTCGTTGCGCGGTTCCTTGGGGACGCTCGTGGCTTCCCCCGAGGGTCGGGCGTACATCGCGCGGGTGCCCGAAGTGGCCCAGTCCCCGCTCGATGACGACGACCTGGCGCGACTGCTCAACTGGGTGCTCGAAGAGTTCAACCCCACCGCCCTGCCCAAGGAGTTTAAGCCCTTGGACGGTCCGGAAGTCGGTGAGGCGCGTACGCGTGTCCTCGCCGACCCCTTGCGAACCCGCGCCGAGATTCTCGGCTCCTACGAAGCCACGGACCCGCCCGAGTCCGGTTGACGGCAGCTCCCTTCGCCAAGATAATCGCGCGCCTTGCCCTCGGTGGTTAAAGTCCGCCGGACCACCAGACCGCAACGCCGGCCGTCCTATGTTGTTGCCACGTTCGTCATTCGCCCTGCTCGCTCTCGCCTTGTCGGCGTCAGTCGCTGCACAATCCAACGACCGCCCCCAAGGCACCGCTGTTCGCCTCGAGCAAGCCCCGACCCTGGACGGCGACGTGATCGGCGATCCGGCATGGAACGGACTGACCCCGTTCACAGGTTTCTCCCAACTCAGACCCGACAACGGCGCGCCAGCGTCCCAGCGTACGGAGGTCTACTTCGGCTTCACCGACGACGCGCTCCACGTCGGCGTGATCTGCCACGAGACGGACCCCGAGGCGATCACCGTCTCCAACGACGGTTTCCAGTCCGATTCCTTCTCGATGGTCCTCGACACCTTCGGCACGGGGCTGGCCGGCATGACATTCGGCAGCAATCCGGTTGGAGCGGAGTACGACGCCCAGGTTGCCGACGAGTTCGCGGACTGGAACTGGAGCACCCGGTGGGAGGTGCGCTCCCGAGTCCACGACAAGGGCTGGAGCGCCGAGTTCGCGATCCCCTTCCAGTCCCTGCGCTACGGTGCCGGCGAGGTGCAATCCTGGCGCGTCAACTTCGCCCGTGTGATCCGGCGAAACAACGAGATCTCGTACTGGTCGCCGGTGCCCCGACAATTCAGCATGTACCGCCTGTCGCTCGCCGGGCGGATCGACGGAATCCATGTACCGCCGCAGCGGCGGAATCTCGAGGTCACGCCGTACGTGCTCGGGAGGGCGAACCGGGGCGGCAACCTGGAAGCCGTTCAGCATGACGACGAATTCGGCTTCGACGTGAAGTACTCGATCACCCCAAGCCTCACCCTCGACCTGACCTACAACACCGATTTCGCGCAGGTCGAGTCCGACCAGCAGCAGGTCAACCTGGGCCGCTTCAGCCTCTTCTTCCCCGAGACGCGACCGTTTTTCCTCGAGAATGCCGCCCTGTTCCAGGTCGGCATTCCGGGGAACGCCCAGGTGTTCCACAGCCGCCGCATCGGGATTGCGTCCGACGGGCGGAGACTACCCATCGACGGCGGCGTTCGCGTCTCGGGCAAGCTGGGTCCGGCGACTAACCTGGGTCTGCTGCACATGCGGGTGGACGGCGTCGTGGATGGCGATCCGGAGAGCGAGTTCACCGTCGCCCGGGTGAGTCGGGACCTGCCCAACCGCTCCTCGGTGGGCTTCATCGGTACCGACCGTCGAGGAGCCGGGCCCGATGGCCAGACCTATGGCCTGGATGGCAGCCTCGGCCTCGGCGCGAACACCCAGTTGCACGCCTTCGCCGCACGGTCGAACACCCCGGGCCTCGACGACGAGTACGCCGCCTCGGTGTTCGGCGTCTACAACTCCACAACCTGGACCGCCGACGCCAGCTATACGGAAGTCGGCAGCGGCTTCAATCCCGCCGTGGGCTTCGTCGCCCGTCGCAACTACCGCGCCGTCCAGCTGTTCGCGCAGCGCAACGTCGTCAACGGCGAGACCCTGAACGAGTGGCGTCCGCTCGTCATCTACCGCAGCCACTGGGACTTCGACGGGTTCCACGAGAGCGGCAACCTGCACCTCGAGAGTTGGTACATCTGGAAGAGCGGCGCCGACATCTGGCCCTCCGTCAACTTCAGTCACGAAGGCGTGAAGGAGCCGTTCGCCATTGCCGGCGTCGAGGTACCGGCAGGCAACTACCGCAACCGAGACTTCGAGATGGGCGTGAACTCAGCACCCAACCGCAAGTGGAGCGGTGGGACGCACCTGGTGGCCGGCGGCTTCTACAACGGCAAGCGCGTGAGTTTCGCTCCCTACGTCAACTACCGTCGGGACGAGACGTTCAATGCCTGGGCGGGTCTCAACCACAACACCATCGACCTCGGCGGCGAAGAGGGCTCGTTCGACGTCAACGTGATGCGGGCGGGCCTGAACTACTCGTTCACACCGAAGGTCGGCATCGGAACGTTGGTGCAGTACAACGATGCCGACGATGTGTTCTCGGCGAACATCCGGTTCTCGTGGTTGCGCTCGGCCAGCGCCGGCCTCTATGTCGTCTACAACGAGGTCGACGCACGCTCGGGCCTCGGCGAGCCCCGGCGCGAGTTCGTGCTCAAGTACAGTCACATATTCAACGTGCACTAAAGGACGGCACCCATGCCCGACGACTACTCCCTGACCTTCTACACCCATCCGAGATCCCGCGGTCGAGTCGCACGCTGGATGCTCGAGGAAGTGGGCGCGCGGTACGACACCGTGGTGATGGATATCAGCAAGAAGATCGCTGATCCGGAGTTTTTGGACTTGAACCCGATGGCCAAGGTCCCCGTGATCGTCCACGACGGCGTCGTCGTTACCGAGTGCGCGGCGATCTGCGCCTATCTTGCCGACGTGTTCCCCGAAGCCGGCCTCGCACCGGCACCCTCGGCACGAGGCCCCTACTACCGGTGGCTGATGTTCGGCGCAGGCTGTCTCGAAGCCGCCGCGATCAACCACGGCCTAGGCGTCGAGATTGCTCCCGAGCAGGAAGGCATGGTCGGCTATCGGAACCTTGCCGCGACCCTCGACGCTCTGGAAGGGCAACTCGACCGGTCACCCCACATCGCGGGAGAGACCTTCACGGCCGCTGATGTCTACGTTGGCGCTCAATTGGGATGGGGTCTGGAGTTCGGCGCAATCGAGGATCGACCTCGGATTGCGGACTACGTCGAGAGATTGGATGCGCGTCCCGCCCGGGTACGCGCCCTAGAGCTGGACGATGCGCTCGCGGCATCACTGACGGGCTAGGAAGCCCTGGCGGGCGCGCGGCCGGCCCTACGGGTTTGTTCGGAGCTCCTAGGTGGCCAACCGCCTGGCCAGTGCCCGGATATCCGAGGGTCCAATCCCGCAGCAGCCGCCGACGATGGTGGCGCCCGCCTCGATGCTGCGCAGGATCGAGGCCACGTAGAGCTCTTCCGGAAGGTCGCCACGCAGACCCGTGGTTATCTCGTTGTCGAGCGTCCAGCCGTCGGGAACCTTGTTGAGCCGGTTCGGATAGCAGCCGAGGGGCTTGGTGGTCAGCTTCTTGAGCTCCTTGAGGGCAACCTCGATGGCTTCAGGATGGGTGCAATTGAAGAGGTAGCCGTCGACATCCAACCCCGAGAGCGCGTGCACGGCTTGCTTGACGGACTCGCCGCTTCGTAGCCCGCGACCCGGGATCTCGTCCAGCGTCCACGCCACGTATACCGGCTTTCCCTGACCATGGGCGAGTGCTACGCCGGCGGCGGTATGCGCCTCCACCGCCGACGACATCGTCTCGCAGATGTAGAGGTCGACGTCATCCCGGAGCGCCTCGACGACACCTTGGTAGATCGGCCGCGCGACCTCCGGGGACGGCACGAGATCGGCACGATAGCTTTCTTCCAGCGGCGGCAGCGAGCCGGCGACCGCGGCATCCTTGCCGCTTTCCCGAACGGCCCGGCGCGCCAGTGTCGCGGCGAGCTTGGTGAGCTCTCGGTACTGGTCTTCCATGTCAGCCTTTCCCAGGTAGCTCGGAATAGTCGAATAGTTGTTTGTGGTGATGACCTCAGCGCCGGCGTCGATGTACTCGCAGTGGATCTCCACGACAAGCTCGGGTTCGTCGAGCAGCACGCTGGCGGACCAAAGACCGTGCGCCGCATGCGGCCGGCGCTCCTGGATCTCGCGGCCCGTGCCGCCGTCGAGAAGCATCACCATGTCGAGGATCCTAGGTTCATGGGCGGACGCGCACCGGCTTGCCCACTTCCGCAGAACGGTAGGCGGCCTCGGTGAGCCGCGAGACCTGCAGCGCGAAGTCCGGGGCCTCGTATCGTGCGAGCCCGTTGCGGATCCAGGCGAAGAACGCGCGGTCGGGCGACGACGGACGGATGCGCTTCGGCGGCTGAACCGGCTCGTCGTTGAGCAGCATCGAGCGAACGCGCCACTGGTGCTGGTGCAGCACCAGCGATCCCTTGCTGCCGCTGATGACCAACCGTTCGTCGTGGCGCGAGGCGTTGCCGGTGCTTGTCAGCGTGCCGATGGCGTCGTTGGCGAAGCGCACCACCACGCCGCCGTTGATGTCGACGGCGCGGCCCACGTTGTCGAACGACCCCGAGACGAACTTCGGCTGCAGGCCCGTGACCCACAGGGTGGACGCAACGAGATGGCTGCCCGTATCCATGAACATCCCGCCGCCGGACAACTCCGGGTCGAGTCGCCAACCACCTATACCGAGCCAGTTCTGCGTCACATAGGCGACGACACCTCGAATCTCGCCCAGGGTGCCGTTGTGAACCAGTTCCCGGGCGTAGACGAAGTGCGGCATCCAGTGGCGCTGGTAGGCAACCACCAGCGCTAGTCCGCTGTCGGCGGAAAGGGCCAGCAGGCGCTTGGCCTGGGTGGGCTGGATAACCAACGGCTTTTCGATCAGGACGTGCATTCCGCCTTCGAGACATGCCTTCGCCTGGGGGTAGTGGTCTTTGTGCGGGGTGCTGATCAATACCCCGTCGGCCTGGGTTTCGCGGAGCATCGATCGCCAGTTGGAGAAGTAGGGGATCTCGTGGCCCGCCCTCGCCATAAGCGCCTGTGCCTGGCGCTCGACCGGATCCGCAACCCCGACGATCTCTACGGCACCATCGGCCGCGATGCGGGGAACATGGGCGCCACGCATGTTCCCCCCCGCCCCCATGAGCATGACGTTCAGACGCTTCTTCGGCATGGCGCATCCTTCCTGAGCGGGCATTGGTCTTGTTCCTCACGAGTATGGGGATCGGCCATCGGCCTGACAACGCCGTGACGGCCGCGAACCCGGCGTGTCAATATCCGCGGTCGATCTCGATGCGCGAACAGCCATGACCCACTGGTATCCCAAGCGTCGCTTCGGTGACCTCCCCGACGAGATGGCCGCTAGGTTCCCCAATCGAGAGGCGCTGGTCTTCGAGGACGATCGCTACACCTTCGCCGAGCTGAGGTCCGAGATCGACGGTGCCGCCAAGGCGCTGATGGCCCTCGGCGTCGCCCGGGGCGACCACGTCTCGCTGTGGCTTAACAACCGCTCGGAGTGGATCTTCCTCATGTACGCACTGGCCAAGGTCGGTGCGGTGCAGGTGCCGGTCAACACGCGGTTCCGCACCAACGACCTCGAGTACGTGCTGCGCCAGTCCGACAGTGCGATGCTGATCACCCACGACACCTCCGGCCCCATCGACTACCTGGACATGGTGCGTCAGGTGGTCGACCTGCCGGACGAGGGCGAGCAGGTCGACGACGAGTCGTTCCCGGAGCTCGGCCGTGTGGTCATCGTTGGCGATGGTGACTACGAAGGTACGGTTTCTTGGGCGACCGGGCTGTCACGCGCCGAGGAGGTCTCGGACGATGAGCTCGCCGAACGCGCCGCCGCCGTGGACCCCGACGATGCGGTGTTCATGATGTACACCTCCGGCACGACCGGATTCCCAAAGGGCGTGCTCCACGACCACCGGCTCATCCGCAATGTCGAGGAGCGCGCGTTCCGCATGGCGGTCACCGAGAACGACACGATCATGAGCTACCTGCCGCTGTTCCACGCCTTCGGTTACTCGGAGGCGGCGTTGATGTCCATGGCGACAGGTGCCAGGCAGATCCTCACGGAGACCTTCGACCCCGACGAGTCGTTGGATCTCGTCGAGCGCGAACGCGCCACCATCGCCCACGGCTTCGAGGCCCATATGCAGATGCTGTGCGACGCCCAGGAAGCCCGGCCGCGCGACCTGTCGAGCCTGCGCACGGGCGTCTTCGCCGCCGGCATGCACAGCGCAACGCCGGTCGCGCGGCGGGGCGAGCGGGTGATGGCACCCTTGAAGGCGCTCTCCGCTTACGGCATGACCGAGATGTGGGTGGGCGCGGCGCTGTCGGCGTTGGACGACGACCGCCCGCACCGCCTAGAGACCTCGGGCTATCCGGCGCCGGGCTACGAGTTCAAGGTGGTCGACCCGGAGACCGGCGAGCAGCAGCCGGATGGCGTGGCAGGCGAGTTGCGGGTCAAGAGCTACGCGCTCATGAAGGGCTACTACAATAAGCCCAAGGAAACGGCCGAGTCCTACGATGCCGACGGCTGGTTCTGCACCGGCGACATGGCCGAACACCACGCCGACGGCTACATCCGCTTCCTAGGCCGTTTCAAGGACATGCTCAAGGTCGGCGGCGAGAACGTCGACCCGATGGAAGTGGAAGGACTATTGCTCGAACACCCGGCCGTGCAGCAGGTCGCCGTGGTCGGCCTGCCGGACCGACGGCTGGCGGAAGTACCGGTGGCCTTCGTCGAACCAAAACCCGGTGCCGAAGTCGAAGCCGGCGATATCCTCGCCTACTGTCGCGGCAAGGTCGCGAGCTTCAAGATTCCCCGCCATGCGGTCTTTCTCGACGAGTTTCCCATGACGGCGTCCGGCAAGATCCGCAAGGTGGAACTACGGGAAGAGGCCAAACGCCGGTTGCCGTAGGTCGGAATCGCATTGCACCCCGTTGCTACAATATCCTATGATTTGTCCAAGATAGACATTCTGGACAACACCAATGCGCTACGTGTCCGCGTCCGAAGCCAAGCAGCGACTGGCGGCGGTTCTCGATGCGGTTCAGCGGGAGCCCGTCACGATTCGCCGACAGAATCGGGAGGTCGCCGTGGTCATCTCACCCTTGGACTATCGGCGGCTCACCACGACCAACGTCGCCGAGTTCCAGCGCTTCTGTGATCGTGTATCCGAGGTGGCCAAGGCGCGCGGACTGACCGAGGACGCGCTCGACGGGTTGCTCGGCACCTGAGTTGGTGCGCGTCGTCATCGACACGAATGTTTGGGTCAGTCGTCTGTTGCTGGCTGGCTCCGATCCGGCACGGGCCATCGACAAGGCCCTGGCGACGGCCGACGTCGTAGTATCCGAGCCGTTGGTCGAAGAACTGGCGGAAGTGCTGTCGCGGGCGAAGTTCGATCGGTACGTAACGCTTCCCGATCGCGAAGAGTTCCTGCGTCGCGTCTTGCAGGTCGCCACCACCGTGCCGGTCTTGTCCGAGATCAACGACTGCCGTGATCCCGACGACAATCGGCTATTGGCACTGGCGTTGGATTCGCAAAGCGACTACATCGTTACCGGTGATCGCGACCTTCTGTCGATGAACCCATGGCGGGGAATCGCGATCATGTCGCCAAGCGACTTCCTCGACCCAGCCTAGGGTGATCGGTCGGTGGGGGCTGGGGCCGGACGCCGAGCCCGCGAGGCGTCTTGGCGGCGCTAGCAGCCTGTCGGACTTCGGCGCGCCACCGGCGAAGTCGACAGGGTGATAGGCAGGTGGGGGCTGGGGCCGGACGCCGAGCCCGCGAGGCGTCTTGGCGGCGCTAGCCCGGATATCTCACCACGGATCGTCAAGTGACCTCGAAGCCGCTGACGCGACTGCGAAGTTCCTCCTTCGTCACGTCTTCGACCTTCTGGCCGATCATCCACCGGTAGCCGAAGGGATCGACGAACACGCCGCGTCGTTCCCCGTCGGCCTGTTCGGCCACTACGCGCTCCGTCGTTGCGCCCGCCTCCACAAGGCGAGCCGCGGCCGCGTCCGCATCCGGAACCTCGAGGTGCAGGGCGACGGCGGCACCACCCAAGGTCTTGGGGCTCAGCGCGTTGAAGTCCGGGTACTCGTCCGACAGGAAGAGCCTGGTGCCGTCGATGGAGATCTCGGCATGGCCGATCCGGCCTTCGGGGTCGGTGAACCGTGGTCCCGTCTCCTCGGCACCGAAGGCCCGACGATAGAAGTCGATGGCGGCCGCCCCGTCGTGGACGCAGAGGTAGGCTGTGATGCTCATGCCAGACGCGATCGCTTCGCGGTCGCCCCGAGAATTCGCTCCGCGAGTTCTCCCGGCGGCGAGGCGGCGTTGACCGCCAGGCAATATAGGACAGATTGTTTCATTGGAGGCCGAGCACCGTACGGTTGCCCGCGTCGTCCGTTCCCGCCGCGGCGAAGTCGTCGAACGCCTTGTCGGTGACCCGGATGATGTGGTCGCGGATGAACTCGGCGCCTTCGCGCGCGCCGTCTTCCTGGTGCTTCAGGCAGCACTCCCACTCCAGCACCGCCCAGCCGTCGAAGTCGTGGGCGGCGAACTTCGAGAAGATCGAGCGGAAGTCGATCTGGCCGTCGCCGAGGCTGCGAAAGCGGCCCGGGCGGTCGACCCAGTCTTGGTAGCCGCCGTAGACGCCGGCCCGGCCGTTGGCATTGAACTCCGCATCCTTGACGTGAAACATCTTGATCCGCTCGTGGTAGATGTCGATGAACGCCAAGTAGTCGAGCTGCTGCAGGATGAAGTGGCTCGGGTCGTAGAGGATGTTCGCCCGCGGATGGCCGTCCACCTCCGCAAGGAAGCGCTCGAAGGTCACGCCGTCGTGCAGATCCTCCCCCGGGTGAATCTCGTAGCAGCAGTCGACGCCCGAGTCCTCGAACACGTCGAGGATCGGCCGCCAGCGGGCCGCTAGTTCGGCGAATCCCGTGTCCACCAAGCCGGGCGGCCGTTGCGGCCACGGGTACATCATCGGCCACAGCAGGGCACCGGAGAACGTGACGTGCGCCGTGAGACCGAGGTTGGCACTGGCCTTCGCCGCGAGCTTCACCTGCTCGATGGCCCACTTCGTCCGCTCGGCCGGCTTGCCGTGCAGTTCGGCGGGGGCAAAACCATCGAACAGTCGGTCGTATGTGGGATGCACCGCGACCAACTGGCCCTCGAGGTGGGTGGACAGCTCGGTGATCTCGACGCCGCAGTCGCGCACGCGACCGGACAGTTCGTCGCAGTAGCCCTTGCTGTCGGCCGCCTTGGCGACGTCGATGAACGCCGGATTGCCGATGGGCACCTGGATGCCCACGAAACCCAGGTTGGCCGCCCACTTGGCCATGGACTCGATGTTGTCGAACGGATCCTCGTCGGCCATGAACTGGGCCAGGAAGATCGCCGGGCCTTTGAGTGTCTTCATCGTCTACTCCTTCAAGTCAGTCTTTGAACGCGAGCCATTGCGCCCCAGCCTGGGCGCTCTCGACCACGGTCTCGATGAACGCCATACCGCGCACGCCATCGGCAATGGTGGGGAAGTCCAGGTTCTCCTCGGTGGGCGCCCGCCCCGCCCGCTTCGCCTCCAGGGTGTCCGCGAAATTCCGGTACAGGAGTGCAAATGCTTCGAGAAACCCCTCCGGATGTCCGGCGGGCAGGCGGGTCGCGCCCGTGGCGGCGTCACTGACCCCGGGACCGCCGGTGCGGCGCACCTCGTAGGGACGGTCGGGCCAGCGGACGATGAGCGAGTTGGGTTCCATCTGCGACCACTCGAGACCGCCGGCCTCGCCGTAGACGCGGAGCTTCAGGCCGTTCTCCTCGCCCACCGAGATCTGGCTCGCGAACAGCACGCCCTTGGCACCGTTGTCGAAGCGCAAGAGGACGTTGCCGTCGTCTTCGAGCCGGCGCCCAGGCACGAAGGTGGTGAGGTCGGCGCACAGCGATTCGATCTTCAAGCCGGTGACGTACTCGACGAGGTTCTCGCCATGGGTGCCGATATCGCCCATGCAGCCTGCGGCACCCGACCGGGACGGATCGGTGCGCCACTCGGCCTGCTTGTTCCCCTCTCCCTCCAGGCGCTCGGCAAGCCAGCCCTGGATGTATTCCACCACCACTCGGCGAACCTTTCCGAAAGCCCCGGAACGCACGAGATGGCGCGCCTCCTTCACCATGGGGTAGCCGGTGTAGTTGTGGGTGAGGCCGAATACGAGACCCTTGTCGTCAACCAGCGCGGCCAGTTCCCTGGCTTCGGCGAGGTCGAAGGTGACGGGCTTGTCCGACATGACGTGGAAGCCCGCCTCCAAGGCCGCCTTGGCCACCGGGTGGTGGGTGTGGTTCGGCGTCGCGATGACCACGAAGTCCATGCGCTCACCCTCGGCCCGGGCAGCCTCCGACGCCATCATCTCGGTGTAGGTGCCGTAGCTGCGCGACGCGTCGATGCCGTAGAGATCCACACCGGCAGCCCGGCTCTTGGCCGGGTCGCTCGAGAACGCCCCGCAGGTCAGCGCGATACGGCCGTCGAGTTCCGCCGCCATGCGGTGCACCGCACCGATGAAAGCGCCCTCGCCGCCTCCGACCAGGCCCATCTGTAGTCTTGCCATAGGTTCCCCCTGTGCGATGTAGATTGAACGGTCATGTTGGGGACGAGGTCAAGGCGCGTCGCCGCAAGCGGCGACGCGTTTCGAGTTTGCTTCGCAAACTCGGCGCGCAAGGGAGGTTCTGAGCAGAGCGTGGATGACTGATCGGTGTCGGTGGTCGGTACCTCCCGAGTACGTTTTCGCGAACTCGCGGAGTAGGATGGAATGCGTCACGTATCAAAGAGTTTGTAATGGCTACGATTGGTTCAGCTTCAATGGCGAGTCCGGACTTCCCGGTCGAGAGGGTCATGGCGGCACTGGTCCGCCTCGCCGGCGTAATAGCGGTACTCTGGGGCGCGTTGATGTTCGCCACCGGGCTCATGATACCCATCGCGCTGATGCTCGCCACCCAAGTCCACGATGCCGCATCGTCATTCGTGTACGCGGCCCCGATAGCCGCCGGCTTGGGGAATGGCCTCATCTCCATCATCGGAGGCGTCGTTTTGTTCGCCGCGAGTAGGCGGGTGGCCCGGCTCGTGACCAAGGACTCGTGAGGACCGATTCATGAAGCCGATATCCGTGCAACTCTATTCCTTGCGCGAGGAGTCCCAGCGGGACTTCGACGGCGTGCTCAAGCGGCTGGCCGCCATCGGCTACCAGGGCGTGGAACCGTTCAACCTGTTCGGCAAGAGCCCGGAGGGGTTCAAGGCGCAGGTGGAGGATCTCGGCATGAGCGTCTCGTCGAGCCATCATCCGTGGGCAAACCGTGCTCCCGTGAACGAGGTGATCGACACCGTGAGCGCCCTCGGCCTGACACGTGCGGCGGGGGGCTTCGGAGCGCAGGACTTCGCCGACCTCGATGCGGTCAAGCGCACGGCCGACACCGTCAACGGGCTCATCGAAGCGCTCTCCCCCCACGGCCTCGGCCTGTTCCTGCACAACCACTGGTGGGAGTTCGCCGTGATCGAGGGCAGACTCGGCTATCACTGGCTCGCCGAACTCTGCCCCGAAGTCCAGTTCGAGGTGGACACCTACTGGGCGGCCAACTTCGGTGCGGTGGACGTGGTCGCCGAGGTGGCGCGCGTCAAGGACCGGGCACCACTCCTGCACATCAAGGACGGTCCGCTGGAGCAGGGCAAGGCCCACGTGGCGGTGGGCGACGGCAAGATGGACATCGCCGCCATCATCGCCGCAGCCGACCCGGATGTGCTGGAGTGGAACATCGTCGAGCTCGATGAATGCGACACCGACATGATGACCGCCGTCGAGCGCAGCTACCGCTATCTCGCCGCGATGAGTTGATCGGCACCGATGTCGACGTTCAAGTGGACCGTGTGCGTGGCCGCCGGTGCTTTGGCGGCAGCAGTCGCGTACGTCGTTCTGGTACCGTCGCCACACGGCATCCCTTCGGCCGGTTCCGAGGCGGTGGCCGGCGCAATGGCGCCATTACACGAGGCGACCAGCGCGTCAAGCCAACGTGAAGGCTCGGCGAGCGATCCTCGCACGCTCGCGGACATTCGGCGCTTGTCCAGCGACTTCGAACGCGCCGCCGCGCTCTACGACCTGCTCCGGCAAGTGGACGTCCCGACTCTCGAGGACCTGCTTCGCGAAGCCGACGAGTCGCAGGCAGGCAAGGCCACGAAATCCATCATCTACGCCCGATTCGTCGACCTCGACCCCGACGCTGCCGTTACTCACATCGTCGCCATGCAGGAGGACAAGCGCTTTATTACCAACGCCTTCACCACGTGGGCCGCGCGCGACCCGGATGCCGCGCTGGACCGCGCCGAACTCCTGCCGCCCAATTCGCGGCGCACCGCGGCGGTCGCGATCCTGTCCACCCTCCGCGACGTCGAGTTCAGACGGGAAGTCGCCGAGCGCCTAGACGTCGGCGATGTACTGGAACGGTCCGTCGCGATGGAGGACATCCGGGCCAACCCCCAACGGGCTTGGCGGGACGCCGTGGCCGGGCTGGCCGATGGCGACCAAACCTTGACGGGCTGGCATGCCCTTCGCTCATGGCTGCCGACCGACCCGATCGGTGCCATGCAAGCCGTGGAATCATGGCCGGAGCCCAAGGTGCGCGACCGGTGGCGACGCGACCTGCTTGCGATCTGGGCAGGCATCGATACTCGTGCGGCTTTTGACTGGGCGTTGACACTACCCCCGGGGGAGAGACGCAACGACCTAATCGCGCAAGCAGCGATACGACTGGCCGCGAAGTCGCCCATCGAGGCTGTGGAGGTCGCCGCTGGCCTGGACGCGTCCACGCGACGAAGCGTCAGAAACATCGCATTCCGGAACTGGGCGAAAGGGGATCCAGTCGGTGCTCTGGACGCCCTCAACGACCTCGTGGAGCCTCAGTTCGCCAACGCGATGCGCCGCAGCCTCGTCGCCGCCTGGGCGGGAACGGATCCACATGCGGCATTCGACTGGGTGCGGACGCAGCCTCGAACGGCGGATCACGAGTGGTTGCTTGAGACGCCTTTGGAGATGATCGCGCAGAACGCCCCCGAAGAGGCCATGGCCCTTGCCAGAGAACTCGACGAAGAAGCCCGTCGCACGCTCGTCCCCAAAGTTCTCAAGGCTTGGTCGGATAACCACCCGGAAGCCGCCGTCGCCTGGGTCGACCTCCATGCCTATCACCGCCCCGACGCCGTGGTCGCGGTGGCCACAAGCTACGCCCACCTAGACGCCGTCGCGGCTTTCGACTGGGTCGCCGGCCTGCCCGACAACGTTCGACGCTCCACGATGCCGAGCCTCCTGCAAGTGATCTCGGAGGATGCGCCGACAACGGCTCGGACCCTCTTCGACCAAGTCGAAGATCCGACCATACGCGCGAATTCGGCGCCGACGCTGGTATGGCACTGGACCGGTAGCGATCCTGAAGGTGCGCTGCGCTGGATCGGCGAGGCAAAGAACGTCGGCGACCACGTCCGCCTCTACGACTGGGTGTTCCAACGCTGGAGTTACCTGAATCGCCCGGCCGCTCTCGCGGCGGTACGTCGACTTCCACCGGACGCCCGCGAAGGAGCGAACATGGGTATGGTCAAGACGGCGTTGAATGCACAGGACATCGCGTTTGTAGAGCAGGTGTTCAATACACTCGAAGGTCGCCAACGCCGCGACGCGGCCCGGATGATCCATCAACGCCTGAGGAACATCGACCCGGACCTGGCCGAACGTTACCGCGAACCTGCCGGTCGATAGAACTCTCAACCATGTCTGAACCCATGTTCGATTTCGCCGTCGGCCGCACCAATCCGGAGACCGTTCCGGTGGCGGGGTTGCAGCGGGCCGCGCGCGACGCCATCGCCAACGAGTATGCGGAACTCACCGACTACCACGGCAAGCTGGGCCATCCAGGGTTACGTGCCGCCATGGCGCGGCGCGAGTCCGAACGCGAGGGCGTCGACGTCGATCCCGATCAGCTGTCCCTGATGAACGGCTCCATGCAGGCCGTGACACTGGTCGCGGAGGCGTTGACGCAGCCGGGCGATACGGTGATCTGCGAGGAGTTCACCTATTCCGGCACCATCGGCGCCTACCGAGCCCTAGGCGTCGACATGGTCGGTCTCCCCGTCGATGCCAACGGCATGCGCGTCGATCTTCTCGAGGCCAAGCTCGACGAACTCGGCCAGGCGCGCAAACCGAAGTTCATCTACGCCCTGACGACCTACCAGAACCCCACGGGGGTCAACCTGGCCGTTGACCGACGCCGACAGCTGATCGACATCGCCCGTCGCCGCGACATCCCGGTCGTCGAGGACAACTGCTACGGCGACGTCCACTTCGACGGCGACAAGCCGCCAGCGCTGTTCGCCCTGTCCGACTACGACAAGATCATCTACCTGTGTTCGCTGTCGAAGATCCTCGGGCCCGGGCTCCGGCTTGGTTACCTGTACGCCAAGCCTGACCTGCTTGACGTGATTCTCGCCCGTCGCCACGACGCCGGCGGCAACTACCTGGCGGCAGCCGTGGTTGCGGAACTCTACAAGGACGGCGTCTGGGAACTGACCGAGGCGTTGAACGAGGCGCTGAAGGTCAAGAAGAATCTCGTGGTCGACGGACTAGCCGAGGCTGGCGCGGATGTCTGCGTCACGTCCAATCCAACGGGTGGGCTGTTCGTCTGGGTGCGCTTTCCGGACGACGTCGACCAAGGAAAACTCCTGCGGCTCACCGCGGAGCGCAACTTCCGCTACGCGCCGGGCGCCAATTTCCACATCCACGGCGAACCGGTGCCGTACCTGAGGCTCGCCTTCGGCCACGTGCCGGACGACGTCATCCGCGCCGGCATGCCCGTGCTGGCCCAGTGCCTGCGGGAAGCACGCACCAGCAATGAAGCCTTGCGTTTCGCTACGTTGTTCGACTGAGCCAGCCCCCGAGGGTCCATCCATGCACGCGGTCGAAGGGGCAACCCCAACGCAACGGAATGTGCCAACCCGGGCAAGGCGGAAGAACAGCACACTGCTCGTCGGTCTGCTCGTGCTGGCCGGGTCTGCCGCAGCCGACTCGCCAACGGACGTGTCGACCGCCAATGTCCCGGCCTACGACAGCCACGACACCTTCGATGCCAAGGTTGAAGAATACCGTCGCGAATACGGCGAGTTCCTAGCCAGACGCAGAGCCTTGTGGGACGGCTACATGGATTCGGTCGTGACTCCCGTGTTCAAGAGCCAGAGCGATGCCGACAAGAAACGCATGGAGGACACTTCGGCCGCTCTCGACGACTGTGGGGACGACCCCGAAGGCTACGGCCCCGCCACCGACGAGTACCACGATTGCAGGGGTGGCCTCTTTGAGAAGCTCATGGCCGCCATGGGGTACGAAACCTACGCTGAGTACGCGGAGCGCAACGGCGGCGATCCGGAACCGCCGACCTACCCGGTCTATCACCTTGAACCCGCGCCACCCACCGCCCACGAAATCGCCTACGAGGAGGCCAAAAAGGAGTGCGCCGACAAGGGCGGCTCGTGGGTCATGCAGTCGCACGGCGACGGGCCGGATGCCTATTTCAATTGGTTGCGCTGCTGGAAGCACAACCCCGGCGAACCCACACCGCCACCCGGCGATCCGTTCTGGCAGCAGGAGCCGTTGCTACCCTACGACGCGGTTGTGACCCATGATCGAAGAAGCCACAAGGTTCTCAAGTTCAGCCGGGAGAGCCAGGACCAAACAACCCGGGAACACTAGCCGCGCGTTCCCGCTTCCGCAGGGACGACATCGTTGGCTCTACTTGTCCTGGCTCATCATGAACCCGTTGCCTTCCCGGTCGGTCAGATCGGCGAGATAGATGCCCTCGTCGCCACGGTCTTCCGGCCCGGAACGAACGCTGCCACCGCCCTGCACGACGGCGTCACAAGCCGAGCCGATGTCGTCCACGGTGAACGAAAGCCCTGTCGCCCTGAACTCGCCGGTGCCCCCGCCGTGCAGCGCGATGATCGCTGTTCCGAAGGCCAGCTCGCTCCACCAAGGCGAATGGGTTCTCACTTCGAGCCCAATGACGTCGCGGTAGAACGCCACCGCGCGATCCATGTCCTGGGCGGACAGCAGGAACTTGGTTCCCAGTAGCCCGCACTGTCCTCGGCTGTTGCGTTTCGACATCGAGTACTTCCGCCGCTTCTACGTGGTCCCACAGCCTATGCCCGCTCCCCCGTACCGACAAGTACCGAATACACCAGACGGCGTTCATTGATCACTACCCTCGCACCGTTTGTATGACAAACGTCATACAAGTATACTGCGATCCTGCAAAGTGCCAGGGCGGGCTCCACATGCGTGTCAACGCGAGGTTCGACGACCAACGGGCAGAGAAGCTGAGGCTGATCCAATCCCTAACAGGGATGAGCGCGAGCGATGTCCTCAAACATGCGATCGACCTGTTGCACGAGCGGCAAGTCACGCACGCCAAGGCGAGGGTCGACGCGCTGCTGACCAGCGATTTGATCGGTTGCAGCGACGGCCCGGACGACCTGGCCGATCAATACAAGCACTACCTGTCCCAGGATCTGAATAGCAAACATGGTGCTCGCTGACACCGGCTACTGGCTTGCGCTGGCCAATCGAAACGACCGCTGGCACAAAACCGCCCTAGAGGCCACCCGCCAGCTCGTCGAACCTCTAGTCGTCACCTGGCCCGTCGTGACGGAAACCTGTCACTTGATGCTGTCGCGTCTCGGTGCCGAAGCACAGCTGCGTTTCATCGAGCAGGTGGCGGCGAACGTCGATGTCCACGAGATCGGCCAAAAGCGCCTCGACGACGTCCACATGTTGATGGCCAAGTACAGCGATCTGCCGATGGACCTGGCCGATGCATCTCTGGTCGTGGCGGCCACCGACTTGGGCGAGGGGCGAATACTCTCCACGGACCAACGCGACTTCAATGCGTACCGATGGAAGGAAACCGAACCCTTCCACAACCTGATGGCGCTGACGGCACCCTAACGACTGCTCGGATCGGGTCCGCGACCATGGACAGGGTCAGATTGGGGACATCCACGCTACCTGAACTGGGACACCCACCTTGACGGCATCGGCGGTTCCCAACAAACCACCTGAGGGTGTTTGCATGACTCCTACTCGGGTTCCTCGCGCCCGGACGGCAGCACCCTGCCTTCCGGATAGTCGGCTCCCTCGACGCTCCTGTCGACGGATGCGTTCCAGGCGGCCAGTTCGGCTTTCATTCGGGCTGCCATTTCCGGGTGCCGTGCGATGAGGTTGTCCTGCTCGGAAGGGTCATCGACCACGTTGTAGAGCTCGAACTCACGAGGCAAGGACTCCAGTGCGTCGCTGTCCCATACGCCGTCGACGAACGCCTTGTCGTAGTCGCGGTAGTAGACGAGCTTGTAGTCGTTGTCCAGCCAGGCGAACTGGCCCAGAACGCGAAAACCAAGCGGCTGATGTCGCCTTGCGGGTTCGGTATCGAAGACCGGCACCAGCGATATGCCGTCATGGACTTTGTTGATATCGCCGGGGTCGAGGTCGGCAACCTCGATCAGTGTCGGAAACATGTCCAATGTGCCGGCAGGGAAGTTGGATATTCTGGGTTCGATCTCGCCGGGCCACTCGATGATGCCGGGCACGCGGATCCCGCCCTCGTAGAACGAACTCTTGGATCCCCGAAGGTGTCCCGTGGAGTCGGGCGTCACGCCCGGCAGGTACTCACCCGTCGACGTCCTGGTAACCCCGTACGCAGGCAGTCCGCCATTGTCGCTGGTGAACCAGACGAGCGTGTTTTCCGCTATGCCCATGTCGCGCAAGCCTTGGCGCAGGGTGCCGACCGAGCGGTCCATGGCGACGACTTCGCCATGATGGACCCGGGACGCTTCCGGCATGTCACGAAACGCCTCCATGTCCGCCTTCAATGCCTCGAACGGCCGATGCGGAGACGCGTACCAGATCAGGACGAAAGCGGGCGTGCCCTTTTGGTTCGCCTGCTCGATGAACCGGAGGGCTTCCTCGACCAGCACTTCCGAGGACTCCCCTTCGATGCGCTCGGACGTGCCGTTGCGACTAAGCACTGGATCGAGGTTGAACTGGTTGGTTTCGCTCAGCCAATAGTCGAAGCCGAGTTCGCCCGGATGGTGCGGATCGGACAGCGGCATCGGATGATCGGGAGTATTCACGGTGTTCAGATGCCACTTGCCAAAGTGAGCCGTCGTATAGCCGGCATTGCGAAAAGCTGCGGAGAGGGTCTTCTCCTGCTTGTTGATCGAACTGCCGACGGTGAGCACGCCGGTCCGGTCGTTGGTTCGGCCGGTCAGCACGGTGGCTCGGGTGGTGGAGCACTGCGGAGCACCCGAATAGAAGCGATCCATGCGCAGACCGTTGCTGGCCATGGCATCGAGGTTCGGCGTCTTGAGGACCGGATGGCCGTAGTAGCCCGTCTGTGCCCAACCCATGTCATCGGCCATGACAAGGATCACGTTGGGTGCCGCCAACATCGGAGTGGCCGACAGGCACAAAAGGATGAGGATCGTCAGTCGCAACATGGTGTTCCCATCCGGCAGGATCCCCAAGAATAACCCGCCAGGCCTGCTCCGTTTGACCGATCCGCGTGCGGCGCGGGTCTATCCCGCATTCCCCGCTGGCACACGCCGGTGTTACGGTCCAAACTCCTCGCCAACAAGGGGTTCGGGGGGATCCATGCGCGAGTTCCATCGGCACATGCCGGTACTTGCCGCCCGCGTCTGTTCGGTGGCTGTCCTCGGTGCGGCGCTTTGTGTAGTCGCCGACACGGGCACGGACGGCGGCCAATGGCGCCACCACGGTGGCGACCACGCCTCCACCAAGTACGCACCGCTTGCCCAGATCGACATGGGCAATTTCTCCAAGTTGGAGGTCGCCTGGCGGTGGAAGTCCGCCGATCAGAAGATTCCATTCGGTGACGGCAAGCGCTACTACACCGGCCACTACCGGGCCACGCCACTCATGGTCGGCGGTCGCGTCTACGCCGCCACTTCCCACGGCCAGGTGGCGGCGCTCGATCCGGCCACGGGGCGAGAACTCTGGGTCTACGACCCGAAGAGCTATGCCAAGGGTCAGCCGAACATGCAACCACTGCAGACCCGGGGCATCGAGTACTGGACCGACGGCAAGGTCGAGCGCCTATTCGTCGCGACGATGGGCAAGCAGCTCGTCTCCATCGACGTCGCGACGGGGAAGCCGGATCCTGCGTTCGGAGACAACGGCATCGTCGACCTCGCCAACGATCTCGGTCCCGGCGACTACATCATCAACAACATCACCCACGGGGCGCCGCCCATCGTCCTGGCCGACACCGTCATCGTCGGCTCGAAGATCTTCGACTACGGCCTGCGCAACAACAGCCCCCCCGGACACATTCGCGCCTACGATGCCCGCACGGGCAAGTTCAAGTGGCGCTTCCACACCATTCCCCGCGAAGGGGAGCCCTACGTCGAGACTTGGGAGAACGAGTCCTGGCGAAAGGCGGGCAACACCAACGCCTGGTCGATGCTCGCGGGCGACGACGAACTGGGCCTCGTCTACCTGCCCATCTCTACCTCCACCAACGACTACTGGGGAGGCAAACGGCACGGCGCGAACGTCTACGCCGAGAGCATCCTCTGCCTCGACGCGGCCACCGGCAAACGGGTATGGCACTTCCAGACCGTGCATCACGGCCTGTGGGACTACGACATCGCGTCCGCGCCAAATCTGGTGGACGTCGTGGTCGACAGCCGACCGATCAAGGCACTCGCCCAAGTGTCCAAAACCGGCTTCACCTATGTCTTCGATCGGCGCACCGGGGAACCGGTCTGGCCCATCGAGGAACGTCCGGTGCCGCAGAGCGACGTGCCCGGAGAGAAGTCGTACCCGACCCAGCCGCATCCCACCAAGCCGCCGCCGTTCGAACGGCTTGGCATCACCGAAGACGATCTCATCGATTTCACGCCGGAACTCAGGGCCGAGGCCGTCGAGATCGTCAAGCGCTACCGGCTAGGTCCGATCTTCACGCCACCCATCGTCAGGGGCGCCGGCGGCAAGCTCGGCACCATCGTCATGCCGGGGGCGGCCGGAGGTGCCAACTTCCCGGGAGCATCCGTCGATCCGGATACCGGCATTCTCTATGTCGAGTCCCAGACGACACCCGTCGGCATGGCCCTCGTGCCCCCCAGATCGGGCACTTCGGACTGGGACTACGTGATCAGCTACGTGCCCACCCCGGGACCCCAAGGGCTGCCGCTGTTGAAACCGCCCTACCGGCGCATCACCGCTATCAATCTCAATACCGGCGAGCACGTCTGGCAGATTCCGTTCGGCAACGGCCCCAACAAACACCCGGCGATCCGTCACCTCGAACTCGGTCCCTTGGGGAGCCCCTACGGCGACGCGGTGGCGGAAGGCGGCATCCTGCTCACCAAGACCCTGCTGATCAGCTACCTGTCCAAGCGAGGCGAAATCGGCAGGTCGGCTAACGGGTCCTACCTCCGCGCCTTCGACAAGGCCACGGGAGAACCCCTAGGCGAAGTCGACGTCGGCATCCGGCTGCACGGAGCGCCCATGACCTACATGCACGCGGGGCGTCAGTACATCGCCGTCGCCGGCGGAGGACGGCGGGGGGACGACGAGTTGGTCGCCTTCGCCCTGCCGCGAGGGGGCTAGGTAGCTCTGAACAAGCGTAGCGCCCCGGCGTGTTGTGGTCTGCCTTTCTCGCTAGAACCGACGCCGTGCAGTGACAAGGCACGGGCGACCACAACGCGCCCGCAGGGCGCGCGGTCGACCCTACGGCTTGGACTCCAGGGCGACCCGTTCCTGGTGGCGAGCACCGCGCAAGGTGTTGAACATCGAGTAGTTGCCCTCGTGGCAGGCGTATTCGTACATATTCGACTCGGTCTTCGGCCACGGCATCTCACCGGTGTACGGTGCGGCGCGATTCGGGTCGTGCACCGTGAACCGATACAGCAGGGCGTCCTTGGTCAACGGCGAGAACCGCTCGACGACCCGCCTGCCCTGGTCCGGCACGCCGGGCGATGAGAAGAAATTGGTGGTCTCGACGACCAGGGTGTCGTCCTCCCACCAGCCGATGGAGTCGCCGCCGAGGGAACGCATGTCGTCCGGCAGGTGCTCGGCGTCCATGCGCACGAGGCGTGCCCAATGCATCCACTCGATGAGGATCATCACGTGGTCCTCGGTCTGCACGATCGTCTTGATGTTGTTGTAGACCACCGGCAGCGCGGGGATCGTTACGTGGCCGAGGTACAGGCAGCGGTCCCGTAGGTTGAGCGATTCGGGATTGTCGAAGCGGCCCCTGCCGGCGCGGGCTTGGGCTCCGGCACGCAATCGCGCAATGGCTTCTTCCAAGACCGGAGGAAGCTGGCCGTTCGGCGGATCGACGATGATCGAAGACGGGATCCGGCCGTTGATCTCGAACATCTTCAGGCCCTGATCGAACCACACCGGATCGTAGCTGCGGGCATCGACATTGGCCCCCTTCTCCGGCGGCGCCCGATCCGGATCGCGGTCCCGCATGCTGTACTCGTACCTCCGCTTTGCGCCCTCGGCAACACCCTCGGCCGCCTTGGCGTCGATATGAGCCGGCGCATCGGGCCCGCCGCGCCGCGTGTACGGCGTCAGCGTCGAGATGTCGTAGCGTCCCGAGAAGTCCGGCTTGCCGGACGCGGTGCGCGGAAAGTCCTCCGGATCGGCAAAGGCCGACCCGGCGACTAGTCCCATGAACGCAAACAGCCAAGTCCTCATCGAGAATCCCCCCTACTCGGCCGACCACACCCTGTCACAGTCGGCAAGCCGCGTCCATCAATACCCCTTGAAGTCCGTCTCGCGCCGGTCCGCGAAGGCGCGCATACCCTCGATGGAGTCCTTGGACAAACCCACGACCGGAATGGCGGACTCGGACCACTGCATGGCAGTGTCGAAGTCCATGTGCGCGGTGCGCAGCGCGAGCATCTTGCCGAGCTTCTGGGCGATGGGCGGACCCGCCTCCACCGCCAAGGCGAGTTCCATGGTCTTGGCCTCCAGTTCGTCCGGCTCCACGAGGTAGTTGGTGAGACCCGACTCGTGGGCTTCCTCGGCACTCATGAACCGACCGGTCATCATCAGTTCCATCGCCTTGCGCCAACCGAGAATCTTCGGCAGCGACCAGAACCCGCCGAGATCCGCATACACGCCCCGCTTGACGTAGGCGACCTGGTAGCGGGCCGCTGTTGAGCCGACGGCGAGATCGCAGTGGCTCGCGAGATCGAAGCCGGCGCCTACGCACGGTCCGTTGATCATGGCGATGACCGGCACTTCGAGGCGGCGGAAGGCGATGTAGGTCTCGGTCTCGTTGCGGAAGTTCAGCCGGTATCCCTCCGGGTCCGGGCCGGCATCGGGTGGCGGCGGCTTTCGGTCCGGATTGGCCGACCCCCCCATGTCCATGCCCGCGCAGAAGCCGCGGCCCGCGCCGGTGATGACGACGCAGCGCACCGTGCGGTCGAAGCGCGCGTCGACGAAGATCTCCCACAGTTGCCGCAGCAGCGGGAAGGTGAGCGCGTTCAGCTTGTTGGGTCGATTGAGCGTCACCCAGAGGATGCCGTCCTTCTCCCCGCGACGCTCGGTAAGTACCAGATTCTCGTCAGACATGCATGTCCCCCCTTTGGCTGACGAAAAGTCTAGCAGCCTATCGGAGTTCCATCGCGCCCGAAGGGCGCGCCGGCGCCAGCCGGCGGGGGCGGAGAATGCGCAGCATTCTCCAACGCGCCCGAAGGGCGCGCCGGCGCTAGCAGCTACTGATCGGGACCCACGCTCCGGGACGCGACCTCGGCAAGCGTCAGTCCGAGATGAGCCGCGCCCTCGTCGAGGAAGGTCCTGAAGCAGGTCTCAATGGCATCGTCGCCCGGAACGCTCTCCTTGTGCAGTCCGTCGGGAAGCCGGACGAACAGATCCCACAGCGTGACGCTCTCCAGGCTGCGTCCGAGCGCCCAGGCCTTGTTCTCGGTCGAGCGCAGCCAGCCGCCTTCGTGCAGGACGTCGAAGATTCGACCGCGTTCGGTGCGCGTCATCGGTACCCCTTGGATGATCTCGGCGTCCGTCACGGCTCCACCGATCAGATGGGCTCGGTGCAGCAGCATGAGTACGCGGGCGCACTTGACGACCGGCGGAACACCGTCGGGTTCGTCCTCCCAGGGGATCAGGGACAAAGTGCGGGCACAAATCGCGCCGACGAGGACAAGCACCCAAACGAGATAGAGGCTTATGACGAACAACGGCAACGCCGCGAGCGCGCCGTAGACCAGTTCGCCGTGAAGCAGCGGCACCAGCCAGGAGAACGCTTCCTGGGCTCCGCCGAAAAGCAGCGTGGCCACCAGTCCCCCGACAAGCGCGTGCGGGAACCTGACGCGGCAACTGGGCACGACGTAGTACAGCATCGTGAACGTCACCACCGTCGCCACCGGTGGCACCGCCGCACGGATCGCCTCCATCACGGGCGAGGCGCGCAGTTCGGTGACGTAGGACAGACCGAAATCGTAGCCGGCCGCGGTCACGGCCAAGCCAATCATCGGCACGCCGAATGCGATGACGCCCCAATAGGACAGGAACCGAGCCATGCCAGTGCGTGTACTGGCGACGTGCCAGATCCGGTTGAACGCCTCCTCCATGCGCATCAGCATGAGGATGGTGGCGACGAACAGCACGGCGACTCCGACTAGGGTCAGTTCGTTCGCCCGCGCCGAGAACTCCCGAACCTTGTCGAGCACGGCATCGCTCGAACCCGGCAGGAAGGTCTCGAAGACGAAGCCCGTGATGGTGTCGCCGGCACCGGCGAACTCGGGCATCAGCGACAGGATCCGGTAGACCACGGCGACGAACGGCACGACCGCGATCATGGTCGTGAAGGTCAAAGCCGCGGCCGCGGCTGTGCAGCCGTCCTCGCGAAACTGACGCCCGAGCTGGCGCACGAACCAGCGCCCGTACCGCCACGCCTTGGACCACGGAACCTGCACAAACCCCTTGTAGCACCGTTGTCCGGCCCACGCCACGGGCTACAATTCGCGACCATGAGCGACGAACGCGTCTACTGCTCCGACCTGTGCCTCGCCTCGGGCGAACCCATGCTCGGCACGGCCGTCGAGGTCGACGTGTGGCTGCTTCTCGAGTACAAGCCCACGTGGAAGGCGAAGGCGCTGGAGGACAACGACCTGGCCGAGCAGACGCGTGCCTGGATCGACCGTACGCTGGCCGCTGTCGCCCAGACCGGGCGCAAGGCCCGGGCGCAGTTCATCCGCCGCCCCGAACTCGACGTGGCCGAGACGACGCTCTTCATTGCCGAGGACGGCGGGCTCCGGCGATTCCAGGGCGAGGGCTACCGGGAGATCCAACAGCTCGATATCGACAGCGCGGATATCGAGGAAGTCGCCGAGCCCCACTATTTCGTCTGCACCAACGGCCAGCGCGACCTTTGCTGCGCCCGCTACGGCCTACCGGTGTACCAGGAGCTGCGTGGCTCCGTGGGCGCGCGCGCTTGGCAAACCACGCACCTCGGCGGACACCGTTTCGCCCCCAACGTGCTCGTCCTTCCCCAGGGCGCCGTCTACGGCCGCGTGTTCGCCGATGCCGCCCGGGACTTCGTCTCGACCATCGAGGCCGGCGGCATGTCGGTCGACCACCTGCGCGGCCGTTCCGCGTACCCGCCGGAGGCACAGGTCGCGGAGACCGGGATCGATGGCGCCTGCACACTCTTGGCGGTCAACGGCACGACGGTGACCTTCGAGACCCCCGCCGGCCCACGCGGCGTCGACGTCGAACCGGCCGCGGCCTACGAGGTCATCCCGAGCTGCGGCAAGACGGAGACGGAAACGGTACTACCCCTGCGGCTCGCCGAGGATTGAACCGCTGCCGCCGGGGTTAGCCGAGTTGAGTCCCGGATAGCGACGCCGTCCGCGGCGCATGCCGTAGACCACGAATCGGCGCAGAGACTTCGCCAACTCCTCCGGGTCGCCGCACGGCTCGAAGGCTTCGCCGATGTCGAGGCGATAGCTGCCGCCGCGCTTGTTGATCACCTCCCGGAACAGCGTCATGTCCTTGATCTCCCGGTTGAGGAACCACGTGAAGTAGTACAGCAGCGAGTTGTGACCGGTGACATGCATGGGAATGATCGGCGCGCCGTGTTTGCGGGCCAATGCGAACGCCGTGGCCTGCCAGGGTCGCTCCCACAGACCCAACGGCGTCGGGCGCGCTAGGCGCCCGGAAGGAAAGATCACGATCAACCGTTCGCTCTCGAAGGCGGCACGCGCGGCCTTCAGGGTCTCCCGGGTCTTGGGGCGTGTACGCTCCTGCTCACGCCATTCCACCGGGATGATGAGGTCCGCAAATCCCGGACAGATGCGGATCGCATCGCGGTTCGCGAGAAACATGAGATCGGGCCGAACGCGTTTCAGCGCCTGGTAGACGGCGATTCCGTCGGCGATACCTGCGGGATGGTTGGGCGTCACCACCGCCACCCCCTGCCTCGGGATGTTGTCGAGCCCGGTGACAGCGACCTGCATGGCCAGCGTGTCGTCCAGGAAGTCCATGGCGCCTTCGCCATCCATCCCCGCGATCACATCCGCCATCTCCCGGGCCGTGTCGTAGAGGAGCAATGGATAGATGATTCGTCGCAGCAAGTCCCACAGGTGCGGATGCCGCATCAGTCGGGTGGCGCGCTCTTCGATCAGGGTGTCGATGATGTGTTCCACGCTAGAGAACCCGCGCCAATGCGTGCATGAACTCCGTCGTTGAGGATGATCCACCCTGGTCCGGTGTCAACGCCGTGCCGTCGTCATAGACCCGGGCCAGCCCGGCCTCGATGCGGCGCGCCGCTTCGTCGAGGCCGAGATAGTCGAGCATCATGGTGGCCGAGAGGATCGTGGCCGTGGGATTGATGATGTTCCGTCCCGCAATGTCGGGCGCCGTGCCGTGGGCCGGCTCGAAGTACGCGTAGTCCTCGCCGAAGCAGCCGCTCGCCGCAAGGCCCAGGCTGCCGAGCAGGCCTCCGGCGGCATCGGAGAGGATGTCGCCGTACTGGTTGGGCATGACCACCACGTCGAAACGCTCGGGTTCGCGGATCATCCGGCAGGCGAAGTCGTCCACGATGAACGACTCGAAGGCGATGTCCGGATGGTCTTCGGCCACTTCGCGGGCCACCTGCAGAAACAGACCGTCGGTATCGCGCAGCATGTTGTGCTTGGTGGCGCAGGTGACCTTGGGTTCACCGGCACCGTCGCGACCGGTTCTCGCGGCCGCCAGCCGGAACGCGAAACGCACGACCCGTTCCGTACCCTCGCGCGTGATCGCCTTGATGGCGTAGCGACCGCTGCCCAGCTCGTGGATCGGCCTTCGCACGGAGCGGCCGACGAGTCCGAGCGGTGCGAGGTCTTCAAGCGGCCCCTCCGCTCCCACGTAGAGATCCTCGAGATTCTCCCGGACGATGACGAAGTCGATGCCGTCTGGGCGCGCCAGCGGGCTGGCGCATCCCCGGAGGTAGCGGCACGGACGCACGTTGGCGTAGGTTTCCTTGCCCCAGCGCAAGTAGCCCAGCGCAGCGCCGGACTTGCCGCTCGTCGAGCCGAACAGTGTCGTGTCTGCAGCGTCGATGAGTGCCCGGGCGGCGTCGGGGAAGGTTGACCCGGTAGCAGCTTCCGCCGTCTCGCCGACTTGCGGACGGACCCAGGACAGACCGAGCTGCAGCGAGTCGAGCAGAGCGACCACCGGACGCATCGCTTCCGGCGCGGCGTCGTCACCTTCGATGACGGCGACGGTCTTGTTCACGAGCCCCGTGGGCCGAGTGTCCGCACCGACATCAAGGCCTGAGATCCTTGCTCATCCGATACGCGGACGCGCGACCCTGGTAGAAGCCCGGGAGGTACTCGCCTAGGCGGAATCCCTCGTTGACGTAGAACTGGCGCGCTCCGGTATTGTCGGCGCGGACTTCCAGCCGAACCTGACTGATTCCCGCCGTGCGCGCGGACTTTTCGAGCCAGCGGACCAGGCGTCGCGCCAACCCCTGACGGCGCAGCTTGGGATCCACCGCCAGCAAGACCAGGTGGGCGCGGTCGAGGCCGTATTCCATGATCCCGAAGCCACCCAGAAAGTTGCGCTCGCCCACGGCAAGGGTTTGCGTCTCGATCCGACATTTCGCACACAGCACGGCGACCTCGGGCGACGCGATCAAGCGCCGAATGGCCGGTGGACGCCAACGCCAGTCAAGCCCACGTTCGATCTCGTCGCGGGACATCCGGGCAATCGACGCGGCGTCGTCCCCGTGCGCTAGGCCGAGCACTGTGGAGGCGATCTCCATGGTCCGATTGTAGCCCGGTGCCGCAAGCCCGGACATCTTGCCGGGGGCCGCGATGACTGGACACACAGCACTTCAAGCACCAGACCGTCTCGCCGTCATATGTGCGTGGTGGGCTACCCGGGCTCCAGCCCGTGCGCTCTCCCTCAAGCTGCGATATGGTCGTTACCTTGGAAGTACTGGGGAAAGGGGAGCGGATGGAGTTCAACCGCGTCGATCTCGACTTCGACGCCAACGTCGCTGTGCTCAAGTTCAACCATCCCGAAGTGATGAACGCCGTCGGCGTGGACATGCTGGAGGGGTTGGCCGACGCCATCCGCGAAGTCCAAGATCCGAACAACGGCGCGCGCTGCCTAGTGATCACCGGTGCAGGGCGCGGCTTCTGCGCCGGGGCGAATCTTGCCGACCGGGGCCGTCCAAAGCAGGGCGCCGGCGGATCGCTTCGCTCGGCCTACCATCCGATGCTGTTCTCGCTTCGCGACCTCGACATGCCCATCGTCACCGCCGTCAACGGCGCTGCTGCCGGCGTCGGCATGAGCTTCGCGATCATCGGCGACATCGTCTGCGCGTCCAAGTCCGCCTTCTTCCTGCAGGCGTTCGCCCGCATCGGCCTGGTGCCCGACGGCGGCGCCACGTTCATGCTGCCGCGCCTCATCGGCTGGGGCCGCGCCGTGGAGCTGTCGCTGTTGGCTGAACGGCTGCCCGCTGAAAAGGCGGAAACCTGGGGGCTGGTCAACCGCGTGTACGAAGACAACGAGGCATTGATGGACGGCGCGATGGAGATCGCCCGTCAACTCGCCAACGGACCGGCATCGCTGGCACTGATCCGCAAGGCGTACTGGGCCACCTGGCACAACGCCTACGAGCAGCAACTGGACCTCGAAGCGCGCCTGCAGGCCGAGGCAGGCCAGACCCGCGACTACGCGGAAGGCGTACGAGCGTTCCTCGAGAAGCGCGATCCGGAGTTCAACGGGAAGTGAGCGCGGGTTCCCTTGCGGGGCGGGTTGCCCTGGTGACCGGCGGCGGCCGCGGAATCGGTCGGGCGATTTCCCTCGCCCTTGCCGCCGACGGCGCCAAGGTGGCCGTCAACTACCGGCGCGACGAGGCCGCCGCCCGTGACACGGTCGATTCCATCCTCACCGACGGTGGCGAGGCGCGCATGTACGAGGCACCCGTGGACGAGTACGACCGCGTGGCCGAAATGGTGGCCTCGGTGGAAGCGGATCTCGGCCCGGTCGGCATCCTGGTCAACAACGCCGGCATCGCCAGCCGGGGACTGTCCGTGGTGGATACCGACCCGGCGGAACTGCGGCGCGTGATGGCCACGCACGCCTTCGGTCCGCACTACCTCTCCAAGCTGGTGGTGCCGGGTATGCGCCGCCTCAAGCGCGGCGACATCGTCATGGTCTCCAGCACCGCCACCCGCGGCCTCGGTGCCAACGGCGCACCCTACAACATGGCCAAGACCGCGCTGGAGAGCCTTGCCGTCACCTTGTCCAAGGAAGAGCGGCCCCACGGCATCCGCGTCAACACCGTCGCACCGGGCCTCGTCGAAACGGAGATGGGCCGGCGCCTGATGAAGGCCACGGCCGGCATCACCGACATGCGCACCCTGGATGCCTCGATGCCGTTCGGCAAGGTCTGCCAGCCGGAGGATGTCGCCAACATCGTCCGTTTCCTGGTATCGGACGAAAACACCTACATCACCGGCGAGAAGGTCTACTGCGACGGCGGCGCGTCACGGTAGGGAAAGCTCAGAACAAGCCGTCGGGGCGACCCTTGTGGTCGCCCGTTCTGGCCAACCGACATTGTGCGGTGACTTGACACGGGCGACGACAAGCGTCGCCCCTACAGCTCCCGGCTCTCGAGGTAGACGCCCTTGTGGTCCTTGACCACCGCCAGGTGGCGCGATAGCGCGGGCAGGTAGGGGCTGGTTCGCGCCGGGTCGCCGTTTATGGTGTCCACGGTCAGTCGGCGTCGGCGTCGGCAGAGGGCGGCCAGGTTCGGCAACAGGGCATCAAGGCCCGGATCGTCCGGGCCTAGGTGGATGGCAAGACGGCGGGCGAAGTTCTCCGAGACGATCGCGAGGTTGCCGTCGAAGTAGCCCAGGTGGTTGGCGATGCGGCGATGCGGCAACGCCTCGTCGGCAAGTCCGAGACCGCAGGGTGCCGCCGGGTCCATGGCGTTGATCCAGAAGGACGCACGGCCGGTTGCTAGCCTTTCGAGGCGGCGAATCGCCTCCGGCAGCGCGAATTGTGGTCCGGAGAGTTCCTCGAAGAACAACCCGGCAACGATCTCGCCGCCAAGTTCCATCAGGCGCAGCGCCGGAAACAGCGCTACCCAGCGAAACGGACCGCCTTCACGGTTGGCGTGTTCCCGGGTCAGCACACCGTAGCGTTCGAGCAGAAGCCGGCAGCGTTCCTTGCGCTCCTCCAGTGCTTCGATGCCTTCGGTTTCCTCCGGGGAAGAGTCCACCCGGTACCACGTGCCCGGCCAGCCCATCGACGCCCCGCGTGCGCGTGCCCGTGTGCGTCGCATCGCCGTTCCAATGGGCGCGTGGCCCCCGTGATCCGACAGTCGGTAGCGCCGCATGCTCCCGGCGGCGAGGGCCGCGAAGCCATCCGCGGCGATACGCCCCGCCCACACGGCCTCCCAGAACGCGTCGTTGAAAGCTTGTGCGTCGAGGTCGGATTCGTCGCGCAACTGCAGGAACGTGTAGCGCGCGCGGGGATCCTTGAAGAGCTCCAACGCATCGGCCCCGGTCTGTTCTCCAGGACCTAGCAGCCTGTTGGACTTTGGCCGACCAGCGGGGAAGTTCGACAGGGTGATGGGTAGGTGGGGGCTGGGGCCGGACGCCGAGCCCGCGAGGCGTCTTGGCGGCGCCAGCAGTTCGAAGTCATCGTCGAAACCGATGCGGACGATCTCGCGGCCGGCGCCACGCCAGGCGAGTCCCGCGTTCGCTGCGGCTGCCTCCAGGTCGGCGACGGTTGCACCGGGCAGCCGCTCTCCCGGCGGCGCGAAGCGGTGCTCGAACGCTTCGTCGAGGTAGAAGCTCACCGGTGCTGCGTAGCCGCGCAGCCGATCGGCCGCGTCGAGCAGGCTCTCCGCGTTACGTTCGGCACCGAATCCCTGCCATTCGGCGAGGAAGGGCGCCAAGTGCGTGATCGGCCGGGGCTCGAATCCAGGTCGCGACGCAGCGCGTTGGAAGCGGATCAGCGTTTCGAGGTTTTCGGCATCGCAGAACCGTTCTTCGTCCGAGCCGGCCAGCAACGCTCCCTGCACAAGGGTCTCGGCATCCACCAGTTCACGCAGAATCTGTGCAACGTCATCGAACGGCAGCAACGACGCGAGTTCGTCTGCCGTCCTCGGTCCGTAGAACTGAAGCATCTCCCCCGCCTCGCGCACGGGATCTCGACCGACCTCGATCTGTGGATGAACCAAGTAGGTTCCGCCGGCGTGTTCGAAAAGCGTCAGTCCCTCGGGAATGTCCACGCCCGCGAACCACTCGTCGCGTGGAATGGCTACGCGATCCTTGACCCACTCCTTGAGTTCATTGGCGTCTTCCGGAACGTATCCCTCGCGCCGCCGCTGGACCCGAGATTCGAAGTCCTCCACCACCGCCGGATCGATGGCCGGTCGGAGCGACTGGTCGAATACGGCCCGCCGGATCAACTGGTCCGACAGGGCCGATCTCTCGCCCTGCTCGGGGGAGTCGTCCGCGTACATGTAGCGGCTGATCTGGTCGAAGGCGATGCCAGCCGCGAACGGGCTCGGAACCGACACGGTTGCCTCGGAGACAGCGAGTTCGCCCGTCGCCGTCCTGTCCAGCGCGTCGTAGGCCGCCTCGAGGTCGAACTCGTCCACGAGACACGTTCGCCAAGTCTCCAGCATCACCGGGAAGTCCCGCAGGGGTTTCGTCGCGGTCATCAGCTTCTTGGCCTGCAGGCGCGTCATCCACAGCGGCATGCGCTCCTTGAAGCGGCGCTTCGTGAGTAGCAGCGACCGTCCGGCGCACTCACGGAAGCGGGCGCCGAAGAATCCCGAACCCTCCAGCGACCGCCGCAGCAGGGATTCGAGATTCGCCGGCGTCACCAGGCCGAGCAGCACTCCCGGATCGATGTCCTCCTTGACCTGAACTACGATGGTGTCGTTGTCCGCGAACACCTCCGCTCGCGTCCCGAAGCGTTCTCGCCACGCAGCCTCGAGGGCAAGCGCGATGGGCCGGTTGACGCGACCGCCCCAGGTCGTGTGCAGGACCACCTGGCGCTGGCGATCCGGGCCCGCATAGCCGCCCGGACCACTCAGAACATGCTCGACGAGCAGGTGGTTCGCGTGAGGCAGGGAGCGCCCCGTCGTCTCCCGTTGACGCTTGAGAAAGCCGACCAGTTCATCGGCGGGGAGCTCGTCGAAGCCGAGTCCGCGAAGCTCCGCGGCAAGTCCCTTCTCGTCCCGCTCGGCGAGCATCCCGTCCGCCGTCTCGAGAAACTCGGCGATTCGCCGGGAGAAGTAGGCGCTGCGGTTGAAGCCCTCTGCACGCCAGAACGGCGGCGCCGTCGCCTTCGGACGGGCCGGCTTCACCAGCACATCGTTGTGCGTGATGCGCTGGATCAGCCAGTTCTGCGTGCCGAGCGTGAAGTTCTGCCCGACAGTCGCCTCCCAGACGAACTCCTCGTCCAACTCGCCGATGGCGGCGCCGTTGTCGGCGTGGCGCAGGGTGTAGTAGCCGCGGTCGGGAATCGTGCCGCCCGAGGTGTACAGCGCGAATGCCGCTCCCTGGCGCGCGGTCAGGGTCTCACGCACCCGGTCGAAGGCGAGGCGCGGCTTGAGATCGCGCACCCGGGTACCGGCATAGCGACCGGCGAGCATCTCGACCACAAGGTCGAAATGCTCACGCGGCAGTTCAGCGTAGGGGGCGGCGCGCTGAAGCATCCGGTAGAGCTTGTCGGTGTGCCACTCCTCGGAGGCGACGCAGGACACCAGCGTCTGTGCAAGAACGTCGAGTGGATTGGCGAGCGGTTTGAGCGGCTCGATATCGCCGTCGCGAACCGCTTTCGCCACCACGGCGGCTTCCAGGAAATCCCGTGCGAACGTCGGGAACAGCGAACCGCGGCTCGTCTCCCCGACACGATGGCCTGCGCGGCCGACCCGTTGCACGGCGGACGCGATCGACGGCGGCGACTGGATCAACACGACCTCGTCGAGATCGCCGATGTCGATGCCCATCTCCAGCGAGTTGGTGGCGACGATGGCCTTGAGTTCACCGCCCTTGAGCCGCGTCTCCACCTCGGTGCGGATCTCCCGGGAGAGCGAACCGTGGTGGGCATAGGCAACGGGCGAGACCGCGTCGTCGTTGAGCTTCAAGGTGATCTTCTCCGCCATCCGGCGGCTGTTGGTGAAAAACAGCGTCGAGCGGTTGGCGTCGATAATGTCCTTGAACGCATCCGACAGCGGCTCCCAGATCTTTTCGCCGTTCTCGGCAGCGACCCGCGCCGCCTCGGGGAAGCGAACGCGGAAGTCGATCGCCTTGGCGTCCGTCGAGGCGACCACGCCCACGGCCCGGGCCCTACCCTCGGCATCCCGGCCCCCCACATATTCGGCCACCGCCTCCAAGGGACGAACGGTGGCCGACAGCGCCACCCGCTGGAACTCGCCAGCGACTTCCACCAGCCGTTCAAGACCGGTCATGAGCTGGACCCCCCGGCGGTTCTCCACCACCGAGTGGATCTCATCGAGAATTACCGTCTGAACCGTGGACAGCGCTTGCCGACCACGCACCGTGGTCAACAACAGGTTCAGGCTCTCCGGCGTGGTGATCAGCAGTTCCGGGGGCCGGCGGAGCATGCGCTGACGGTCTCCGGGTTCGGTGTCGCCGCTGCGGGTCTGGATTCGGAGATCGGGGAAGGCGATCCCCGAGTCTGCAAACGCGTCGCGGATCTGCCTGACGGGCTCGACGAGGTTCGCGCGGATGTCGTTGTTCAGCGCCTTCAGCGGCGAGACGTACAACACCCGCGTGGCTTCGGGCTCCGACTGTCCCGTGGCGAAGGCGTCGATGGCCCAGAGAAACGCCGTAAGGGTCTTGCCACTGCCCGTTGGCGCCGTGATGAGAAGGTGTTCACCGGCCGCGATGCGTGGCCAACTGAGCGCCTGGATCTCGGTGGGCGAACGGAAGCGGCCTTCAAACCACGCCTTGATCTCAGGATGGAAGCCGTCGAGGGCTTTCGAGCGTCCGCTCGACGGGGGAGCCCCGCTGGGTCGGCCGACGTTCACGACGTTCGACTCTCGCTGGGCTCGCGCGCGCGCTCCACGGTTCTCGTTCGAGCGTCGGGCTGCGGGTTGCGTGCCGTCTCCGGTGCGTACCACCCGAACAGCGCCGCCATGACGAACAGCGCCGCCGCCGCGGACCACAGCGGCAGATCGAGACCGCCCGTGTCGCCGAGCCAGCCGAGCAGGACCGGTCCTGCCACGTAGCCGACATCGCTCAGCATTCGATAGGAACCCATCGCTGCCGCGTTCATGCCCCGGGGTGCCGCATCCGCCGCATACGCTGCGGGAGCGCTTGCCGATGCGGTGATCGCCATCCCCCACACCGCGCAGGCGGTCAGGAACCAGGCGTAGTCCGGGGCAAAGCTGAAGCAGAGCATGGACACGCCGATCAGGAACGTTGCCGGCACGATCACTGCCTTGCGCCCGAGACGATCCACCAACATGCCGGCCGGGTAGGTGACGAACAGGCCGAGAATACTGCCAAGGGCGAAACCGGCACCGATTTCCGTCGCGGAGAGCGACAGCCGATCACGCGCGATCACCGGAACGATGCTGAACAAGCCCCCGGTTCGCGCCAGCGCGCCGACCAGACCGGTCAGGCACACGAGCTGGAATCCGGCGTTGTCGAGCAACAGGCGAAGCTGGGTTCGCAACGACACCGGCGGCTTGCGGGTTGCGTCGGCCTCGGTGGTTGCGTCGTGCAGCCCGCGCGTCTCACGCACGCCGAACCAGGCAACGGCGGTGACCAGCGCCCCGGCGACGCCGTACACGAGGAACGGTGCCGCCAAACTGAACTTCTCGGCGAGGAAGCCTCCCGGCAGCGGCCCGATCCCTACCGCGAACAGGAACACGCCCTGGTAGATGGACAATGTTCGACCGCGATTGGCGGTGGTGGTGATGTCCGCCAGCACGATGAGCCCCGCGGTCAGCACGACACCGGCCCCCGCCCCGGCGACCAGGCGCGCGACGAGTAGCTCCACGTAGCTGGTCGCGACGGCACACCAGAGATTGCCGATTACGGTGACGACCCCGCCAACCGCCAAGGTGTTGCGCCGGCCCACGAGATCCGCGAGCTGACCCGTGGGAATGCCCAGGAATACCCGGGCCACGCCATAGATCGCGACCGTCGCACCGATGGCGGTCTGCGAGACGTCGAACGACTTGGCGTACAGCGGCAGAACGGGGATCACGGCCCCGAAACCGAGTTGGTTCACCGCGATAAGCACGCACATCCACGCGAGGATTCCGCGATCGGGCGTCGATTGGCGATTCGAGTGCGTGGCGGTCTGCACGGGTCGGGCTAGCCCGGATATCTACCAGTGGCCCCGATGATCGCCGAGGATTTTGGTCCCGTGCGCACGCGCTCCTTGGAGCGCGCGCTCGCGACCGAGAACATAGCGGGGACTACGGTTGAGGTCGCATGTGCGCGCACGGGGCCAAAAGACCGGCGAGGGCGGGGCCAGCGCATCCTGTGATCGCTCAAGTCCATGCAAGTTCGATGCAACCATATGAGATGTAGAGGGTCTCGTCACGGCGCAGAGCGGCCTGGTTAGATATCCGGGCTAGATCTGCGTTGGGTGATAATACGCGGCGCCATGCCACGACTCATCGTTGACTGTGATCCCGGCCACGACGACGCCATTGCGTTGATCCTCGCACACCGGCACGCCGAGGTGGTTGGCATTACCTCGGTGAGCGGCAACGCCCCGCTCGAAGCGACGACGGCCAATGCGTTGCTCGTCACCGCCCTTCTAGACGTCGACACCCAGGTACATGCCGGAGCCGTGAAGCCGTTGGTCGGCGAACCTTTGCACGCCGCGGTTGTGCACGGTGTTACCGGCCTCGGCGAGGTGGAACGGGTGGAGCACTCCCGCGTCCCTGCCAGCGACGATGCGGTCGGCTTTCTACTCGATGCCGCCGCGCCCGACATCACCGTGGTCGCCATTGGCCCGCTGACCAACCTCGCGCTGGCCATCGAACGGGACGCCGATTGGGTGAGCCGCATCGCTGGAATCTCCATCATGGGCGGCAGTGCGGGCGTCGGCAACGCGACCCGGGTGGCGGAGTTCAACATCTTCGCCGACCCGGAAGCCGCCGCCGTCGTATTTCGTTCCGGCGTGCGGCTCACCATGTGCGGGCTCAACCTGACCCATCAACTGCAGACCGACGACGGCGTGACGGAGCGGCTGCGACGGGTCGACAGGCCAACCGCCAGGTTCGCCGCGCAGATCTTCGACGACCTCCACGGCCGGATGGTGACCCTGCTCGGTCGGCGTTCCGCGGCGCTGCACGATCCGTGCGCCGTTTTGGCGGTTACGCACCCTCACCTGCTGACCATCGAGCCGCGGGCGGTGGACGTGGAACTCGCCGGCTCCCTGACCCGGGGCATGACCGTGGTGGATGAGCGGATCAGCCGGCGGCGCGACGACGCCAACGCCGAGGTGGCCTACCGCATCGACGCTCCCGCCGCCATGGAGGTGGTGCTCGACTCGCTCATGTGAGCGCGACCGCTTGGCGGTCGCCTCGAGAAAACGCTCCGCGAATTCTGCAGCGAGCCACGAGAACGCCGCGACGCTACGGGGCCAAGGATCCGAGCATGAACGCGTACTCCTCGGCCACCTCGTAGAGCGAGTCGAAACGGCCCGACTTGCCGCCGTGGCCGGCACCCATGTTGGTCTTCAGCAGCAGGGGGTTGTCGTCCTCCTTGAGGGTACGGAGCTTGGCGACGTACTTGGCGGGCTCCCAATAGGTCACCCGCGGGTCGTTGAGTCCAGCGGTCACCAGAATCGGCGGATACGAACCGCGTTGGAGTTGGTCGTACGGTGAGTACGATCGGATGTATTCGAACGCCGCCTTGTCCTCGATGGGGTTACCCCACTCCGGCCACTCGATCGGGGTCAGTGGCAGGGACGTGTCGAGCATCGAGTTGAGTACGTCGACAAAAGGCACGTGGGCGACGACCGCGCCCCAGAGTTCCGGTGCCTGGTTGACCACCGCGCCCATCAGTTCGCCACCGGCACTGCCGCCGGCGATGGCGATCCGTCCCGCCTCGGCGTAGCCCTCGGCGATCAGGAAACGGGCCACATCGACGAAGTCGTTGAAGGTGTTGGTGCGTCGGTCGAGCTTGCCCGCCTCGTACCAGTGGTAGCCGAGCTCGTCGCCGCCGCGGATGTGGGCTATGGCGTAGATGAAGCCGCGGTCCAGGAGGGACAGCCGAGTGGTGGAGAACGCGGGAGACATGCCGCTGCCGTAGGCGCCGTAGCCGTAGAGATAGAGCGGCGCGCTGCCGTCGGTCGGGGTGTCGGCCCGGTACACGATGGACACCGGCACCCGGACGCCGTCGCGCGCGGGGGCCATCAAACGAACGGTGATGTAGCCCGAGGCATCGTAGCCACTGGGGATCTCGCGCACCTTGCGGGTATGCAGCGCGTTCTCGTCGAGGTCGTAGTCGAACACGGTGTCGGGGGTGACCATGGACTCGTAGCCCAAGCGCAGGGTCCGCGTCACGAACTCGCGGTTGTCGCCGATGCCCACGCTGTAGGCGGCCTCGGGAAACTCCAAGTACCTGCTCTCGCCGTCCCGGTCGATCAGCCGGAGCTGATCGAGACCATCGACACGTTCCTCCACGGCGATGAAATCCTCGAACGCCTGGAATCCCTGGAGGTAGTGTCGGTCCGAGCCCGGCACCAGGGTTCGCCACGCCGACTCGGCGGGACTGTCGTGCGGTGCCGTCACCAGGCGGTTGTTCTTGTGGGTGTCGTTGGTGCGGATAACGAACCGATCGCCCTGATGGTCGACGATGTAATAGTGCTGGTCACGCCGCGCCGAGACGAGCTCGGGATCTCGTTCCGGCGCATCGGTCGGAATCAGGCGGACCTCCGACGTCACGTGGTCGCCGGTCGAGATAACCAAGAACCGCCTCGACGAGGTCAAGCCCACGCCGATGAAGAATCCCGGATCCTGCTCCTCGTAGATCACAGCGTCGTCGTCGGCCGGCGTGCCGAGGACATGGCGCCGCACTTGGAAGGGACGCCAGTTCTCGTCGAGTACCGTGTAGAAGAAGGACTTGTCGTCGGCACTCCAGACCGGGCTGTCCGCCGTGTTCTCGATCACCTCGTCGCTGAGTTCGCCGGTGGCGAGATCCTTGATCCTCAGGGTGAATCGCTCGGCGCCAGAGGTATCCGTGCTGTAGGCCACGAGCCGGCCGTCATTCGAAACGGACAGTGCGCCGAGGCGGAAGTAGTCGACGTCCTGGGCGAGCGCGGGTTCGTCCAGGATGACGGACGCGTCGGCGGTCGGACCCTCGGCGGCGCCACGTCCGTCCGCTGGCCAGCGCGACCAGATCCGGTACTGACCTTCCGCCTCGAAGCGCCATTGGTAGTAGTAGTCGCCGTCCTTGACCGGCACCTTGGCGTCGTCGGGTTTCTGACGAGCCTTGATCTCGGCGTAGACGGTGTCGATGAGTTCCTGATGCGGTGCCATCACCGACTCGAAGTACGCGTTCTCGGCTTCGAGGTAGGCGAGCACGTCCGCATCGTCGACTTCCGGGTAGCCTTGGTCCTTCAGCCAGTGGTACGGATCCTCAACCGTGACTCCGTGTACCGTGAAGGAGTGCGGGCGCGGCTCCGCGACTGGCGGCGTGGGGTCCGGCTTCACGTCAGTGCATCCCGCGACGACAGCGGCTGACAGTACCGCAATGAACGTCCCGGTTCGCGAACGAGCGATCAATCGGGCAATCCGAGGACGCGCTTGGCGATGATGTTGCGCTGGATCTCGTTGCTGCCGCTGTAGATCGAGGCGGCGCGGTTGGCGAGGAACGTCCGCGTGTCGCCGACCTCGCTGGCATCGAAGCCGTCGCCTTCCCAGCCGAGTCCCTGGGTGCCGCGCATCTCCACCAAGAGCGAGGACTTGTCCTGCTGGAGTTCGGTGCCGTACATCTTGAAGATCGAAGTCGCGGGTCCCGGGGTGCGCCCGTCCTTCGCCTCCTCGACGGTGCGGCGCTGGGTCAGGCGAAACGCCCGGTCGTTGATGTTGTGCTCCACGATGCGCGCCCGCAGGGCATCGTCCGCGATTCGCCCGTCCCGCTCACCGGCGTACGCCTTCGCACGACCTTCCAGCGTCGGTCCCGCCTCGCGTACGGCGGCCCCGCCGACCAGCGACGCCATGCTGCCCCGTTCGAACTGCAGCAGCCGCTTGCCGATGGTCCAGCCCTTGTTGAGCTCGCCGACCAGATCCTCCTTCTTGGCGATGGCGTCGTCGAAGAAGGTCTCGCAGAACGGCGAACTGCCACTGATCAGGCGAATCGGCTTCACCGTCACACCCGGCTGGCGCATGGTGAGCAGCACGAAGCTGATACCCTCGTGTTTCGGCACGTCGGGGTCGGTACGCACGAGTGCGAACATCCAGTCGGCGAACTGCGCGCCGGAAGTCCAGATCTTCTGCCCGTTGATGACGAAGTGGTCGCCGTTGTCCACGGCGCGCGTGCGCAGGCTCGCGAGATCCGAACCCGAACTCGGCTCGCTGTAGCCCTGGCACCAGTTGACCTCGCCACGCACGATCGGCGGGATGTGGCGCTGTTTCTGGTCTTCGGTACCGAGTTCGAGCAGGGTCGGGCCGATCAGGGACAGCCCCATGCCGCCGAAGGGTACGCCGGCGCGAACCCGACGCAGTTCCTGGATCAGGATCATGTACTGCTCGTTGTCGAGGCCGCCACCCCCGTACTCGGTCGGCCATGTCGGTGCCGACCAGCCCCGCTCGATCAACCGGTCGCGCCACAGGCGTTGGTCGTCGCGGTTTCCGCCGCCACCGGCGCGTGCGCCCGGCGGGCAGTATTCGTCCAACCAGTCGCGGGTCTCGGCGCGGAAGTCCTCCAGAGCTGACATGGCCCCTCCTCTTGCTCTCGGGCAGTCCACAAGCATCAGCGATGCCCGCGCAAAACTCAACAATCGGGCCGTGCCGCGCATCGACGGCGGCGGTAAACTGCCGATCCATGGTCAAGCGTAGGGACAACGTCGCGAAGATCCGCGGAGCCATTCTGGCGGCCGTCGGTGTGCTGGTCGCCGTGGTCGTCGGCTATGGTCTCTACCACGCACTCGGACTCGGCGGTTTCGACAACGGGGAAGCCTACATCGAGCTGGACGCGCCGGACGGTACCGGCGACGTCGAGGTGGTGGCGTACTTCTCCTACGTCTGTCCCCACTGCCGGAGCCTGGAGAGGCTGTTGGACGGCTGGGAGCGTGGCCTGCCCGAAGGTGTCGTCCTTGAGCGCGTTCACGTCGCCTATTCAGAGTCCAATCGACTGTACGCCAAGGCCCACCGTGCCTTGGAACGACATGGGGCTGCGGAGGAAAACCGCGACCGTCTATTCCACGCGATCCACGACCGCAACCGCGTATTCAACACCCCCGGCGAACTGGCTGACTTTGTCGACGGCCACGGCATCGACCGGGCGACGTTCCTGCGCACCGCGGGATCGCCGCGGATCGGCCGCGAGGTCGCAGCCGCGGAGCGCCGCTTCGTCGCCCTCGGTCTCACCAACGTCCCCAACCTGGTCGTCGACAACAAGTACATCATCAACATGGGCGCGGGACGCAAGCAGGCGCTGGACGCTACCGAGGATCTTGTCCGGAAACTCGCGGCCGAACGCACCCGCGACTAGCAAGCCTTGAGCAAGTCGTACCGGTTGCCCAGAGTCATGAACGTAGGGGCGACCGCGCTCCCTGGCGGGTGCGTTGTGGTCGTCCGTGCCAGTCACCGCACGGCATCGGTTGGCCAGGATGGGCGACCACAGCGCCCCAGGGCGCGTGCGGTCCCCTACCGCGGTCTGAGGGGCACTAGCTAGATGGCCCGCCGCAAAGCGCAAGCGGCGCGCACCAAGCGACCCTCCCGACGAACGCGCTCGAAACGGAAGGCCACCGGACCCAGGAGGCGCAAGGGACGCCTATGGAGGGTGCTCGGCAAGCTCTTCGCCGGCGTCCTGCTTGTTGGACTCATCGTCGCGATCGCCATCGGGGCGTATCTCGTGGTCCTGGACCGCGAAATCACCGGTCGCTTCGAGGGCCGGCGATGGTCTCTGCCTGCCCGTGTGTACGCGGCTCCCATGGCGCTGTACGCCGGCCTCCGGTCCACGCCCGACGAACTGGCCATGGAGCTCAGACGCCTCGGCTACCGCGAGACCACGGGTAGCCACCCGGCGGTGGGTCGGTACGTCGTCGGCCCGTACCGGGTTCGGGCCACGCTGCGTCCGTTCCACTTCGCCGATGCCCGACGGTCCACGCTGCCGGTCACGATCGACTTCGGCGCAGGCCGAATCGTCGAGGTTACGGGGCCTCACGGACCGCTCAGCTACGTCCGCCTCGAGCCCGCAATCATCGGCAGCTTCTTCCCATCGCACGGCGAGGACCGACTGGTGGTCGCGCCCGACGAGACCCCGGCGCTACTCATCGAAACCCTTAAGGCAGTGGAGGACCGCAACTTCGACACCCACCCCGGCTTCGACATCCGCGGCATCCTGCGCGCCGTATGGGCGAACGTGCGCGCCGGTGAGATCGCCCAGGGCGGCAGCACACTGACCCAGCAGTTGGTGCGGTCGTACTATCTCGACAACCGCCCGACGCTGACGCGCAAGCTCAACGAAGTCGCCATGGCGGTGATCCTCGACGCCCGGTTCGAGAAGGCGGACCTGATGAACGCCTACGTCAACGAGATCTTCCTCGGCCAGGACGGTGCGCGCGCCATCCACGGCTTCGGGCTCGGCAGCTTCTTCTACTTCAACAAACCGCTGCTGGAACTCGACGCCCACGAGATCGCCCTGCTTGTGGCGGTCATCAACGGGCCCTCGTTCTACAACCCGTTCCGCCACCCGGAACGGGCCAAGGGTCGGCGCGACCTCGTCCTCAACACGATGCGCGATCTCGAACTCATCGGCCAGCGACTGTTCGAGGACGCCGTGGCACGACCCCTGGCGGTGGCGAGGAACCGCAGCGGCGGACGCTACTACCCGGCGTTCATGGATCTCGTCCGCATCGAGCTTGCCAAGGACTACGACCGCAAGACACTGTCCGCCGAAGGGCTTGCGATCCACACGACATTGGATCCCAGGGTCCAGGAACGGGCCGAACAGGCGGTGGTCACCACCCTTGCGTCCATCGAGCGTGATCGCCAGTTGCCCGAGGACACGTTGGAAGCCGCCGTCGTGGTCCGCGCCAGCCAGACTGGCGACATCAAGGCCGTGGTCGGGGGCCGGCTTCCTGGCCGCCAAGGGTTCAACCGCGCACTGAACGCCAAGCGCCAGGTCGGTTCCCTCATCAAGCCCTTCGTCTACCTCGCCGCCATCGAGTCGGAACGCTACCACCTCGCGTCGCCGGTCGAGGACACCGAGTTGACACTTCCCGAGTTCGACGACTGGACGCCCACCAACGCCAATGACGAATATCGGGGCACCGTGCCTCTCGTCCACGCACTTGCCGAGTCGCTGAACGTCGCCACCGTACGTGTCGGCATGGACTTGGGCGTCGCCGGCATCGCGGAGCGAATCGCCGAGCTCAACGACAACGTGCCCACGGCCTATCCATCCCTGCTGCTTGGTGCCTACGACGCGTCGCCGTACGAGATGTCCGAAGCCTACGCGATGCTGGCGGGCGGCGGCTTCAAGACGCCGGCGAAGACTGTCACCGCGGTGATCGACGCCTTCGGCGGCACGGTCAAGCGGTATCCCATCGACGTCAAGCAGGTCGCGGATCCCGTGGCGATCTCCACCCTGACCCGCGCGCTACAGGTCGCCATGTCCCGCGGCACCGGCAAGCGCTCGCCCTTGGCGCGTTCCGGCGTCGCTGGCAAGACGGGTTCGTCCGACGACTTCCGCGACAGTTGGTACGCCGGCTACGACGCCGACACGCTCACCGTGGTCTGGGTCGGGCGCGATGACAACAACTCGCATGGCCTGTCGGGATCCCGCGGCGCCCTGGTCGTCTGGGACGCGTTCATGGCCGACACGGACGTCGAGCCCGCTCTCACCGGTGATGCCCAGTACATCGCCATCGACTACGACACCGGTCTGCGCGCCCGACCGGGGTGCGGCGATGTCGTCGAGGTGCCGTTGCCCGCCGGAACAGAGTTGCGTTGGAAGCCGGGTTGCCGGCCCTTGCGCGACCGTGTGAGGGCGATCTTCGATTGACTGGGCAGCCTGGCCGCGCCACGCTGTCGGCCATGCGGACGCGCAGCGAATGTTCCATGAACGACGGCGTGGCTGGCCCGGAGGCTGCACACCGAAAGCGGCGCGAACCTGCGCACAGCGATAGCCAGGGCGCGTCGTTGCCAACGCGGTCGGGAACGGATGGGTGGCGCTACGGGATCATCCTGCTGGTCGGACTCCTGGTGAGCGCCTGCGCCGGGCAGGGGCCTTCGACGCCGGCTCCGGTCGTGGTGCCGGCGCCGACGCCCGAGCCAGTCCCGGTGCCTCCGCCACCTCCGTCCATCGAGCCCGTGCGCGTGGAACCGCCGCCTTCCCCGGTGGAACCGGCCTCCACCATCACGCAGGCCCTGGTGGAGGAAGCCTCCCGATTCGTACAGGCGGGTTCGCCCGGCGAGGCGGCTGCCGCCATCGAAGAAGCGATCCGCGTCGAACCGCGACGCCCCGAACTCTGGCTCCAACTCGCCGCATTACGGCTCCAAGAGGGTCTGCCGGCGAACGCCGAGCAGAACGCGCGCAAGGCGCTCTTGTTCGTGCGTCGCGGTAGCCAGGAGGAACGTAACGCGTGGCTTCTGATTGCCGACGCACGCGCCGCTCAAGGGGACGTGGCTGGAGCGGATGCCATCCGCGACCAGTGGATCGCCAGTCCATAGCAGTCCTTGCCCGTTTGGAATGTCTGCTCCTCTCCCGAGGATGGGTGTCCCTTTTTTCTCGAAGGGTGGATGTCCCTTTTTCCCCAAGGGTCGCCCCTACTCCAGCAGTTCTAGCCAATGAACGACCGGGACGTCGACCGCATCGTCCAAATGGGTCTGGCATCCGATGTTGGCCGTGGCGATCACCTCGGGTTCGTGGCGGGTCAATTCCCGGGCCTTGCGACGCTTGAGTTCGCCCGCCAGGTCCGGCTGCAGCAGGCTGTAGGATCCCGCCGAACCGCAGCACAGGTGGGCGTCCGCGACGGAAGTGAGTTCGTAGCCGGCGGCCTTCAGAATGCGCTCCACCAACCCGGTGAGGCGTTGACCGTGCTGCAGTGTACAAGGCGGGTGCCACGCCACGCGCTGCACCTTGCGGTCGCCAACCGCCCGTTTGCTGAATTCGAAGTCCGCCAGCACCTCCGCCACGTCGCGGACCTTGCTGGCGAACGCCACCGCGTCGGGTGCGTCGAGCAGACGCCCGTAGTCCTTGAGGGTGACGCCGCAGCCGCTGGCCGTGGACACGATCGCCTCCGCGCCGGCAAGGTCCGCGGCGTTACGCCGCATGACCGCTTCGGCGGTCGCCGTACGGCCGAGATGCAGGGCTAGTCCGCCGCAACACCGTTCGCCGGCGGAGACGAACGGCGCCATGCCGCGGGCTTCGAGGAGTCGCGCCAGATGGGCGTTCACCTCCGGCGTGACCACGCGCTGCACGCATCCTTGCCAGAGCAGAATCCGACCCTTGTCCGGCAGGGAACCGACTCGCGGCGCCGGCCGCAACAGGCGCCGGTAGCGGCGCGGCATCAGTCCGCGCACCAATGAACCCAAGGCCACCAAGGGCTTGAGGATGCGCGGATTCGGCACGATGTTCAGAATCAAGCGCTGCAGCCATCCTCGGTTCGGCCGCTGCTCTTCAAGGATCTCCCGGCCGATCTCGGCCAGTTCGCCGTAGCGAACGCCCGAGGGACAGGTGGTCTCGCAACCCCGGCAGGTGAGGCAACGGTCGAGATGGGTTCGGGCCACGGCGTTGGCCTCGCCGGTCTCGAGCATCCCCTTGATCAGGTAGATGCGTCCGCGTGGTCCGTCGAGCTCGTCGCCCCTCACCCCGAACGTCGGGCAGGTCGCATTGCACATGCCGCAGTGCACGCAGGTGCGCAGGATCGCGTCCGCGCGCTGTCCTCGGTCGGTCGCCAGGGTGTCCGCGGGAATTGCGGTCTGCATCAGCCGTTCATTCCCGGGTTGAAGATGCCATGCGGATCGAAAGCATCCTTGATGCGCGCGGTGTACTTGGCGGTGGCAGCATCCGCCGCTGGCCGGCGCTGCGTACGCTCGCCGGGCATGAGAACCGTGGCCTGGGTGCCGTCCGGAAGATCCTCCGGTTCACCGTGAAGCCAAGCTTGGCAACCAGCCCATTCGATCAACGCGGATTCGTCGTCGAAGCGGCAACCCCGCGGCAGGGTGAGGCGCGTCACCGTCCCGTCGGTCTCGAAGAACGCATGCCCGTGGTCGCGCGCCGCCGCCCAGATATCCGGGTCGCCCGTTTCGCGCAGTCCCATTTCGTCGCGCGCGCTTGCCACGCCCATCGCACTGCCGGAGAGCCGGACATGCAGTACGCCGCCGACATGGCAGGTACCCGTGATTGGCAACGGCGCCCGCGCCCAGCGGCGGTTCAACTCCCCGGCTTCGGCCGCGCTGCACGCCCGGCAAAACGTCTCCTCGGACTCGGGCGCGGGCAAGAGTCGCACACTCGCGGAGAGGATGACGCCGAGCGTGCCCCATGCCCCCGTCATCAGCCTAGACACATCGTAGCCGGCGACGTTCTTCATCACGCTGCCACCGAAGCGCAAACGTTGGCCCCGCCCGTTGACGATCTCCACGCCGAGAACGGCGTCGCGCACACTGCCCCGCCAAGGACGCGCGGGCCCCGACAAGCCGCTGGCGACGGCTCCGCCCAAAGTGCCGACACCGCCGTAGCGAGGTGGGTCGAACGGTAGGATCTGGCCCTGCTCCGCCAGTTCGCTGGTCAGGTCCGCCAGGGAAGTTCCCGCCAACGCCGTGACGACGAGTTCCTCGGGCCGGTAGTCGACGATACCGCTGTGCTCCGAGGTGGAGAGCCTCACCTCCCCGTCGGGCGCGCCGTAGCGTACTTTGCTGCCATGACCAACGATGGCCATCGTGGACCCCTCGCGTAGGCAGTCCGCGACCAAGGCCAAGAGGCGTTCGGAGTCGTCCGGCATCTCAACGTCGCGTTCAGAAACGTTCCAGTTCGGGATGCGGCAGGCGACCGTGGTGGACGTGCATGCCGCCCAGTTCCGAGCAGCGCGCCAAGGTCGGGATCGCCTTGCCCGGATTCATCAATCCCGCCGGGTCGAACGCCGCCTTCAAGGCATGGAACTGCGCGAGCTCGGCATCGTTGAACTGCACGCACATCTGATCGAGCTTCTCAACGCCGACGCCGTGTTCCCCGGTCACCGTGCCGCCGACCTCGACGCACAGCTCCAGAATCCGTCCCCCCAGCGTCTCGGCCCGTTCCAGTTGATCGCCCTCGTTGGCGTCGAACAGGATCAACGGATGCAGGTTGCCGTCGCCCGCGTGGAAGACGTTGGCGACCTGCAGACCGGCCTCGTCCGCCAGCCGGCCTATACATAGGAGCACGCCTGCCAGTTCGCCACGAGGGATCGTGCCGTCCATGCAGTAGTAGTCCGGGGCGATGCGGCCCATGGCGGGAAACGCCGACTTGCGTCCCTTCCACAACCGCTCCTGCTCGGCCTCTTCCACCGCCACCCGCACGACAGCGCCATGGGACTCGAGCACCGTGCGGACGCGTGCCGCGTCGTGCTCGACCTCATCCCCCGTGCCGTCGAGTTCACACAGCAGGATCGCGGCGGCATCACGTGGATAGCCGGCGGCCGCGAAGTCCTCCGCCGCCCGGATCGACGGGTTGTCCATCATCTCGAGCCCCGCCGGGATGATCCCTTCGGCGATGATCGCGCCCACGGCGCGGCCGGCGTCCTCCACATCGTCGAAGGATCCCAGCAGAACGCGCTTGGCCGTGGGCAATGGAAGGAGCTTGACGGTGACCTCGGTGACCACCCCGAGCATCCCTTCCGATCCCATCATGACGGCGAGCAGATCGAAGCCCGGCAGCTCCAGCCCCTTGCCGCCGATCACCAGTTCGTCCCCCTCGAAAGTCTGCACGACGAGCCCGGTGACGTTGTGCACCGTGAGACCGTACTTCAGGCAGTGCACGCCGCCGGAGTTCTCCGCGACGTTGCCGCCGATGCTGCAGGCAAGCTGCGACGACGGGTCGGGCGCGTAGTACAGGCCATGCTCCCGCACCGCCTGGCTGATGGCGAGGTTGGTGACGCCCGGTTCCACCGTGGCGGTGCAAGCGTCGAGATCCACCTCCTTGATGCGGTTCATCTTGGTCAGCGCGAGGAGCACGCCGTTCTTCAACGGACGGGCACCGCCCGAGAGCCCCGTGCCGGCGCCCCGGGTGACGACCGGGACGCCGTGCTCACGGCAGATGCCCAGCACGGTGCGCACCTGCTCGACGTCCTCCGGCAAGGCCACCGCCCAGGGAGTCTCTCGAATCGCGGTCAGGCCATCGGTCTCGAAGGGTCTGACCGCGTGCTCGCCGGTGACCAGGCCCCCGGCTGGCAGACCGGCTTCGAGTCGTTCGAGAACGCGGGTATTCGACATCGGAAATCCCAAACTTGATCGTGGGGATTATCACCCGTTTCGCCTCTGCCGACCGCGACGGCAAGCGAATCAGCCAAGCGGTCGTCGGCGCGAACGCTATAATCGTCCGCACTCCACCGTATCGGCAGGCTAAGTGTCGTGTCCTCCTGGGTTCTGAAAAACGCCGTCGTCGTCAACGAGGGAAAGAGTGTCGAGGCCGATGTCGGCATCGTCGACGGGCGCATCGAGCGCCTCGGTGGCCAAGTCGCCATCGACGGTGCGCGCGAACTCGACCTTGCGGGCGCCTGGCTGCTGCCAGGCATGATCGACGACCAGGTGCACTTCCGAGAACCGGGATTCGAACACAAGGGAAGTATCGCCACCGAGTCGCGGGCGGCCATCGCCGGAGGCATCACCAGCTACATGGAGATGCCGAACTGCATCCCGCAGACCATCACCGCGGAGGCACTCGTCGACAAGCACGAGCGCGCCGCGTCGCGGTCGGTCGCCAACTACGCCTTCTACTTCGGCGCCACCAACCATAACCTGGAGGCGATCAAGGCGGTGGATACCGCCAAGGCCTGCGGGGTGAAGGTCTTCATGGGCGCGTCCACAGGCAACATGCTCGTCGACGACGAGGCGGCCCTAGAGGGCATCTTCGCATCGTGCCCCCTGTTGATCGCCACGCACTGCGAGGATACCCCGACAATCCTCGCCAACGAGGCGCGTGCCCGGGAGCGATACGGCGACGAGATTCCCGTACACGAGCACCCGGCGATTCGCTCCGAGGAGGCGTGCTACAAGTCCTCGTCCCTGGCTGTGGGGCTTGCCAAGCGGCACGGCAGCCGGCTGCATGTCCTGCACCTCACCACCGCCCGGGAGATGGAACTGTTCGAGCCGGGGCCGCTGGCCGGCAAGCGCATCACCGCGGAGGCCTGCGTCCACCACCTGTTCTTCAACGACAGTTGGTACGGAACCCTGGGCGCAGACATCAAGTGCAACCCGGCGATCAAGAGCCGCGCCGACCAACTCGCGCTGCGCCACGCCGTGGTCGAAGACCGCATCGACGTGATCGCCACCGACCACGCCCCCCACACCCGAGAGGAGAAGGCATCCGCCAGCTACGCCGAGTCTCCCGCGGGTCTACCCCTCGTGCAGCACGCGCTGTTGACGCTCGTCGAACACGTCAAAGCCGGCGAGATGACCATCGAGCAGGTGGTCCAGAAGACTGCCCATGCACCTGCGACCCTGTTCGAAGTCGCCGAGCGCGGTTTCATCCGCGAGGGCTACTGGGCCGACCTGGTGGTGGTCGACCCGGAGGCGGCGACGGTCGTGGACGACGAACCCGTGTTCGCCAAGTGTGGTTGGACGCCGTTTCGCGGGTTCACTTTCCGCTCCCGCATCGCGCAAACCTTCGTGAACGGCAACTTGGCCTTTGAAAACGCCGACGGGAACGCGCAGTTGCATGACGTGCCCTGCGGCAAGCCGCTTACCTTCGAGCGCTGATCGACGGGCGGTGGATGGCCCGCTTG
>VXPO01000024.1 GCA_009839505.1 Gammaproteobacteria bacterium
ATTTGTATTTATGATCCTTGACCCCCTGGCCCCCCGCGGCGCCCGGGCGGTGTTGTTTTAAACAAAATTCCACGTGGGGCCTCCCGTTGGGGGCGCCCGTGCCAGTCAACACATGGTGTGCGGTCGGCCAAGACGGGCGACCACAAGGGTCGCCCCTACGGCTTGCTCAGAGCTTACTTCGTGCTCCGTCAACCCTCAGCCATGTTCGGGTGGGTTATACGCGCGTCGTGGCAACTCCCGTCGGCGGCCGGTGATTTTGTTGCGTCCGCGATGCAAAAGGAATGAACCTGCGGTTAGAATCATCGACACTTCCCGATGCGGGAAGGGGAATCGCGGAATGAGGCGCAGGCCGTACAACATCGATCTCCGCGCGCACCTGGCAGAGTGCGATGGCAACTACATGCGCCTGATCCGCCTGATGCCGGACTTGAGACGCCGTGACCGGCATCACTTCCGGCTCTTCCGAAACACCGGGGCTCCCTGGGCCACCTTCGACGTGGTCCACCGCAGCCGCTACACCACGGTGTTGATGTTGCGCCAGGACGCGGCTGGCGGCGCCGTGGGTGAGACCCGCATGAAGGTGCATCTCTACCACGACACCCGCTGCGCGGAGGTGATCGAGTACCAGGGCCAGCGCCGCTTCGAGCCGGTCTACGAGTACCCGAACCCCAAGATGCGGCAGCCGGACGAAAAGGCGCAGATAAACCGGTTCCTCCGAGAGTTCCTAAACGCGTGCCTGAGGCACGGCGTCGCCAACGAAGAGCTGGTGATGATCGGCTCGTAGCAAAGGAAGCACTAGGCGAAATGGCGGAAGACAAGGATCGGCTTCACGTCTTACAGGTAACGGATTGCCACCTCCTACCCGACCCCAAGACCACGCTCCTAGGCGTGTGCACCCACGCGAGCCTCAGCGCGGTCCTCGAAACCGCGTGCGCCGAGCGGACTCCCGACGCATTGCTGGCCACGGGTGACCTGGCTGACCAGCCCGGCGCGGACACCTACGAGCTTTTTCTGTCCACGGTCCGGGCGTTCTACACGGGACCGATGCTCTGCGTTCCGGGGAACCACGATGACGGTGCTGGCTTCGAAGCCGCCTTGCCGACCGCGGACCTGACAGTCGACGGCTGGCGGCTGGCGGGAGTCGATACCCATGTCGACGGCGAGGTCGGCGGCAATGTCTCCGGCGACGAACTCGAACGCCTGCGGGCCGTGCTGACCGAGTGGCCATCGAACGTGCTCGTCGCCGGGCATCACAGCCCGCTCGAGTTCGGTTGTCCGTGGCTGGACCGGCACCGCATCGACAACGGCGACGACCTGCTCAGCATCCTCGTCGCGACCGACGCGAACGCCTACGTGTTCGGCCACATCCACCAGCAACGCGACTTGGCAGTCGACGGCGGCGTGCCGGTGCTCGGCTCGCCGTCGACCTGTTTCCAGTTCGCACGCGACACGCCCGGTTTCGCCCTCGACGACGCGAAACCGGGGTATCGCTGGCTGACGCTGGGGGCCGACGGTTCGGTCGAGTCGCGCGTGGGTCGCGTCGAGGCATTCGAACTCAACCTCGACCCCACGGACCGCCCCGGGTAGAGGCTCGACGCCATGGCCTCCAACCGCTATACCGACGCGACCGCTTCGCGGTCGCCCGAGATTTCGCTACGCGAAATCTCCTGTGATACGTCCTGCGTATCGGCGCGACCGCGATGACTACCAAGCGCTATACCGCGGATTCGATGCAGATGCTGACGGGCCTCGAGCCGGTCCGTCGGCGTCCAGGCATGTACACCGACACGACGCGGCCCAACCACCTCGTCCAGGAGGTTCTCGACAACAGTGTCGACGAGGTGCTCGCGGGCTACGGCCAGCACATCGAAGTGACGGTGTTCGCCGACGGCTCCATCGAGGTGATCGACGACGGTCGCGGTCTGCCGGTGGACGTTCATTCCGAGCACAAGCTGACCGGCGTCGAACTGGCGCTGACGCGCCTGCACGCCGGCGGCAAGTTCGACAACGAGAGCTACAACTACGCCGGCGGTCTGCACGGCGTGGGCGTTTCGGTGGTCAACGCCCTGTCGAAGTGGCTGGTCGTCGAGGTGAAGCAGAACGGCGCGCTGCATCGCCAGCGCTTCGAGGCCGGCGAACCGGTCACCAAGCTGGAAGTCGTCGACTCGGTGGGCAAGCGCAACACGGGCACGCTGGTGCGCTTCCTCCCCGACGAGTCCTACTTCGACACGATTCGGTTGTCCATGCCCCGGCTCCAGCACCTGCTGCGGGCCAAGGCGGTGCTGTGTCCCGGCCTCGCGGTATCACTGACCGTGGAAGCATCGTCGGGCGAACCCGAGACCCGTAGCTGGCAGTACGAGGCTGGTGTGGCCGGGTATCTCACCGAAGCGCTGGGTTCCGGCGAGCGGCTGCCGGCAGAGCCGTTCACCCACGAGGCCAAGGGCAACCAGGAAGAGGTCGAGTGGGCCCTGCAATGGGTGACCGACGGTGACGACGTCGTCACCGAGAGCTACGTGAACCTGATCCCGACGCCCTTAGGCGGCACCCATGTGACCGGCCTGCGCAGCGGCCTGGTGCAGGCGCTCAGGGAGTTCTGCGAGTTCCGCGACCTGCTGCCCAAGGGCGTGCGCATCGGCGGCGAGGACATCTGGGAGCAGTGTGCCTTCGTCCTGTCGGCCAAGCTCGCGGACCCGCAGTTCAGCGGCCAGACCAAGGAGCGGCTGTCGTCCCGGCAGTCCGGTGTGTTCATCTCCGGGGTGGCCAAGGACGCCTTCAGCCTGTGGCTGAACGAACATCCCGCCGAAGGCGGCAGCATTGCCGAGATCGCCATCGCCAACGCCCAGCGCCGCGCCCAGGCGAGCAAGAAGGTCGCACGCAAGAAGATCGCATCCGGGCCCGCGCTACCCGGCAAACTCGCCGACTGCGCGAGCCAGGATCTCGAACGGACCGAGTTGTTCCTGGTGGAGGGCGACTCGGCGGGTGGATCCGCCCGAGGTGCCAGGGACCGCGAGTTCCAAGCGGTGATGCCGCTCCGGGGCAAAATCATGAACACTTGGGAAGTCGACCCGGCCGAAGTCCTCGGACACCAGGAAGTCCACGACATCGCCGTCGCCATCGGCGTCGATCCCGGTTCCGCGGACCTCTCCGGCCTGCGTTACGGGAAGGTCTGCATCCTGGCCGACGCGGACTCCGACGGACTGCACATCGCCACGCTCCTGTGCGCCTTGTTCCTCAAGCACTTCACGCCGGTGGTGCATGCGGGGCGCGTCCACGTGGCGATGCCGCCTCTCTATCGGGTGGACATCGGCAAGGAGGTCCGTTACGCCCTCGACGAGTCGGAGAAGGAGGGGATTCTCGATCAGATCGCGGCGGAAGGACGGCACCGCGGCCAACCTACCGTCCAGCGCTTCAAGGGCCTCGGTGAGATGAACCCGCTTCAGCTTCGCGAGACCACCATGGCCCCGGACACCCGGCGCCTGCTGCGGCTCGACATCGACTCGGAATCCCGTACCGCGGAGATCATGGACATGATGTTGGCCAAGAAGCGCGCGGCCGACCGCCGCGACTGGCTGGAAAGGAAAGGAAACCAGGCCAACGCCGCCTGAGGCGGCAATGCGCCGAAGAACGTCGCGCGCCGGCAAATCTCCGGCGGCGCAGTACGACCCTTAAGGACTCGGGGCTATGGATATCGAAACCAACGGACACCAACCCACCGGCGATGACGGCGGCGAGCGTCTGCCGCTGCGCGCGTACACGGAGCGGGCGTACCTCGACTACTCCATGTACGTCATCAACGACCGCGCCCTGCCCCACCTGGGCGATGGGCTCAAGCCAGTGCAGCGGCGAATCGTCTACGCCATGTCGGAACTGGGCCTGTCGGCCACTGCCAAGTTCGCCAAGTCGGCACGCACCGTGGGCGACGTCCTGGGCAAGTTCCATCCCCACGGCGAGTCCGCCTGCTACGAGGCGATGGTGCTGATGGCGCAGCCGTTCTCGTTTCGCTATCCATTGGTCGACGGCCAAGGCAACTGGGGCGCTCCCGACGATCCCAAGTCGTTCGCCGCCATGCGCTACACGGAGGCCCGCCTGGGTGCGGTCGCGGACCTTCTTCTCGGTGAGCTCAGCCAGGGAACCGTTGACTTCGTCGCGAACTTCGATGGCGTGCTGACCGAGCCCGAACTGCTGCCGGCACGCCTGCCGATGGTTCTGCTGAACGGCGCGACCGGCATCGCCGTGGGCATGGCCACGGACATCCTGCCGCACAACCTAAGGGAGGTGGCGACCGCCTGCATTCACCTGATCGACCGGCCCTCGGCCACCACCGAAGACCTGATGATGCACATCATCGGTCCGGACTTCCCCACCGACTCGGTGGTGACCACACCACCCGAAGAGATTCTCGCGGCATACGAGAGCGGACGCGGCTCGATTCGCGCCCGCGCCCGCTACGTACGGGAGAACGGCGGCGGCGCCGTGCCAGCGGACATCGTGATCACCGGACTGCCCTACCAGGTCTCGCCGGCCAAGGTGTCGGAGCAGATCGCGGCGCAGATGCAGGCGAAGAAGCTGCCCATGCTCACCGATATCCGCGACGAGTCGGACCACGAGAACCCCACCCGCCTGGTGTTGACCCCGCGCTCCAACCGGGTCGACGTCGACCGCCTGATGAGCCACCTGTTCGCCACCACGGACTTGGAGCGGAACTACCGCGTCAACTTCAACGTCATCGGCCTCGACCGCCGACCGAAGGTCCTCGGGCTGAAAGCGTTGCTCGCCGAATGGATCAAGTTCCGCACCGAGACCGTACGGCGCCGGCTGGAGTTCAGACTGGAGCGCATCCGCCGGCGGCTGCACGTGGTCGAGGGCCTGCTGGTCGCCTACCTCAACCTCGACGAGGTCATCCGCATCATCCGCGAGGAAGACGATCCGAAAGCCGGGCTGATGGCGAAGTTCGACCTGTCTGACGAACAGGCGAGTGCGATTCTCGACCTCCGCCTGCGGCAGTTGGCCAAGCTCGAGGAGGCCAAGCTCACCGACGAACACACGGCGCTGACGGAGGAGTCCGAAGGGATCTCGCTGACGCTGGGTTCGACCGCCCGGATGAAGACGCTGATCAAGAAGGAAATCACCGCCGATGCCGAGAAGTTCGGCGACGACCGGCGGACCGAGATCACCGCCGCGGCGGAAGCCCAGGCGTTCTCGGAGACCGACCTCATGTCAACCGAGCCCGTCACCGTGGTGCTCTCCGAGAAGGGCTGGGTGCGCGCGGCCAAGGGCCACGAGGTCGATCCTGAAGAGCTGTCCTACCGGTCGGGCGACTCGTTCGCGGCTTGCTCCCGCGGCAAGACCAGCGACGCATGCGCGTTCTTCGACTCCACCGGGCGGGCCTACTTCGTACCCCCGCACACTTTGCCGTCCGCGCGCGGGCAGGGCGAGCCGCTGTCTGGACGGTTGAAGACGCCCGACGGTGCACAGTTCATCGGTCTTGCCCTGGGCTCGCCCAGGCAGAAGCTCTTGATCGCCTCCAACGCCGGCTACGGTTTCGTCACCACCCTCGGCGACGCGGTCACCAAGAACCGCACCGGCAAGGCGGTGCTCAACGTACCGGCCGACGGCACTGCGCTTGCCCCGGTGACGTTCCTGAACGCATCCCATGTGGCGGCGGTAACGAACCAGGGACGCTTGCTGGTTTTCCCCCTCGACCAGATGCCCGTGCTGACCCGCGGCAAGGGACAGAAGCTGATCAACATTCCTCCGAAGGCGTTCCGGGAAACCGGCGAGCGCGTCGTCGCGGTGGCCGTCCTCGGCCCGGAGAACCAGCTCGTCGTCCATGCCGGCGCACGCCACACGAAGCTCAGATTCCGGGACCTCGACAACTACGTCGGCCAGCGGGCGCAACGAGGCCGGCTACTGCCTCGCGGGTTCCAGCGGGTCGACCGCCTGACAACCAGCTAGCCGCGCTTTTGTTTTGCTCCTGATCAAGCCCATGGACGGGCTTGATCAGAGGTTTCCTAGCGCGTCTCGGCGGGCCCGTTGCCGATCACGGCGGCCTGGCGGGCCAGCAGGGCTTCGTAGTCCTCCGAAACCCCGCGGATGATCCCGCGGGGAACGGCCAGGCCCGCCGACAGTGCCTGGGTGGCGGGATTGTCGAGATCGTCGACCTTCAGCCGCAGCGGTCGGTCGATGGCGTCGTACGCGGCCTCGCCGATGGCGAGTTCCCCGGGCGGAGCCAGGGATGACAGCAACAGGACGTTGGCGAACGGGGAGACGCGCGCGGTGGGACTGGTGCTGCCGGCATCCGTGGTCGCGCCGTCCCCCGACAGGTCCAGGCCGTAGCGAAACGGAACACTGGACCGGACATCGTCCGCCGATGGCGAGGTCGGATCATCGCCGTTCGATCGGTCCAAGCGATTCAACAGGCGCCGCAACAACAGCGCCGCGCACACGACCTCGAAACCGCGCTCCGGTGCCGCGGTTGCCCGGAATCTCATGAGTACGCCGGAATCCGAAGCCTGTTCGGCTTGTCCGGCATACAGGTTGGCGACGCGTTCGGCGACGGCCATGCCGCGCCGCAGCGTGCGACTGCGCTGTGTAGCCGACGTGCCCTTTGCGGCAATCAGATTGGCGACCAGCATATAGGTGGGTTCCGGAGGCGGGCCATCCTCGGCCCCGCTCCTTGCCCCCTGGCGTCGACGGCTGGCATGGCTGACGTAGGCCGCCAGCACCACGACCAGCACAAACCCGCCAAGGATCGCGAACCACCCCCGCTCGAGCATTCGGATGACGGATAGGCCGAAACGGTCGGCATTCAGCGCCACGTGGACATCGCCGGCGACGGTGTCCTGCACGGCGATGGGGCGGATGAAGGTCGGCACATCCGCAGCGTGGGCTTCACCGGCGACGACGAACAGGCGATTGTCGACGGTGTAGACGGCGATGCGGCGCACCTCCGGACGCCTCGCCAGGCGTTCGGCAAGCACGCCGAGCCGAATACGGTCCTGGCTCAGCAGGGGTTCGAGCGCGAGGTGTGCCAGGTCTTCGGCGAGCGCAGTTCCGTAGCGGTCCATGGCGACTTCGCGCCACTGGTCGTTGACGACGTGCCAGGTGGTCAAGGCAACGGCCGACGCGACCACGTAGCCGATCGCGACCGCCACGGCCAAGACATTCGTCCGTACAACCCGCGCGGTGTTGGTTCGTTCGTCCGCCACGTTCAAGACGCGGCGGGGGGGGGGGGGGGGGGGGGGGGGGGGGGGGGGGGGGGGGGGGGGGGG
>VXPO01000045.1 GCA_009839505.1 Gammaproteobacteria bacterium
CTCTCGTATTTTCACACCTCCCCCTCCTTGTTGCGTTTTTTTTTATTGTTTGTTCTTCTTCGGTGATCTACCCGCTTCTGTTTTTCGGCTGGTGGGTGGGTGTCCCTGATCAGAGGCGCGGGGGTGGGTGTCCCTGACCAGAAGCGCCTTGGCAGTCGCCCCGCGCGTTGCTGCTAAAATGCCTCGCTTCGCCCTCATCCGATTGCCCCGCGCTCGATGCAGAAGTCTCTCACCGTCGTGCATACCTCGGACGTGCACCTCGACAGCCGCGACACCGATGCGGCGCCGGACGGTTTTCGCAGCCGCGCCGAGCGAGCCTTCTCGGGCGTCGTCGACGCCGTGAGGGAAGAGGACGCCGATCTGTTGCTGATCGCCGGCGACCTGTTCGACAACAACCGCGTGGACGACTCCAACATCGACTTCGTATATCGCCAGTTCGAGCGCTTGCCTTGCCCCGTGGTCATGCTCCCCGGAAACCACGATGTCCATGATGAAGCCTCGGTGTGGAACCGCTTCGACTTTGGCGAGGCTGGCGAGCACGTTCACGGCCTCATGTCCCACGCTGGCGACAGCGTGGTCCTCGACGACATCGGTGCGTGCGTCTGGGGCAAGGCGATGGCCGAACACGCGCCGGAAAACTATCCGCTCGTGGGGACGCCCGACCGCCAGGAGCGGTACTGGAACATCGGCATGGCGCACGGGCAAGTCGTGGAGCGCCGGGTGGGCCAAGGCTCGTCGCCGATCACCCGCGACGAGATCAGGACGTCGGGCTTCGACTACCTTGCGCTGGGGCACATCCACGTCTGGGCAGATCACAGCGAAGGCGACACGATCGCCGTCTATTCTGGCTCGCCGGTTGCCCACTTCGCCGGTGCGGGTGGCGGCCATGTGGCCGTTGTCGACCTTTGTCCCGCCAACGGCGTTCGGGTGCGAAGTCGCCAGGTGTCGAACTGGGAGCGGACCATGGAACGGTCGAACGGCGGGTTTCCGTTCTAGTGTCACTAGTGCCGGATCGTGAACAAACCCTCGTAGGGGCGACCCTTGTGGTCGCCCGTCTCGGCAAACCGACGCCGCGCGGATTCGGGGCACGGACGACCGCAACGCGCCCACGCGGGCGCACGGTCGGCCCAACGACGTATTGAGGAGCAGTGCATGGACTTTCGTGTCGAAGCGAGAGAGTGGTTGGAGGAGAACTGTCCGGACAGTCTGCGTCGCGGACTAGGCGGCTACACCTCGGGAGGACGCAAGGCCACCTACGGCAACCCCGATACCAAGCTGTGGCTGGACCGCATGGCAGAGCGCGGCTGGACGGCGCCGACATGGCCGAGGGAATACAGCGGCGGCGGGCTCACGAACGCCGAGAACATGATCCTCGACGAGGAAATGCGACGCATCAACGCGCCCGCGGCTCTGACCGGCCACGGCCTGACCATGATCGGGCCCGCCATCCTCGAGTTCGGCAACGACGCCCAGTGCCGCGAACATCTGCCCAGCATCGTCCGGGGAGAGATCCGCTGGTGCCAGGGCTACAGCGAACCGGGTGCGGGCTCCGACCTGGCCGGGCTGATGATGCGCGCCGAGGAGGACGGCGACGACTACATCGTCAACGGCTCGAAGATCTGGACCTCCGGAGCCCAGGGTGCCGACTGGATCTTCTGCTTGGTGCGCACCGACTTCGACGCCCCGAAGCACGAGGGCATCTCGTTCCTCGTGCTCGACATGGACACGCCCGGCGTCACCGTCACCCCCATCGAACTGATCAGTGGCGCGTCCGAGTTCTGCCAGACCTTCTTCGACGATGTGCGCGTGCCGAAGCGCAACCTGATCGGCGAGCCCGGTAAGGGCTGGACGGTGGGCAAGCGCCTGTTGCAGTACGAGCGCAGTTCCATCGGCGGGCGCGGCGGAACGCGCCAGCGGCAACGGACCATCGACGAGTGGGCCAAGGAGTACGCCGGCGAAGCCGACGGGCGGATCGCCGACCCGGCGATCCGGGACGCTGTCACGGCACAGCGCATCGGCGACGACGCCTATCAACTGACCATCCGCCGTTCCTTCGAGGAGGCGACCAGTTCAGCCGCGCCGAGTTTCCTCTCGTCCATGTTCAAGCTCTACGGCACCGAGCAGAACATGCGCCGCAACGACCTCATGATGGACATCCTCGGCACCCAGGGTCTTGGCTGGAGCGGGGATGGCTTCAGCGGCGCTGAGCGCGGCACGACCCGAGGCTGGCTGCGCTCGAAGGCGAACTCCATCGAGGGCGGGACGTCCGAGATCCAGCGCAACATCATCGCCAAGCGGGTCCTGGGTTTGCCCGACTGACTCACAATCGAACAGCGATTACCCCATGAAACAAACACTCGGTTTGTTGCTTGGCGGTCAGCGGCACCTCGCCGCGGCGCCTCGGTTGGCGCGTTGGAGAATTCGCGTAGCGAATTCTCGGGGCGACCGCGAAGCGGTCGCGTCCCCTTCGGACTCAAGCGGTTCCGCGTCCGGCAAGCCCAAACGACGCTGGGTGGGGACTACGCAAGTGGTGGTGGTCGTCGCCCTCGTTCTCCTAGCGTTGGTGTACGCCCGCGTGCCCGACGACAACGGCGATGCACAGTTGCGCATCGGTGCCGCCGAGAGTCCCAAACCCTTGGTCAACGTCTTCCATCCGGTCGCCGGCGACAACACGCTCGTCGTCACGGCGACCGGCTCCGTCGACGTCCGCAATCACGTTGCGCTGACGCCCCAGGTCACCGGCCGGGTCATCTCGATCTCCCCGTCGCTGCGCGTCGGGGGCACGTTCACGGCCGGCGAGCAACTGCTGGTCATCGACCGCCGCGACTTCCAACTGGCCGCCGATGCCGCCCAGGCCGATGTCGCCACGGCGGAGTCGGATCTACTTCTCGAACAGGCGAAAAGCGACGCCGCGCGGGCCAACTACGACCTTCTCCACCCAGGCGAGGAGGTGCCCGCCCTGGTGGCGCGTGTGCCGCAAATAGCCCAGGCCGAAGCGCGCCTGGAGGCGGCCCGGGCACGTCTGCGCGTGGCAGCACTCGACCTGGAACGCACCGTGTTCTCGCTGCCTTTCGACGGCACGGTCACCCGCACGAGTGCCGAGGTGGGCCAGCTGCTGTCGCGCGGCCAGTCCTTCGGCGAAGTTTTCGCCCGGGATGCCATCGAAGTGGTGGCGCCTATTTCCGCGGACACCTTGAAGCGCCTGGACCCCACCATCGGTCGACGTGCCCGGGTGCGCGAACCGTACGGCAGCTTCGATGCCGTCGTGGAAAAGGTATCCGCCGAACTCGACGACCGGACACGGTTCGCGACGCTCTATCTGAAGGTGATCGGCGAAACGCCGGTACCGGGCACGTTCGTGGACGTGGAGATCGATGGCCCGGTGTTCGCCGACACGTTCCTGCTTCCCGAAGCGGCAGAACAGATCAGCAACCACGTCTGGGTACTCGCCGATGGCAAGTTGCGGTCCGTTGAGGCCCGCACCTTCGGTCGAACCGCCGACGGCTGGATCGTGGCCGCCTTCGATCCCCAGGACGGCGTGGTACTCGGGGCCGTCCCCGGTGCGCAGGAGGGTCAGGACGTACTGGTCGCGACCTCGGATAGCTCCGGCGTGCCGGCGACTCCATGAGCGAGGCAAGCACGACAACGACGGTACCTCCCACGCTTCCCGACCGGGGCTTCGTCCAGTACTTCGCCAACAACCCGGTCGCGGCCAACCTCATCATGACGCTCATGCTGGTGGGCGGCCTGTTGGCGGGAATGCGTCTCACCGCACAGATCTTCCCCACCGTGGCACCGGGGATCGTCATGGTGACCGTGGCCTACCCGGGCGCGACCCCCACCGAAGTCGAGGAAGGCATCACCCGACGGGTCGAGGAGGCCGTATCGGGTATCGACGGGGTCGAGCGGGTCACTTCCAAGGCATCGGAGAACGTCGGCAACATCACCATCGAGTTGAAGGATTTCGTCGACTCGAAGAGGGTCAGGGACGACGTGGAGGCGGCGGTCGACCGACTGGCCGACTTTCCCCCGGAGGAGGCCGAGCAGGCCGAGGTGGTCGCCGCCGAGACCGTCAGCGACGTCATGACGCTGGTCGTATCGTCCGAACTGTCCGAGCTGGAACTGCGGCGTGGTGCGGAGGATCTGGAGCAGGCGCTTCTAGGGCTTCCCGCGGTCTCCCTGGTGAGCCTCTCCGGTGCTCGGGACTACGAGATCGCCATCGAGGTCCGCGAGGAGGATTTGAGGCGCTACGACCTGACCATCGACCACGTGGCCGCGGCCATCCGCCGTTCGTCGCTCAACCTGTCGTCCGGCGAGCTGCGCACCGATGCGGGCGACGTCCTGCTTCGCACCAACCTGAAACGCGAGCGCGGCGATGAATTCGAGGATATCGTGGTGCGCGCACGACCCGACGGCGCCATTCTCCGCGTCGGCGACGTCGCCACGGTTCGGGACGGGTTCGCCGACGTCGACCTGCTGAACGAATACAACGGCCGGCAGAGCGTCTTCGTCCGTGTTCAGAAATCCGAGGCCGAGGATGTGCTGGTGATCGCGGATGCGATCAAGGAACTGCTCTCGACCTACCAACCGCCCGCTGGCATCGATGTCGCGATCTGGGAAGATCAGACGGTCATCCTCGACGCCCGCCTGAACCTGCTGGTGCGCAACGGCGTCCTGGGATTCGCCCTGGTGTTCCTGTTTCTCGTCGTCATGCTCGACCTGCGGCTGGCGATGTGGGTCGCGATGGGCGTTCCCATCTCATTCCTCGGGGCGTTCCTGCTGTTCGACTTCCTCGCCGTCAACATCAACATGGTGTCGTTGTTCGCGCTCATCATGGTGCTAGGCGTGGTCGTCGACGATGCCGTGGTGGTGGGCGAGAACATCGTCGCCGAGCAGGAGGCCGGTCACCTCTCCGGTCCCGCCGCGGCGATCGCCGGTGCCCACGGTGTCCAGGGGCCGGTGCTGATCGGCGTGTTGACGACAATGGCCGCATTCGCGCCGCTGATGTTCGTCACCGGGATATTCGGACAGATCCTGGGCGTGGTCGCCATCGTCGTGATCACCGTGTTGGCGATGTCGCTCATCGAGGTCTTCTACATCCTTCCGGCCCACCTCTCCCACGGCGGCCGCTGGAGTCGTTGGCCGCTCGACGCCTTTCAGGATTGGGTTGCCCGGGGCGTGAGGCGGTTCCGCGACAACGCCTTGGTTCCCGCCGTGGCGGTCGCGGTTCGGCACCGCTATCTCACGCTGTTGGCCGGTGTGGTGTTCGTCGCGGTGGCCGTTCTGCTCGTGGATACGGGGATCGTGCGGTACAACTTCATGCCGAACTTGGAACCGGACGACATCACCGCGGATGTGCAGTTCCCGGTCGGTACGCCCTTCGAGATCACCCGCCGTGCCGCGGAGAAGATCGCCGAAGCCGCCCACGCCACCAACGCCGAGGTCGAGGGCTCGCCGTTCCGCGCGGTCAGCGTGACGGTGGGTGGACGGGCGCGCGACAGCACGGGTCCGATGGCCACCGGCGGCATGGATGTGTCGAGCAACTTCGCCATGGTGCAGGTCCAGCTCAAGGTCGGGCGGACACAATCGGCGCAGGAACTCGAACGGGTCTGGCGCGCCAAGGTGGGCGAGATCGCCGGCGCCGAGCGTCTGTCGTTCTCGTCGTCCTTCTTCTCCGACGAAGTATCGATCGAGTACGAACTCGCGCATCCGGACGACGACGCCCTGCTGGCGGCGGTGGAGGAGATGAAGCGCGGCTACCGGGGCATTCCCGGCATGGTCGAGATCGACGACACGGCCAACGAAGGCAAACGCCAGTACGACATCGAACTCACCGCGGCCGGCGAAGCCGCGGGTTTGACGCCGGCGGACGTCGCGCGCCAGCTTAGGGGCGCGTTCTGGGGGAACGAGGTGCAGCGCATCCAGCGTGGCCGCCAGGAAATCAAGGTCATGGTGCGCAATCCGGAGGAGCAGCGCCGCAGTGCGCGGGACTTCTTCAAGGTCCGCATTCGCCTCGCCGACGGGACCGAGGCGCCGCTGTCGGCGGTGGCGCGCGTGCAGGAGTCGCGCGACTTCTCGTCCATCGACCGGATCAACGGACTGCGGGTGGTAACCGTGCGCGGCCGCGTGGATACGAACATCATCACCACGACCCAAGCCGACAGCATCGTCCGCGACGAGCTGATACCGGCCCTGGACGCCCGCTATCCGGGTCTCACCGTCATCCAATCCGGTTTCGGCCGCGAGCAGGCCCAGGACATGGCCGCGCTGGCTGACCTTGCGGTCGTCGCGCTGTTGGTGATCTTTGTGCTGCTCGCCTCGAAGCTCAGGAGCTACACCGAACCGCTCATCATCCTCGCCGGCGTACCCCTTGGCGCTTCGGGCGCGGTAGTCGGGCACTTCCTGCTCGGCTACGACCTGTCGTTCATCTCGATGTTCGGCATGGTCGCGTTGAGCGGCGTCGTGGTGAACGACTCCCTGGTGATGCTCGACCGCTACAACAAGATCCGCCAAGCCTCGGACATAGCGCCCGCCGAAGCCATCGTGGAAGCCGTCCGACACCGTTTCCGGGCGATTTTCCTGACCACGGCGACCACCGCGCTGGGCCTGACGCCCATGCTGTTCGAGACCGACACGCAGGCGCAGTTTCTGATCCCCATGGCGGTCAGCCTCGCCACCGGCATCCTATTCGCCAGCGTCATGATCCTGTTCGTCGTGCCGGCGTTGGCCATGATCGTGACGGGCCACCACCGCCGCGACGAGGCGATCCGGGCCCGCTCGCACGAATCGTAGCGGCAACCCCTCGGGAGCCTATTTCGTCGGGGACACCCACCGCTCCGCCCGGGACACCCACCGTCAGCGCTCCGCCCGGGACACCCACCGTCAGTTCTCGCCTCCGGATGGCTTCTCAACTGGAAAGCCGAGGAAGCAGTCGCGCCACTGCCGTGCAGGGTCCAATCGTCGGAACTCTAAGCCGCGAAATGGTTTTCGCCGGGGACACCCACCGTCGGTTGTTCGCCGTACCCACGGTCGGCTCTCGAGACCTCCGCAGCGAGGCTTCTGAGCCGGAAGCGGCAGAAGGAGACAAGGCCGCTAGCGCGACGGCTGCAATCGTCGGGATCCTGAGTCGCAAAATTGTTGGAACTTCCTACACGGGCGCGGGCCAACGGCTGTCAGTCTTCCGACCCCCGGCGACCGACAATGCCGCCCATGACGCGCCCGAGATCCGAAATCGTCGACCGCGAGAACGGC
>VXPO01000068.1 GCA_009839505.1 Gammaproteobacteria bacterium
CCTCTCCGTCTTCGCAAAACAATCGGGAACCCGGCGCGGACCACCCTTGGTGGGCGGCGTCGGGTTTCTTCGTTCCTGCCGGATCGCCGTCGTGCCCGGTAAAGGCGACGGCCTGATGGTCGCGGCGTCGAGAACGATCGCTGCGGTCCTGGAGAATAATCGGACCGCGTCGACCCGCCAAATAACGTACACCGTCCAGCAATACGTATCCCCGCGGGCATAGAACGGGTGAATGCTCCGGGAGTCACGCGGTGAGCGGCCAACGGTCGTGGATGCTTGACGGGGGCCAGCAACGGGATGGCGGCGCGCTTCGAACGCGTGTTGACGACGAGGCGCGGCGTCCCTCGGGACCCGGGTCGCGCCCGGCGATCTCCGGCGCGGCATCGACCGTGAGCGCCACGAGCCGGTCGCGGCGGGCGATCTCGACGAGCTCGGTCGCCGGTTCGGTACCGGGATGCTCGTAGAGCGCGTCCGGGCTGGCGGTCTCGGGCGAGCCGGCGGTGACGGACATGGCATCGAGGCCGAGTAGCCGGCAGAGGAGCGCGCCGAATATGGGCGGCAGGCTCTGCCCCGGCGCGGATCCGCCCAGCGTAGTGGCGGCAGCGTATGGGCGGGTGCGGCATGGTGGTCGTCCTCGTCAGTGGTGCAGACCACTAGATTCTCCGGCAGGTCGAGGGCGGCGACGAGGCCTTGAGCGCAGCGTCGTCGTGGGGATCGCGTGGTGTCTCGCGGACGTTCTCGCGTGTAGCGTGTAGTCGGCGGAGACGGTCTCGGGAACAGTCATGGGCGTGCTCCGGAGTGGCGGAAGGACAGCGCGGGTCACCCCCTCCGGGTGTCCGGTCTCACTGGGACCCGAGCACCCTTTCACTCCTTGGGCACGAGGGCTTCGGCGCGCTGCGAGACGCGGGGCCGGCCGCGGTGCGGGAGGCTCGGACCGAGGTCTGTCAAGAGCTTGATCTTCATCACCTTTTCACGATAAACAGGCCGCGATTCCCGCCGAATGGCCTCGACCCAAACGAATCGTCACATGCATGTTGCATTTATCCTGCATATATGCAAAATGCATGTATCCCGTGATGCAGCATGCATTATGGAGTTGGGCTCAAACAGACGGACGAGGAGATCCCCTGATGGACACTGATCTAGCGAAGGACAAAGAGTTGGGCCGGGAATTGGCCCGGGTTCGAGAAGCGGCTGGTCTGACACAGGCTGAGCTGGCGGGACGCCTGGGCGTCAGTCAGACCGTGGTGTCGCGGACCGAAAGCGGCGAACGGCAACTGCAGGGCGACAGGATCCGAGATTTCGCGGATGCAATTGGGACGAAGGAGGCGAAAGTGCTGGAAGCCCGCCGGTCTCGCGATTGGTCCAAACTGAAGAGGCCACCAATCGGTCACCCGAACCACGACCTGCTCTGGTCGGCCGAACTCAAGCTTCGCGAACTCAAGACCCTTCTCAGCCAACCCGACATTACTCAGGCATTCGCCCGGCGCATCGAAGCGCTGTGCCGTGAGATCGACACCGCGGCTGCGGAACTCTTGAAACGGGAATGCGATCTGGTCTTCATCGGCAAGATCGGTGTGGGAAAGACATCCGCGATTTGCCAGATCGCGGGCCTGACTGCTTCGGGGCCCGACTCACAGCGTCCTAGCCCCGTGCTGGATGTAGGGGCCGGGAGGACCACTCTGTGCGAAGTTGAAATCAGGACGGGCCCGACGAGCATCGTCGTCGAACCCTGCACGGACGCGGAGGTTCGAGCCCACGTGGCCGACTTCGCGGAGAAGCTTCTGCGTGCGATCAACGACGGTGGCGAAAGGGGGGGCTCCCAGGACGACCAGATCATGTCGCGCGAGGTAGAGCGCGCGATTCGCAACATGGCAAACCTCAGGCGACCCAGCACACGTCGGACAGAAGGACCGAGAACTCCCGACCCTGCGAGAGAACTGGCGAGACAGATCTTCGAGGAGGAAATCAAGCGAAGCAAAGGGGAGCAGGATGTAACCTCGCGGTTACAATTCGAAATCCTGTCTCGCATGCGCACGGACCGGCGCCAGCGGCATGACATGCACTGGGACCAAGACGCAAGAGCGGACCACCGACAATGGCTCAAGTCTGAATTCCACCGGATAAACACCGGCAACAATCCAGACTTCACGATCCCGAAGCGGATTCGGGTATTCGTAGATCAGCCTCTGCTTTCCCTTGATGGGGATGTCGAGATACGCATCGTAGACACGAAGGGAATCGACGAGACGGTGGCACGCGCCGACCTAGAGAGGCACGTCGGGGCCTCGCACACGGTCCTGGTCCTTTGCAGCGGCTTTAACGAGGCGCCCGGCACCGAGGCGACCAATTTACTCCGTCGCGCGAGTGAGGCCGGTATCAAACGAAACGAGCTTCAAGGCGTTGTTCTCGGGCTACCCAAGTTCGACGAGGCGCTACAGACGCTGGATGACGCAGGCGAGGCGGTCGCGTCGATCAAAGAAGGGTACGGCCTGAAGACCGGCGTGGTCGAAGAGACTGTGCATCAGTCGTTGGGCTACAGGAATTTTTCTGTCCGTTTCTTCAACTCGCATGAGGACAACCCTGCTGACGTCCAGCAAGACCTGAGCGACTGTGTCGGCAAGGTATTCGACACCTACAGGTGTACCGTCGAAGAGCTTGTGAAGTCGGCGGAAGGATTGATTGCGAACTACGAGGACGAGCAGGCTCAAGAGATTGTCAGACAGGCTGCCGTGCTCATCAGGAGTTGGATCAAGAGGAACAAGCGTCTGGGGTCCGCAATGCGGGCGACGGAGCGAAGTCTGCTAAGCGAGGTCGAGAGCGTCCATCCCGCATCCATACATGCCACGATGCGTCGAAAGGGAGGCTGGTACAACTTGGACTATCCCCACCATCTGGCCTACGGAGCGAGATTGGTGGTGTCTTCGGTTCTGCGGTCTCGTATGCGGGATTTCGCGGTTCTCTGTGACACATTCCTTGAAGCCGACGAGCAGCACCGTCCTGCGGAACCGCTGCTGAGTCAGGCGCGGAGAGCTCTGGAAAACGCCTCGCAGACCGCAACCGAACGCGCACAGCTTCTCGGGGAGACGTGGTTCCACGATACCTTGGAGGAGGAGGATGAATTCTGGGCGACGGGCATGCAGCGTTGGGGCTGCGGCGCCGGCTACGTGAACGACATCTCAACGATGAACAAGTCGTGGTTCTCCGAGAACGGGGAACTCAACGAGAAGATGAAGTCCATGATCAAACGCGAATGGAAGAGGGCGATGAAGGTCGTAGAGGGCATGTTGGAAGACGATTGACCAGGCTCAGTAGGACGCCATTGGCGGTGGGGCGTGACGTCATGGTCGTGGGACATCGGATTCGGGGGTGCGCAATGGTACCACTGGGGCATATCCCGAGGCGTCGAAAAACCCGCTACACCGGAGGCTGCAGTGCCGCCATCGGGTCCTTGGTCCCCCGCCGGCCCTCGAACACGGCAAAAAGACTCTGCGGGGACAGGGAGCAGGGAGATCGAGCGATGTGCCATCCGGGAATGGCGGAACTGCACAGCGTCACGGCGGGAGGCGAGCACATGAACAAGACGGAGATAGTCGAACCTTCTGGTGGCGACCGAATGAGCACTAGGGTCGCGCTGGATGGAAGGCCACGCATCTTCCGGCGGCGGCATGCGGTCGCGCCGGGGCGGCGCGCCGGCGGGGTGAAGCGGCTTCGGCCGGCAAGCGGATCATGTACCGTGAACAAACTGGCGGCACTGGGAGACTTCCGCGGTCGAGTTGATCGTTCAGGGCCTGCGAAGGTTTGGGGCTATCCTCTTCTACATTCCGGCCACGACATTTGTTCTGAAATTGGGAGCCGGTCTGAGGGGAATTGAAGAAGATGTCGAGCTCGGCCACCTGTTTCCAGACCACGATTTGCCGCAATTCTTGGGGCAGCCATGGTTACTGGTGCCTGGACAATGTTTGGCTGTTACTTCGGATACATTGTCCTCGCGCTTGCGGTCCTTGGGCCTCACGTGCAACGAAACGAACCAGATACAGTAGACCCGTCGTAGGCTGGCGCCTTCGGGTTTGTGCAGCGTTAAGAGCCCTGCCCGGCTCTGACCATCCTGGCCGGGACAGGGATTTTTTGTGTCTAACGTCTCCCACGAGAGAACTCCAACCATTGATCCAAAGCGGTGGGTAGTTCTTCGCACAATCCGGTCACCAGAGCCCCTGGGACCACTACCGCTTCTCTTGAAAGAGGATCTTGCTCGGATAATCCGGGACAGCGGACACGCATCTGGAGAAGAATTCCAGCATCCATCACTGCCGAAGTGATCTCTTCCGCGCGCCCGACCGGGCCTCGGAAATCCTGTTTGTCCATGACAAATCTCCCTTCTCATGGGTTGAGAGGCCTGACCGTAACCGTGGTCGGGCCTCATTTTTCTAGCGGGTGGCGCCAAAGGCAGCTGTAAGGTCGGAACGCTCGACTGATCCCCCTACGCCTTCGTGGTTGGCACCGTAGAACTGGCCGTTCACAGTCCCGGCGTCTCCCCCAGTGCTGCGTAGGTAGTTCCCGCCCACGGTGATGGTGTAGCCCAGATCCCCGTCGCCCCACATGGATCCGTCCTCGTTCTCGAGGCCGGTGAAATCGGCGCGGCCGTTCCTGGTGTCGAGGTTGACGCTGATCCCCGCAGCGCCGGCGACCGTGACCTGCGAGGCCGTGTAGCCCGCCAGCGCGCCGGTCCAGGTCGCAGTGCCCTGCAACCGCGAATTGTCTGCGAGGGTTGTGGTGGGCTCCCTACCGGCCGTGAACGGCATGTCGATATCGTTGGCGTGCCGGACCCCGAATGTCACTGGTCCGATCCTGCCGCCGATGTCCATGCTCTCGTCCTCCCAAGAGCCGAGAAGCGCCGGCGACAGATCTTCGGGGGGCGTGAACGCCTCAAGCCGCGTGTAGAGCACCTGCAGGGCAGCTGCGTCGATGGCGGGTAGGGAGCCATCGAGACGGAACCACGCGTCGAACATGTTTGAGTCCGGGTAGGTATCGCCTGGCACGTGGGCATCCAGGCCAAGCGTGTGCAGGAGCTCGTGCACGAGAACGGATACGGCCTGCCAGTCCGGCCGACCGCGGAACTCTTCGGAGTTCAGCCCTACCTGTGCCGCGGTGCGGCTCCGCGCGGTGCCGTCCGAGTTGGCGAAGCCCGGCGCACCGTCGAGGTTCTGCAGCCCTTCCGTGAACTCGATGAATAGTTCCCCTGACGGTGCGGCCCGGAAGTACGTGCCGGACTCGCGGGGGTAGTCGTTGGGGAAGTCCGCGCCAATCTGGAGATGGTGGCTGTAAGGCAGGGCGCGGTTGACGAGGGCAACGGCGTAGTACGCGTTCGCAGACTCGCGGTCTGACATTCCAGCGCGCAGTCGCACGGTCGGCGGGGATGCGAAGCGCCGGAGGCCGGGCGGGACCTGGTAGGTGCCGTCGAAGCCCGCGAACGGTTCACCGCTTCCGTGGATGTAGAGGTAGTCATAGACGCGGGCGGCACTAGGGAGGACGGATCGGGTCTGTTCGATGCGCGGCCGATCGCTAGATGAAGGCGGTTCCGGGGCAACGGCAATTGGGCTTCCGCCGCCTCCGCCACCGCACGCGGAGAGGCCGAGCGACGCCGCGAGTGCGGAGACATACAGAGTGCGCATGGGAAATCTCGCAGAGTGGACAGCGGCACCGACGAATGCCGGGCCATTGCCAACCAACAAGGATTTCTTGAGGTCCCCGCATATTCGTCTGGGCGCGGGTCATGAAGCCGCACCGGACATAGGGCTGTTGTATTCAGCGCGTGGCCCGCTTCAGAGGTTGGACCCTTGTTGGATGGCGTAAGAGAGTATGGGTTGAAAATGGCCAGATTACAATGAAAACAAGGGTATGCCGAAATCATCCAGACAAGGAAGCGCCCCTCCGCCAGCGACTCCGGAGCAGCTTGGATGGCGCGCTGTCAGTTAATGGACGGCCATGCTTCGTGCCTGGGAAGATCAGGTCTGATCCGGACTCACGGATTTCCGCGGCGTCCGATAGCACCGCGAACGCAGCATCCGACAGTGGCACGACGTGTGGCTGTCCCGTCTTCGTGCGCTCACCCGGGATACGCCGCTCCTGCGCCTCGAAGTCGATTTCCTGCCACGTGGCTAGGCGCGCCTCGCCGCCCCGGGCTGCCGAAGGCGCGAGGAAGCGGAAGCGCAGCTTCACTGCCTTCGTCGCGGCCGACTCGTCGACTGCCGACAGCGCGCCACCGACTTCAGCGTAGGGGATAGTTCGATGGTGCAACCGCACGGACAGTTGCGGTGGCAACACGCTACGTATGGTCTCGCCTGCGGCGTTCATTTCCACGTACCCGTGTCCTCGTGCCCAACGAGGCGTGGACCGAATTTGCAGGCCTAGCTTGCGTGCCGCTTCCGGCTTGCTGGACCACATCGGAGATAGGATCCGCAGCACGACTTCTCGCCCGACCAGATCCGCGCGCTTGTTACCCAGCGTCGGAAACGCATACCGCTCCATGGGTTGCGGCCACAGCGCTGCAACCTTGGCGCTTCGCCACCGTGGGAGATTTGCAGCATGTACTTGGACGGCAGCTTACTGGAACATTGGCGCTGCCGCCTTGTGTTTCTCGGCTAGCGGGCCACCGCCGTCCGCGATCAGCACCCGTTTCGCGAAAGCGCGCCGCCTTGCCCTAGCCAGCGGCACGACGGGCCATAGCCCGAGTTCAATGTCGTGGCGACGGCCGTTGATCGTGACGCGCTGTACCCAGGACTTTGAGCGTCCGGGCGCGACGTACGAATAGAGTGTGCCGCCGTCGCTGTACCGCCCGGGCTTGGACAACGCCTTGATCGCAGCCATGGTGAGATTCGTCAAAGGATTCCTCCTGCCAACGCGCTCGCCGCACAGGAGAAGGAACCATTCCCTCTTATTTTCCCACGCAGAACGCAGGGGACCAGAGGACATCACGCGAGCGCGCGATCCCGCTGTTTGCCTATCCTGACAATGAGATCATGGGTTTGACGGAGCAAATGCGTCCGTCCAGAAAGATGGGGTGGCGCACCCGGCAGGACTCGAACCTGCAACCTCTGCCTCCGGAGGGCAGCGCTC
>VXPO01000041.1 GCA_009839505.1 Gammaproteobacteria bacterium
TCCCATGGACCACCCGCGCCCGGTCGCTTACGCTCCCGGTCGCGTTTGTTCCATGCAAGGGGCGACCGCGCGCCCTGGTGGGCGCGATAGGGTCGCCCCTACGGGCTCTCTCGTCGGCTTCTCCACAATTGGTCACGGTTTCTGCGGTGTTGCTTGGCTATACTCCGGCGACCATGGCCTTAACACGATTGCTCGCTGCATTCGCAATCGCGGCGATCCTGAGCGGTTGCGCGGCGATCATTGGCAGTGTCACCGGCGGTATCGCGAGCGATCTGTCCGATGCGATCCTCGACAGCGACGACCCCGCGACCGTGCGCGACGGCGCCCCCGCGTACCTCATCATGCTCGATGCGCTGTTGCGTCGGAGCGGGGAGAACGCCGATCTGCTGCGCGCCGGGGCGTCCCTCAACGGAGCCTATGCCACCGCGTTCGTCGCCGACGATTCGCGGCGGCGCGCGTTCGCGACGAAGGCGTTCGATTTCGCGCTTCGGGCCACGTGCCTGGACATCGCCTGGACCTGCGAAGTGCGTACCTTGAGCTTCCCGGACCTGGAACGACATACGTTGACGCTCGAACGAGAGGACGTACCGGCGGCCTACGCCTTGGCGACCGCCTGGGCCGGTTGGATCCAGGCGCATTCGGACGATTGGAACGCGGTTGCGGACCTCGCCCGGATCAAGCCGATCTTGGCTCGCGTGGTGGAGCTGGACGAGGCCTACGACCATGGCGGTCCGAGGCTCTACATGGGTGTGTTCGAGACGCTTCTGCCGCCGTCGTCAGGCGGCCGCCCGGAGGTGGGCCGCGAGCATTTCGAGCGGGTTCTCGAACTCACCGGAGGCCGGCACTTGATGGCCAAGGTCTTCTACGCGGAGTCGTACGCCCGGATGATCTTCGACCGCGAACTGCATGATCGGCTGTTGACGGAAGTACTGTCGGCCGACCCGCAGGCACCGGGCCTCACACTGATGAACACGATCGCACAGGAACAAGCCAGTGCGTTGATGGAGTCTGCCGATGACTACTTCTAGCCGGTGGGTCGCGATGGCCGTCGCGTCCGCAGTCGCCATTTTCGCCGCGGTGGCGCAACCCTCGGGTGCCTCCGAACCGAAAGCCACGGAACTGAAGATCGCCACGAGCGCTCCCGACGGAACCGCGTGGATGAAGATCCTGCGCCAGGCGGGTGCCGACATCGAGAAGGCTACCGAGAAGCGCGTCAAGCTCAGGTTCTACCCAGGCGGTGTTCAGGGCGACGACCGGGACGTGATGCGCAAGATGCGCATCGGCCAACTGCACGGCGGAAGCGTCCGCACGGGGGTCTTCGGGCGCACGTACTCGGACATCCAGCTCTACAACCTGCCCATGGTGTTTCGCAACATGGACGAGGTGGACGCGGTGCGGCGCGCCCTGGATGCGGATCTGATCGAAGGACTCGGGGAGGCCGGCTACACGGCCTACGGCATCGCCGAACTCGGCATGGCCTACGCCATGAGTACGAGCGCGGCGCGCTCTTTGAAGGATGCCCGTCGGCTCAAAGTGTGGGCGCCGAAGGGCGACATCCCGGCGATTCGTCTGCTGGAAGCCTTCGATATCAAGCCGATCACCCTGACCATCGGCGAGGTGCTGCCCAGCCTCACCACGGGTGTGATCGACACGGTGGCGGCACCGCCGGTGGCCGTGCTGCCGCTGCTCTGGCACACGCGGCTCGAGTACGTGCTCGATCTACCGTTCATGTACATCTACAGTCCGTTCGTCATCTACGAGCGGAGCCTCAGGGGCGTGGATGCCGCCGATCGGGAGGTGTTGCACCGGATTCTGTCCGCGGCGGTCGCCGAGGCCGACCGTCGCAGCCGCGCGGACCACGACGCCGCGTGGAAGGCGTTGGGGAAGCAAGGGCTTGAGTTCCTCAGTCCCAAGGCGGCGGAGGCCGCGGAGTGGCGGGCGGCCGCGGTCGTGGCATCGAAGGTCTGGATCGACGAGGGAATCGTCAGTCAGCCGATGCACGCCAAGCTGCAGTCCGTGCTCGCCGAGATCAGAAACCCAAAGGCATCAGGCAACGTCAAGACGGTCAAAGTCGCGGAGCGCTGAACGTGCCGGAGCGGCTGCGCCGCGGCATCGAGGTCGCCGAGACCTGCCTGCTGGTGGTTTCCCTCACCGCGATGCTCGGCGTCGCGGTCTACCAGATTTTCGCGCGCAACGCCTTCGGGGCCGGTGTCGTCTGGGGCGAGGAGTTCATCCAGATGGCCGTGCTCTGGCTGACCATGGTGGGCGGGGCCGTGGCCTCCGGCACCGACACCCACATCCGAATCGACCTCGTCTCGCGCTTCGGCGGACCCGAGCTGCAAGCCATCGCGGCGCGGTCGACCGCGCTGTTCACGGCCTGCGTATGCGCCGCGCTCGGCTGGTTCTCCATCGAGTTCATCAAGTGGGATTTCATTGACGGAACTCCCGGCGTCGGGGCGGTACCAGCATGGGTCTGCGAGACCATTATTCCCGCCGCCGCCGCCGTCATGGCATTGCGTTATCTCCGCCACGCCATCTGGCCGCGCCCGAGGGAGGCACCGTGATCTGGGCGGGCATCGCCCTGGTCGTGCTGATGGCGCTCTTGGGCGCGCCGTTGTTCGCGGTGGTGCTGGCGGCCGCCATGCTCGGGTTCCTGGCCGTGGGCGTCGATCTCGCCGCGGTGGCGATCAATATCTACGACCTGACGGACAAGCAGCTTCTCGCCGCGCTGCCGTTCTTCACCTTCGCCGGCTACCTGATGGCCGAGGCCAAGTCCTCGGAACGGCTGATGGCGTTGATCCGCGCCCTGTTCGGCTGGATGCCGGCCGGACTCGCCATCGTCGGCTTCATCGCCTGTGCCTTGTTCACCGCCCTGACCGGTGCGTCCGGCGTCACCATCGTCGCGCTCGGTGCCCTGCTGCTGCCGATGCTCACGTCGAGCGGCTACCGCGAACGCTACAGCCTCGGCCTAGTGACCACCTCGGGGAGCCTCGGCGTGCTGATCGTGCCGTCGGTGCCGCTCATCCTGTACGGCGTGGTCGCCCAGCAGATGGACGTCGGCGAGCCGTTCTCCATTCAACAACTCTTCATGGGAGGTCTCGGCCCCGCCTTGTTGATGGTGGTCCTACTGTCCGCATGGACGATCATGTTTCACGGCGATGTGCCGCGCAGCCGCTTCGACGCCCGCGAGGTCTGGCACGCGGTGAAGGCCGCCCGGTGGGAGATTCCGCTGCCGTTCGTGGTGCTCGGCGGCATCTACTCCGGTTACTTCGTGATCTCCGAAGCCGCCGCGATGACCGCGGTCTACGTACTGATCGCCGAAGTCGCGCTCTACCGGGAAGTCTCGCTGCGTGCGCTGCCGCGGGTGATCCGTGAGTCGATGGTGATGGTTGGCAGCATCCTGCTCATCCTCGGCGTGGCACTGGCGTTCACCAACTTCCTCGTCGATGCCCAGGTACCCCAGGCGTTGTTCGAATTCATGCAGGAGCACGTCGCCAGTCCGCTCACCTTCCTCCTGCTGCTCAACATCCTCCTGCTGGTGCTCGGCGCGATTCTCGACATCTTCGCCGCCATCATCATCATGGTGCCGCTGCTGCTGCCCGTCGCCGTCGGCTACGGCATCCACCCGATCCACTTGGGGATCATCTTCCTGGCCAACCTGCAGATCGGCTATTTCACCCCACCCATCGGCATGAACCTGTTCATCGCCAGCTACCGTTTCAACCGTCCCGTTCTGGAGCTCTACGCGGCCTGTCTGCCGTTCATGGGCGTGCTTCTGGTGGCGCTTGTTGTGATCACCTACTGGCCTGGCTTGTCCCTCTGGTTCCTGTAGGCTCGTCGCGTCGTAGCCTGGGATAGCACGCTTGCGTAGACGACTCCTCTGGGTGATGGCCCTGCTCGGCCTGTTGGTGTTGGCAGTGGGCGCTGCTGCCTGGTACTTCGTTGGGACCGCATCGGGACGAGCGGTGCTGTTGGCCCAGGCGGCACGGGAAGCGGTCGCTGGCGGCGGGGGCGCGGAGTTCGACGGCCTGCGCGTATTCCTCTGCGGCACGGGCTCGCCGCTCGCGAGTCCCGGCCGCGCGCAGCCCTGCGTGGCGGTCACCGCCGGAACCGCGCTCTACGTGGTGGACGCCGGAGCGGGGTCGCACGCCACGATGCAACTGCAACGGCAACCAACCCGTCACCTGCGCGCCGTGCTCGTCACCCACCTGCACACCGACCACGTCACCGGCATCCCGGACTTCAACCTGATGTCGTGGGTCGATGGGCGACCTGCGCCCCTCGAGGTGTACGGTCCGGATGGCGTCGACCGGCTGGTCGGTGGGTTCAACGAGGCGCTCGCCCCCGACAGGTCCTACCGGGTCGCCCACCACGGGATGCGGTTGCTGCCACCGAAACTGGGCGTCATGGTTCCCGTTCGCATCGAGCCTGGCATCGTTCACGAAGGGGACGGCTTGACGATCACCGCTTTCGCGGTCGACCACTCCCCGGTGGAACCAGCCTTCGGCTACCGGTTCGACTATCGCGGCCGGTCGGTGGTGGTCAGCGGCGACACGGTGGTGACCGAGAGTCTTGAGCAAGCCGCCGCCGGTGCCGACCTGCTGCTGCACGATGTTCTGTCGCTGCCCATTGTCCGCGCGGTGGAGGAGGCGGCCCTGGCGGCCGACAGGCCCCGGGTCGCGCAAATCTTCGCCGACATCCCGAGCTATCACGCGCATGCGTCGGAACTCGGTGGGCTCGCTCTGCGCACGGGCGTTCGAATGCTCGCGGTCTACCACTACGTGCCGCCTCCGCAGAACGCCGTGATGGAGATGGTCTACCGCAGCGAGCTGCCGGACGACACGATCCTCACGCGCGACGGCATGGTGTTCGAACTGCCGGCGGCAAGTACGGAGATCCGGGTCGTCGAGCCATGAGCCGACTGGAAGGCTCGAATCCGTCGCCGCCGCTGCGCTGGGCGATGTCCAGGGTGCTGGGGCGGTTGGCGGACGCCAAGCGTCTGGCGGCTCGACGCGCGAAGTTCGAGGCCAAGCGCCGACGAACGGGCGGGCTGCATTCGGTCGAGTACTTCCACCAGGTCGACGACGGCTACAGCCATCTGGCCGCGCAACTCCTCGCCGCGTTCGCCGATCGCTATGACGTTCGATTGGTCTGCCGTCTCGTCCCGGGGCCGGGGGGTCGAAACGCGCCGGAACCCGAGATGCTCTCGCTGCTGTCTCCCGACGACGCGGCACGGATCGCGCCGCACTACGGCCTGGACTTTCCCGAGACCACCGGGCGAGCCGACACCGAACTGGTCGAACTCTCGACCCGGATTCTCGCCAACGCCGCCGCCGATTCGAACGCCTTCGCCCGGACGGCGCCACTCGTCGGAGAGGCGCTCTAGTCGGGTTCGGCGAATGCCATGCAATCCCTGGCCGATCAGTATGGTTGTACGGACGCGGAGACCGCACAAGCAGTAGTCGCGGCGGGTGAGCGGCAACGCACGGCTCTTGGCCACTACTCGGGTGCGATGTTCCACTACGGTGGCGAGTGGTACTGGGGCGTGGATCGCCTCTACCACTTGGAGAACCGGCTGATCGAACTCGGCGTCGGCCGGAGCTCGGGACGGCAGCTGGCGCCGCGGCCCCCGACCGAGACCGGACCCGTGGTCGACGACGGTTCGTTGACCCTGGAGATCTACCCGTCCGTACGCAGTCCCTATAGCGCAGTGGCTTTCGATGCAGCCGTGGACCTGGCGAAGGCCACCGGGGTTCGCCTGGTCGTGCGCCCTGTGCTGCCGATGGTCATGCGGGGACTGCCCGTGACCCGGACCAAGGGCCAATACATCTTCTCGGATGCCGCTCGCGAGGCAAGGGCAGGGGGACAGACCGACTGGGGGAACTACTACGAGCCGATTGGCGAGCCGGTGAGGCGCTGCTACTCGCTGTATCCCTGGGCCGTCGGGCAGGGTCGGGGCATCGAATACCTGAGCGCGTTCATGGCAGCGGCTTTCCGCCAAGGCGTGAACACCGGTACCGACGGGGGTCTGCGTCGGGTCGTCGTAGCCGCCGGGTTGCCGTGGGAGGAGGCGCGAACCGTCGTGGACAACGACGAGTGGCAGGAGGAGATCGAGGCGAATCGGCTCGCGATGTACGAGTTCGGCCTCTGGGGCGTACCCAGCTTCAGACTCCTGGACGCAAGCGGCGAAACGCGGCTCCGCGTATGGGGCCAGGACCGGTTGTGGCTCGTCTCCCGCGAGATCCAGCGGGCGTTGACCGCGACCGACCCCCCATAGGAGTTGCGTCGCCATACGGAGATTTCGCGAGTCGTTTCATCTGACGCCTGACTGGTGAAATGGCCGGTTGTAATGAACAGTCCTTTGTCTGATTCGGGGACCGTCGCCGTGGACGAAGCGTGGACAACCCCACACGGACAGCCCCCGCGGCGACGAGGCCATGGCCACCACACCGAACATCGCCCGATTCAAACTCGGGGTCCGTGCGTCGGGTTGCCCACCCTTTGCCCACCGTGCCTCGTTTGCTTGAGGACCGGCCCCGTGGACAAAGCGTGGACAACCCGGCCGAACATCGCCCGTTTCAAAACGCGGGCCAAACGCCGGCGCCGAGCGACAGCGAAAACTGACCCCCCCTTCTTGATCAATGGCACAGCGCCGACGGGGTTATCCACGCTTTGTCCACGGCGACGGTCCCCAGTCGGCCGAGTCGCGGTGGGCAAAGGGTGGGTAACCCCCTCGAAGACCTTTGCCGATGGGTGCTTCCCGCCTTCACGACGCCGCCTTCGAGGACGCCGCGGGCGCGGTGGGGAAGGGGTGGACAACCCCAGACGGACAGCCCGCGGCCACGAGGCCAAGGCCACCACACCGAACATCGCCCGATTCAATCGGCGGGGGTGTCGGGTTGCCCACCCTTTGCCCACCGTGCCTCGTTTGCTTGGGGACCGGCCCCGTGGACAAAGCGTGGACAACCCGACCGAACATCGCCCGTTTCAAACCCGTCGGAAAGGGCGGCTTTTTTCGAGGATACTGTTTACATGTACAGTTATTCGGAGTAGGCTGTTCCCACCAGTCAGCAGT
>VXPO01000167.1 GCA_009839505.1 Gammaproteobacteria bacterium
GACGACGACCGCCACAAGCACGGCACCTAATGCAAACGCCGCAGGCCGCATCTCACCAAAATATCCAGAATATTCCCACCACGCCTCCCAGCTTGGCAGCTCGAACGGATCGGAAACGACCGGCAACTGGATTGGCGGCCAAGTAGGGCAATTGGCTGCCGGGATCCGGCGGTGAGCACCATAGGCGGCGGAAAGGGCGTTGCCGACCCTATGTGGCGAACTCCCTCAGGGTGCGCAGAATCTCTTCCGCCAACTCCCGGTCGACCCGCTCCTCGCCTTCGCCGCGGATGCTCACCGCGATACCCGTCGCGGTCGCCGCCAGTTCGATGGACACCGTCGGACCCACGTCGCCTCTCCCGCCGGAGATGCGCGAGAACAGTCCCTCCTTGGGCTTGTTCCCCAGGACGACGCGGAACACACTCCGGTCCCGGTCCGCTTCGACCGTTCCTAGTTCGGCGCGTTGGAGTGCCTGGTCGATGGTGGCCCAAGCGCGGTCGAAGTCAACGTTCAGGTAAAGGACCGGCAAACCGGTCTCGTCCTCGGCGATTCGCGCCTTGCTTGCGGAGGCGATGTCCCTGCCGACCATCGATACCGGCCCCGTCGCCACCGCCGCGGCGAGATAGTCGGCGAGTTCGGCAATGAGCTTCGTTTCGACCTCGATCACGGCCGGCAGTTCGCCGGCGGATCCCTTGCGACTATGCACCACGTGGATTTCCGACGAGCCTTGACGAATGCCGCGTTCCACCCGGACGTGTACGCGTTCCAGCAAGCCTTCGTCCGCGGTTTCGTCGGGTTCTCCGGTTTCGTCGCCGCCTTCCCGATCCGCGAGACCCGACCGGATGGCCTCGCGCACTGCGTCGTCACCCTCAGTGGCTCGCAACCACGAGGTTTCCACGACGCCGGCGGGCGGATCTTCCTTGTCGATGCCTACCCGGCTGTCGAGGAGGAACTGTTTGATCTGCGGCCAGACTTGGCTGGGCGCGTCCCCCGAGACAATCCACGAGCGCGACCCCAGACGTTGAATCCTCACCGCGTCGAGGTTGCGTCCCACCAGCACTTTCGGTCGCGGCGGGTCGCGCGGGAACGTCCGCGCACCTGCTTGTTCGGCGACCTCCGGGATCGGCCAGGTGTCCTCGATGCGAATGGCGACCATGTTCTCCGGAACGACAAGGGGTCTGCCGGGGGTTGCCTCGAGATAGTCATCTCGGGGATCGACGAAGATGCCCTTGTCGTCCCTGAGCGTGTGGCAGCCAGCGAGGACGAACAGGGCGACCGCAAGGGTCGTACCTACGTGATTTCTTCCGTTCAAAGCCCCGATCCCGTCAACGCCTCGAGTCGACGGCGAACTTCGACCTGCGCGGCGGTCGTTAGTTCCACCAGCGGCAGGCGAATGCCCGAGTCGATCCGGCCCATGGCACTGAGCGCCCACTTGGTGGGAATCGGGCTGGTTTCGACGAACAGTATCTCGTGGATGGGTTGCAGCTTGGCGTCCAACGCACTCGCCTTGGCCTCGTCGCCGGCAAGGAACGCTTCGCAGAATTCGGCCATCAAGCCCGGCAGGACGTTCGCCGTCACGGAGATCGCCCCGACCGCGCCGTAGCCCGCCATCGTCAGGGTCTGCCCGTCTTCGCCGGAGAGCAGGATGAAGTCATCCGGGACGAGGGCGCGGATCTCCGCAACGCGTTCGGCATCCCCGCAGGCTTCCTTGATGCCGACAATGCTGTCGACCTCCGCCAGTCTCGCCACCGTCTCGGCAAGCATGTCGCAAGCGGTTCGCGGCGGCACGTTGTAGAGCACCATCGGCAGGTCGGAGGCCTCGGCAATGGCGCAGTAGTGTTGGTAGAGGCCCTCCTGGGTGGGCTTGTTGTAGTAGGGAGTGACCGATAGGCAGTAGTCGGCACCGTCGATCTGCGCCGAGCGGGTGAACTCGATGGCCTCCGCGGTGGCGTTTGCGCCGGCACCCGCGACCACGGGCACGCGCCCGTCCACTCGCCGCACGACGGCTGCCACGACCTGTTTGTGTTCCGTCGGCGTCAGCGTCGCGCTCTCGCCCGTGGTACCCACAGGAACGATGCCGTGCGTACCCGACTCCAAGTGCCAGTCGACAAGGCCATCCAGCGCCGCCCAGTCCACGCCACCGTCGCTCTTCATCGGCGTGACCAAGGCCACGAGACTGCCTCTCAAGCCCTTGTTGTTGGCGGTCATGGCACCCCCGCAATCGGGACCAGCGTTGACGGCAGGCATGGTACTGACGGCAGGTTCCGACCACAACCTGCGCCCTTTGACGGGGGTTCTGCGTCATCGGACGGGCGTCACCCCGCCGGCTCGGCGACCTCCTGCTTCGGCCAGGCGTTGAGCACCGCCTTCACCAGTGTCGCCAGGGGAATCGCGAAGAACACGCCCCAGAATCCCCAGATGGCACCGAATACCAGCACTGCCCCGATGATCGCAATGGGATGAAGATCCACAGCTTCCGAGAACAGCAGCGGCACCAGCACGTTGCCGTCGAGTCCCTGGATGATCACGTAGGCGACGACGAGTACCAGGAAGTCCACGCTCCAGCCGAACTGAACCAGGCCCACGGCAACCACGGGAATGGTCACCACGATCGCGCCCACGAAGGGAACCACGACGGAGAGGCCGACGAGCAACCCCAGAAGGGCCGCGTAGTTGACGTCGAGAATCCAGAACGTGAGATAGCTGACGACGCCGACGATGAGAATCTCGATGAGCTTGCCGCGGACGTAGTTCGCGATCTGGCGGCTCATCTCACGCCCGACCTGGTTCAGCAAACGACGCTCGCGGGGAAGCAAGGCTGCGAACGACGCCAAGATTCGATCGCCATCTTTAAGGAAGAAGAACAGCGCCACGGGCACGAGCACGACGAAGATCATCACGCCGAGCACGTTGGAGAGCTGCGTGAACACGCCCTGGACGACGTCGCCGCCCAGCCCCGTGACCTGTTCACCGAAGTTGCCCCAATCGGTCGTCGTGGTCTCGGGGAAAAACTCGGGGTAGCGGGTGGTGAAGTCGACGACCAAGTCCCTCAGGCGGTCGAGAAAACTCGGTAGCGCCTCCACGAGGTCCCGCAGCTGCCGCCAGACCAACGGCAGGATGCCGACGACCATGGCAATCAACAGGCCGAGGAACAGCAACTCGACCAAGCCGACGGCCACCAGTCGCGGTACCCGCCAGGCGACCAGCCGATCGACGACACCGTGCAACAGGAAGGCGAACGCGAGGCCCGTGAGGATCGGTGCTAGCACGTCGCCGAGGAAGATCAGCACGAGGAGGACGGCGATCATGAAGACCACGAGGAAGATGGCCTCCTCGTTGGAGAAGTAGCGGTTGATCCAACCGCTGATGACCTCGACGAATTTCATCGCCGGCGGGTTAACCCGCCGTCGTCGCGGGACGACCCTTCTCGAGCAGGTAGTAGTAGCGGCCCTGCTGTTCGCGGGATTGCAGCAAGGGGTGTCCGCTTTGTTCGGAAAAGACCTCGAAGTCCCTCACTGAGCCCGGGTCCGTGGCGATCACCTGCAGTCGCTCACCCGGCTCCATGCGGTTCAGCGCCTGCTTGGCCTTGAGCAACGGCATCGGGCAGTTGAGTCCGGTGGCGTCCAGGCGGGTGGGTTGGTTGGGTTCGTCCGACATGCCCGGATTATGGCATAGCGGGAGGCCCCCCCCTGCCGCACGCGCTGCCGGGAGGCGGGGAACACTAGGCATCGAAGGAGGTCGTATGGCGTATGATCCCCGACATGTGGCGACGTTGCTTGGAGTCCCGATCTTGAGGCCCGCGCTGCTCTTTCCGATGCTCTTGCCGGTGCTCGTCGCAGCCTATGTCCGGGCTGCCGAACTGCCCGAGCTCGGGGATCGGTCGTCCGCCCACGTCTCGACCACCGTGGAGCGACAACTCGCCGAAGTGGCGCTCAAACAGATCCGCGCGAGCCTGGACACCATCGCCGACCCCATCCTCAAGTACTACGTACACGTCAACATCCACCGCCTCGCCGAGCACTCCGACTGGAACGAACCCAACCTCGTCACGGTTCTCGTGGACAACCCGCAGATCAATGCGTTTGCGGTGCCTGGCGGGATCGTCGGCGTGAACTTAGGACTGCTGCTCTATGCCGAAGACGAGAGCGAGTACTCCGCGGTGATCGCCCATGAACTGGCCCACTTAGGTCAGCGTCACTACGCGCGAAGCCTGGAGGAGCAGCGCGCCATGACCCCCTGGATGCTCGCCGGGGTGATCGCCTCCCTCGCCATCGCCGCGGCCGGCGGCAGCAGCGATGCCGGCATGGCGACCATGTACGGCACCCAGGCCCTGGCGGAGGATAGAGCGTTGCGCTTCAGTCGCACCCGCGAGCAGGAAGCCGACCGCATCGGCCTGAACACGCTGGCCCAAGCGGGTTTGGACCCTCACGGGGTGGCGCGGATGTTCGTACGCATGCAGACCGCCTTCCGTTTCGTCGACAAGCCGCCGGAGTTCCTGCTCACGCACCCGTTGACCGAGTCCCGCATCACGGATGCCCGCAACCAAGCACAGCGGTTCGAGGTGCGCGAAGTTGCGCCCTCGCTCGACTACCAGTGCATGCGTGCCCGTGCCCAGGTCCACTACGCCGAGTCTGCTGGGCGGGCGTTGGCCGAGGCCAAGGACCGCCGGGGCAGTGGTCATGCTGACGCCGACGTCTACGCCTACGCCCTGGCGCTCGCCCGCGACCGCCAGCACGATCAGGCTGTTGAGGTCATGCGGCCGTTGCACGACAAGCACCCCACGAGCCTGATCATGACCGCGTCGTTCGCCGAGGTGCTGATCGGCGCCTCCCGACTCGACGAGGCACTGGCCCTGCTAGCCCACCAACTCCGGATCAACCCGGACAACGAACCACTCACGTACTTCTACGCCGAAGCGCTCAACGCCGCCGAGCGCCACGCCGAAGCGGCTGACGTGCTGTGGCGGCACATCCGCGTCAACGACAACGATATCGATGTCTGGGAACTGCTCGCCGAAACCGCCGGGCTGGCCGGCGACACCGTCGGCGTTCACCGGGCGCGTGCCGAATACTTCGCGCGGATCGGTGCCTACCGGCAAGCCATCCAGCACGTCGACTACGCCCGGCGACTGGTGGACGAAGGCGAACGCCAGCTAATGGCGCGTCTCGACCAGCGCATCCTGGACCTGCGCACGGAGTTCGAGGCGATTCGGACACAGAACTGACGCGACCGCTTCGCGGAATCTCGAGAACAAGCCGTGTAGGGGCGACCCTTGTGGTCGCCCGTCTTGGTGGTCGCCCGTCTTGGCGGTCGCCCGTTTTGGCCAATCGACACCGCGCTGTGACGGCCAAGGGCGACCACAAGGGTCGCCCCTACGGCTTGGTTCGGAACTATCTTAGTCTCCGGATGCCTCGGCCGCGGCAGCCCGCCGGGCGAGTTCCTCGCGCTCTTGCCGCCGTGCGCCGCGAAGGATGTTGAACATCGAGTAGTTGCCTTCGTGGCAGGCGTATTCGTACACGGGCTGATCGCTCTTCTTCCAGACGTACATGCCGCTCCACGGACCGTCCCAAGCCGTCGGATCGTTGACGGTGAAGTCGTAGAGGAGATTGCCGTCGTCCTGCAGGCTGAAGCGTTCGACGAGATGGAGGTTCGCGTCGCCACCGTACAGGCCCGTGTCCTCGCGGAAGTTGGTGGTGTCGACGACCAACGTGTCCCCCTCCCACCATCCGATGGAATCGCCGAGCCAACGACGCATGTCCTCGGGGGCGTGCTCGTCGTTCATCCGGATGACGCGCGCGTCGTGCACCATCTCCAGCAGGATCATGACGTGGTGTTCGGACTGCACGATGCGCTTGTAGTTGTTGTAGACGCCCGGCAGCGAGGGCGGTCCGGCGCTGAAGCCGAGCAGGCACCGTTCGGCCAGGGCGAGTTCCTCGGGACCGTCGAACGGCCCCGGACCGTCGCTGTCGAGCCACGTGGGCCGACCGTCGTTGTTGTAGGTGAACGAACTGAAGTTGTCGGCCTGCTTCATCATCGCCTTTATCGTCATCCTCGGCCGGCGCCCGTTCGGCGGGTCGTAGACGATGGAATTCCGGAACTTCCCGTCGATTGGTGCGACGCCGCTCCCCGGATCCAGCCAGAACGAGTTGTAGCCGCCGACGTTGCCTGCGCCGAAGGCGTTGATGCCGTCGCCGCCCTTGACCGGCGGACCACGGTTCGGATCGTTCGAACGACCGTCTTCCAGAAAGGCCGTTCCCGAACCCAGCCGCTCGACTTCCTCCTGCGTCATGAATTCGCGCTCGCCGAAACGGGCCGGACGCTCGAGCGGTGTCAGCGACCCGCCGTCGTAGTAGCCCGAGAGATCCGGCTTGCCGGAGGTCGTGCGCGGAATCTCCGCCGCGGCCGTGGCGGCCAAGGCCATGGCCACCGCCGCCCAGAGGGTCCGCCCTGCGGCGGCGCGCAAATCCGATGGGTCGGTTGCTGATCGCATGTTGGTCCACTCATGCCGATTCGACGGCAATCTTGCCCTTGTGCGGCATCCCTGTCGACCGATTAAGAGCTCGAAAAAGGCTCCATGAGCTCGGGTTGACCTGCGGTGAAGTCGCGCGGACACTAGGCGTGGGACCGGTTGCCGCACGTCGCGCACCGGAATAGCTGGAAACACGGCGGAAACGTCTTTCGCCGTTGGGAGGATAAGAGATATGGCAGAAGCCGCAAACGCCGAAGGCGACTACGTTCAGATGGACGCCGTGGACTGGGTGCCCTTTCCCCAGGGTCTGTGCCAAGGACCGATCAAGTGGAAACTCCTGCACGTCTCCCCGGAGGCGGGGGCGTGGACGGCGATCTTCGACTGTCCCGCAGGTTCTTCGTTCGCCAAGCACATACACATGGGCCCCGGCGAGTACTTCCTGACCAAGGGAAGAATGCACGTCCGTGGCGGCAGCGCGGAGGGCGGCGCCACGGCGGTTGCCCCCGGCTACGGTTACGAAGCCTGCAACGCGCAGCACGACCACACGGAGTTTACCGAGGACAGCGAGTTCTACATGACCTTTCTCGGGCCGCTGAACTTCATCGACGACGACGGCAACACCATCGCGCTCGTCGGCTGGCGCCAGGTGTACGACGCCTGGAAGGCTTCCACCGGCTAGTACGACCCGCCGTTCGAGAAGCGCGTAGGGTCGACCGCGCGCCCTCGCGGGCGCGTCATGGTCGCTCGTGCCAATCACCGCACGGTGTCGGTTGGCCAAGAGGGGGCGACCACAAGGGCCGCCCCGACGGGTTGCTTCGTTGAGCGCGCGCGGGCGACCACAAGGGTCGCCCCTACGACATTCCTAGAAGAAGTAGCTGAAGCTCGCGGTGAGTAGCTGCGGCTGACCCAACGTGCCGATGACGACACTTTCGCCACCATCGAGTAGGTAGTAGTTGGGGAAGTGCTGCACGTCCGTGTAGTACGCCTCGTCCGTCAGGTTCTCTACGTTCAGCATCAACTCCCAACTCTCCTTGGCGAAGCCGACCTGGGCATTGACGATCGTGAACGCTGGGTTGGTGACCGGATTCCAAGCCTGCAGGCCCTCGTACTCGCCGTTGTGGCTGACCTGGACACCGGCGATGAAGTCCAGACCGCCCATCGGACGCCGGTAGTCGAGGCCGAGATTCCAGCTCAAGTCCGGAACAACAGGGGGCGTGCTGCCGCCGAGGTCGACACCGGCCGCCTCGACACCGGAATCCCATTCCGCGTTGACCACACCGAGCGCCGCCGACAGGGTCAGCTCGTCGCTGACGCGCATTTCGACCGCGCCTTCGATACCCGACTGCGTCGAATCACCGAGATTGATGATGCCTTCGATCACGCCGCCGTCGGACCCGGTTGCCTGGTACTCGATCTGCCGGCTGCTGTAGTCGATGTAGAACACCGCGACTTCCGCCGAGACGGTGCCGTCCATCAGCCGTCCCTTCCAGCCTCCCTCAAGGCTGGTCGCCTCCTCGGGATCGAACCCGAACAGCTCCGACTGACCCTCGAAGTTGGTCAGGTTGAAGCCACCCGGTTCGTAGCCCCGCGAGACCGTCCCGTAGACCATCGAGTTGTCGTCGAGCCACAGGGTGGCGGAGACTCGGGGCAGAACCTCCGTACCCGACTGGTCGCCCAGAAGGCCGGTGTCCCAGTTCTCGGTGTCGTTGGACCACTGGTCGAGGCGCAATCCCGCGCTGAACTCCCAGTTGTCGACGGAGTAAGTTGCGTTGGCGAAGGCACCGAAGTGACTCTTCTCGCGATTGCGTTTCTCGAAGGGCGTGCGCAGGGTCCGCGTCTCTTCGCCCAGACCCAGGGTCTCGCCCGCCCATACGCCGGAGCAGGTCGGCATGTCCAAGGCGCAGCCAAGCGGTCCGGTGAACATGTCATCGGGCGTGGCCAACGTGTTGAACCAGATCAGATCCGCGTCCATCGTCTCGTCGTAGCGTGAGTAGTAGACCCCGCCCAGCCACTGCGTGGGACCGTCACCCGTCGTGGCGACCCGGACCTCCTGGGTGATCACTTCCATCTCTTCGGGCCGAAACAGGTCCAGCAGGTACTCCTGGCTGATGTCGAGGTCGCTGTAGCGGTCGCTGGCTGTCTTGGTGTGGGAACTCACGGACACCACGTCGAATGTTCCGAGCTCCCAGGTCACTTCCACCATCGCTGACCGGGTGCGACGTTCGTGGCGGGCATTGGTCGTCGTGTCGACGATGTTGGGGTGGTCGAGGGAGGTGTCCAACTCGCGTACCCAGGTGTTGTTCGGACCCTCGAATTCGTTCCAGCGAACCGATGTGTACACCGACATCCCCTCGGTCACGGGACCGGCGAGGGAGATGCGGAAACCCCACTCCTCCGAAGCTCCCACATCGGGGTCGTTGTCATTGCGCAGGCCGTTTGCCCGTGCACTGTTCGGATTCTCTAGGTAGCCGTCGTTGGTGACCGTGAAGCCGAACAGACGGGCACCCCAGTCGTTGTCCATCGGCGCGTTCAGGCTGCCTTCAAGATCAACGATGCCCTGGTCGCCGACGGTGGCCTTTACCCGCCCGAACCTGTCCTCGGAGTCGGGCCGGGCGCTGACGAACTTGACCGCGCCGCCGATATTGCTGCCGCCGTAAAGGGTGCCTTGCGGCCCCTTGAGAATCTCGATGCGGTCGAGGTCGCCGAACCGCGACGACGCATCCGAGAAGATCTGCACGTCGTCGAGATAAAAGCCCGCGCCCTGGGTGTTGCCGAATGCCCCGAGGCCGCGGATGGAGACGTTGGGAAAGCCGTCGAGGCGTGTCGACAGGTTCAGGTTCGGCACCTGGAAGCCGATCTCCTCGAGGCCCTTGATTCCTTGGCGGTCGATGTCGCCGCCGGTTATCACGGCCACCGACTCCGGAATCTCCAGCAGGCTCTCCTCACGCTTGCGCGCGGTGACAAGCACCTCTTCGATCTCGTCATCCGAAGCCGACTCAGACTCGTCGGCACGTACGGTCTGCGTGCCGATCACGCACAATCCGAGCACCGCGAAAGCCGCTGAGGGAACGAAGACGCCTGATAGGAATTTGAAGTGATTCTTCATCGCTGATCTCCCCTAGATCGCCACTGACTGTCGTCCCAACGGGTAACGGCCGGAGTATACTCCTTAGCCGTGCACCACGCGCCGAAATCGGTGCGCCGCTAGTGAGGGAGACCGTGCCGTGGCCAAAGCCATCCACACCATGATTCGCGTCCTGGACCTCGACCGTTCCGTTGACTTCTATCAGCGCGCTTTCGGCCTCGAGGTCGCCGACAGGTTCGACTTCGACGACTTCACGCTTGCGTACCTGCGCAACCCCGAGAACGACTTCGAAGTGGAGTTGACCTGGAACCATGACCAGGAAGAGGACTACACCCACGGTTCAGGCTACGGCCACGTCGCCATGTGCGTAGACGACTGCGCGGCGGAGCGCGCACGTTTCGAGGCGGAGGGCTTCGATCCGGGGGACGTCAAGGAGTTCCTCCGCGACGGCGGCTTGATGGCCCGCTTCTTCTTCGTCCAAGACCCCGACGGCTACAAGATCGAAGTCCTCGAACGCCACGGTCGGTATCAGTAGGACGCGCCTTCATTCACCAAGGATCGTACTGAGCGCCGAGTTTGCCGCCAGGCGAACTCGAAACGCGCCCGTAGGGCGCGCCCTACGGGAACTCCAGCATCCGCTGTAGCGGCTTCATCGCCCGGGCACCGACGGCCGGATCGACGTGAATCTCGTTGTCGCTTGATTCCAGCGTCGCGGCCAGCGCCTCCAGTTCGTTCATCGCCATCCACGGACAGTGCGCGCAACTGCGGCACATGGCGCCATCGCCTGCGGTGGGCGCCTCGATGAAGCGCTTGCCCGGTGCTGACTTTCGCAGCTTGTGGAAGATTCCGCGGTCGGTGGCGACGATGAAGGTGTCGTGGGGCAGTTCCCGGGCCGCCTGGATGATCTGGCTGGTCGAACCCACGCGATCGGCGATGTCGATGACCGCCGCAGGCGACTCTGGATGCACGAGTACGCCCGCGTCGGGATAGACCTGCTTGATGTCTTCCAACGCTTTGAACTTGAACTCCTCGTGGACCACGCAAGCACCGCTCCATAGCAGCATGTCCGCACCGGTCTTGGTGCGAATGAAGTTCCCGAGGTGCTTGTCCGGTGCCCAGAGGATCTTCTCGCCCTTGGCTGCCAAGTGCTCGACGATCTTCAAACCGACACTCGAGGTCACCACCCAGTCGGACAACGCCTTCACGGCGACCGAGGTATTCGCGTAGACCACCACGGTCCGGTCCGGATTGGCCTCGCAGAACGCCTTGAACTCGTCCGGAGGACAGCCGAGATCCAGGGAGCACTCGGCCTCGAGGGTGGGCATGAACACCCGCTTCTCGGGCGACAGGATCTTCGCCGTCTCGCCCATGAAGCGCACACCCGAGACGATCAACGTGGTGGCCGGATGATCGCGGCCGAAGCGCGCCATCTCCAGCGAGTCGGCCACGCAGCCACCCGTCTCGTCGGCGAGGTCCTGGATGTCGCCGTCCACGTAGTAGTGAGCCACGAGCACGGCGTCGCGTTCCTCGAGCAGGCGCTTGATGTCCGCCTTGAGCGCATTGCGGCGGGCATCCGAGAGGAACGCCGGGGTGTGTACCGGCACCTCGGCGGGCTGCAGGCTGTAGTCCCTCAACATGGGCAGATAATACACTTCATCGTCGAACCCCCCGGTCGGACCCGTACGCCCCACCCATGCCAAGCGTTGCATTTCTCGTTGCCGATCCTGGCCGGGGTCACCCGGCCAACGACAACCACGTTCGCCTGCCCCAGGCGTTCAGCGCTTGCGGCTGGTCGGTGACCCGAATCAACCACGAATCTCTCGCGATGGAGAGCAGACGCGTCGTGGCGCGCGACTTGGCAGGCGGCGCAGTGCCGCTCTCGGACTTCGACCTCTACTTCGTCCTCGGGTTCGGCCCCGAGGCGACGTTTCTCGACCGGATGCAGTTGCTGCGCACGCTGGATCAGGATCGGTTCGTGAACACCGTAGACGCCCTCGTTTACCAACACGGGAAGGTCTCGTTGTTCCTCGCCGCCGACGACATTCCCCAACCCGAAACTCACGTCGGCAACGACCCGGACCGTCTTGCCGCCATCGCCGCACGGGGCGGAGACTGGATCGCGAAGCCACCCGCAGCCAGTTTCGGGCGCGAGGTGTTCCGGCTCCGCGAAGGCGACGCCAACCGTCGCGCGATCCTCGAACACCTCACCCGCAACAACCGCTACGCGCTGCTTCAGGCCTACATCGAACCCGGTGCCGAGGGCGAGAAACGAACGCTGGTCGCCGCCGGCAAGATCATCGGCACCTACGGCAAGCGTCCGCGCGACCACCGCGGCAACCTCAACGCTGGGGCCGACGCGTTCCCCACGACGTTGACTCCCGCCGAGGCGGCAACTGTCGGCAGCCTGGCGGACCGGCTCGACGGCCTCGGCGTTCGCTTCGCAACCATCGACCTGGTGGGATCCTTGGCACTCGAGATCAACGTCGCGAATCCCGGCTGGCTTGCGACCTACGACCAGATCACGGGCGTGGACCTCGCGCCCCGGGTGGTCGAGGCCCTCACCGCGTGGTCCCGTTACGGCCCCTAGAGCCGTCCCCACCCCGGCGAGGCCAGATCGCAGACGCGCAGGGAACAAGCGTGGAGGCGGGGACGCTTAGGGGCGAGGCTTGTCGTCGCCCCTATTGGCCAACCGGCAGCGCGCGTCGCACGAAGACGGGCGACCACATCGCGCCCGGTAGGGCGCGCGGTCGCCCCTACGGGAGTGATCCGCCGTCCACGCGGATGATCGCACCCGTGGTGAAGCTGCCCGCCCCGCTTACGAGGTAGAGCGCGGTGCCCACCACCTCTTCCGGCTGTCCGCCGCGTTGCAGGGCGATACCGGTCTTGGCGTTCTTCTCGAACGCTTCCATGTCCCACGCCTTCGAGATGTCAGTGAGAAACGGGCCCGCTTGGATGCAGTTCACGCGCACCTTCGGCCCGTAGGCGCGGGCGAGCGAGAGCGTCAGCGAGTTGATGCCGGCCTTCGCCGCGCCGTAGGGCTCGGATCCCGGCGTCGCCTGTACGGCCGCGGTGCTGCTGACGTTGACGATGGCACCGCCCTCCCCGGCCGCCATGCGCTCGCCGATGATCGCCGAAAGCCGGTACGGACCCTTCAGGTTGACGCCCACCACCTTGTCGAAGAGATCCTCGGTGACCGCCGAGAGCTTCGGGTAGAGGGGCGACATGCCGGCGTTGTTGACGAGGATGTCCACCTTGCCGAACTCGGCATAGGCGGCTTCGGCCAGACCGTCCAGTTCATCCCAGTGACCGACATGGCATCCGTACGGCAGCGCCCGAACGCCCAATGCGCGGACTTCCTCGGCCACCGCCTCGCAGTTCTCGGCCTTGCGGCTGGTGATCACCACGTCCGCTCCCCGCTCGGCGAACGCAAGCACCATCGCCCGGCCCAGTCCCCGGCTGCCGCCGGTGACCAAGGCGACCTTGCCGCTCAGGTCGAAGAGATCGGTCATGGTGATTCCCCAGGTGGAGTCGGACGCGGCAGTTTAAACGTCCCGTACCACCGTCACCTAGCTCCTCGGCACGTAGACCAGTTGGCCGTCACGCACTTCCAACGTGCCGAAGGGATCATCGCCGCTGCCGCAGTGGGGATTCTCTCCGTACTCGACCCGATAGTGGTCCGGTGGACTGCCATCGGCCAGGGTTCGAAGGTCGTAGACATCGTAGACCGTGCGGTACAAGCCGCGTCTGCGCAGATCGGCGAGACAGGCGTTCTCTGCCGTTGCGTCGACGAGGCGGCGTTCCGTCGGACCGTCGGGTTGATCGCCGATCGTTCTACTCTCAACCTGTTGCTCAGCGCGACAGCGTGCCAAGTCCTCCGGCTTCGCGACCGGATAGTCAAGCACAAGCCGTCCGTCGTGGAGGCGGACCCGATAGTCGGGCCGGGTCAACCAGAGGCGCTGGAACACGATATCCCCCGTGGATGCTTCCAGAACGTAGACACCCGCTCCGTCCTGTGCGACGAGCCAGGCACCATCGCCCGTGATCGGCACTACCAGGTCTCGAGACCATACGTCCTCGGAGACCTTCCCGTTTTCGTCTCGGAATCTCCGCCTGCTCGTGGTGTACGTGCCGTCGCGATTGTGCGTGATGAAGTACCCTTCATTCGCTGAAACGAAGCTCTGCCACGTTCCCTGTCGATCCAGCGGGGGAATCTCACGGGGACCGCCGCCGTCTGTTGGCAAGGACAAGGCACGGTAGTCAGTCAGCCCATCTGGACCAAGCCACCGCAGCGTAAATGACTGCAATACCACCTCTGAGTTATCAATCGCGTACGACCCCGTCGTCAGCCTTCTTCCGTCAGCGGGGGCCGTCTCAAGTGAAGCCAAGTCATGGTGGGTTTCGTTGCCCAAGTCGAGATTCCTGATCACGAGCCGGGATACGTCGCCCGCCATGGGTTCGATGGCGAAGAAGGACGATCCATCTTTGGCCAGGGCGAACTGTCTGACGACGCCGTTCTCGTAGATCACTTGACCGTCGCGGTACACGACCACACTCCCAGAGGAGAGCGGTGGTCCCGCCACACTTTGGAAGGCCGCCAGTACCGATCCATCCGGCCGTCGCGCCAGCGCCGGGAAGCCCGTCGATTGGGAGGGGAGGGTGTCTTCGAAGACGATCCCCGACTCGTCGATCACGGCGAAGCGCAACGCGTCATCGTCCGGGACCAGTACCACCGCCAAGTCACCCCCCGTTCCGTTTCGCATGAAGCAATCCGGGTTGCCCAGGACATCGGCTGGCGTCAGCCGTTCCGGAGGGGTCGCGGACGCGGCGTCGGGCGCCGGTGGGTTGGGCTGAACGGCTGGCGAGGTGGCCACGTCCTGACCGAAGGAACGGAGGGCGTTCTGCCGCTCCATGGTCTCGGCAGGTTGGGTGGCCGCCCCGCCGCTAGACAAGGCCCACCAAGCAACGACTCCGAAAACCGCGACCGCGAAGAAAGCTGCGTACGGCCACCACCGTCTCGGAAACATCCTGTGCGCCATTGCCACGATGCCTAGCGCGCCTCGCTAGTACGCGAGTGCGCCTCGTAAGACGAGGCGACCAAGAGCAGTCTCAGCCATCTTGCGAAATGCAACCTGTCCGTAAACATCAGCGTTGCTCAACGAATCTAGCCCGCTTCGTGATCGAGCAGCCTGACCAGCGTTTCTTCTTTCCCAATGCCCCCGCCCTTGGTCACGACCGTGAGACCGTCGTCGGTTCGGCAAAACGGTACGGCGGTATCCACGCTGCCCAGCACGCGGAGCATTCGATCGCCGAGGATCGCTGCCGCGGTGTCGCCGCCTAGGACAACCAATGTCGGCGCGCCGGATGAGGCGATCCAATCCCACGTAGTGGCGGCGACGGTCGACGCCATGGATTCCGCTACGGCGTCGGCAATCGTAGCCGTGGTCATTTCGGTCGCCAAGAGCACATCCTCGCCACGCCGCAAGGCTGCCAGCACCCCCTCGGATTCGGCATCCGGACCGACGGTCAGGCAATCGAGTTTAGCGACCTGCGTTCGGCTGAGCGGATGCAGGCTCCCGCATACGACAAGCACCGGACGCGGCAATCTCGGCAAGTCACCGCGCCCACGCGAGCGCAGCGTGCCGACGTAGGCGCCGACGCCGCCCGTGGTGCCGACAAGCGTGCGACCCTGATCGCGACAACGGGCCGCGGCGGCGTTCAACTCGTCATTGGTGTTCGCGTCGAGAACCGCTACGCGCCCATCGGCCAAGGCCGACTGACACCCTGCCGCACTCAGGTAGTCGGCGGGCCGACTGGACAGCAGGCGGTTGCGGGGATCTCGTCCGAAAGGGCTTTCCGCGGCCGGCACATCGCGGATGTAAACCGTGCCGTGGTCGCAGCGGCGACCCGCATCGGGAAAACTTGCGAGTACCCCAACGCGTCGGCCCATGGCAACCAACGCGGCGACCTCGTGCGCCCAGTTGCCGCGCAGACCCGAGTCCATCTTGTGACAGCGGAAGCGGGCGTCGAGACGATGCGCATCGCCGATCCGACGCGCCGCTTCGTCGGCATCGCAATGGCGGCTGTCGAGATCGACCACGGCGCAGTCGTTGTAGGCGTCCGGTGTCGTCGTCAAGCGAACGTCGAACCCCAGATCGGCGCAGGCGCCGCCGGTCTCCAGGGCGCCGGTACGATCGTCGGCAGTAATCAGCAGTTCAAGCATCGGCGGTCCGATTGCTGGGTTTCTGCACGATTTCGCCTATCGAATTGCACACCTGCACGCACCGACACCAGTACATTGCCGGTCAGGGCTTGGTCACTGGCGAACAGCATGGACCTCAATGTGGACTCGTACTCCGCGTCGCTCCGCTTCGTCATCGTAACAGTGCTCATCGGCGTGCTGATGGTGCCGCTGGGCCTCGTTAGCTGCGTCGTATCCGAGCGGGAAGGATTCCGCAATGAGGCGATTCGCGGCATCTCGCAATCGTGGGGCGGCCCACAGCGAATCACCGGCCCCATGCTCGTCATTCCATTCGTCCGCGTCGTCGACGACATAGAGACCGTTCAGCACATCCACGTCATGCCCCGCGAGCTGGACATGCGCATCGACAGCGACCACGAGATGCGCGAGCGCGCGATCTACTCGACGCCGGTCTTCGATCTTGAGGTCACCGCGTCCGGCGCGTTCGAACCCCTCGACCTGGACGCTCTCGAAGCGCGCCACGGAGAAGCACGGCTCGATCAAGCCGAGGTCGTCGTCGGCGTGTCGGATTCCCGCGGCTTGCGCGACGCGTCCTTGTCATGGGACGGAGACGCGATTCCCCTGGAGGCCGGCAGCGGCGCCTTCGACGGACCAGCGCTGCACGGGATGGTCGCACAGGATGCGGTCGAGGGCGGCACCTTCGCCCTGTCCCTCGGTCTGCGCGCGACGCGTCGGATCTCCGCCGTGCCGGTCGGGGACCGCTCCACGCTTGAGATCCAATCCAGTTGGCCTCACCCGAGCTTCGACGGCCGGTTTCTACCCGACTACCACGATGTCAGTACAGGGTTCTCGGCCTCCTGGACCGTGCACAAGCTCGCCCGTGGCTTTCCAAGCGTATCCACGGACAACCCTTTGGTCAGGCGGTTGGCCACGGGCGTCACGCAGCCCAGCAACGTCGATGTCGGATTCGCCGCTTTCGAACCCATCAATCTCTACCGGTCGGTGGATCGGAGCGTGAAATACGGCGTGCTGTTCATCGCCCTGACCCTGGTGAGCATCCTGTGTCTCGAGCTTCTCGCCGGCCTGCGCTTCCATTTCGTCCAGTACGGCGTGGTCGGCATCGCCCTTGCGCTGTTCTTCATCACCCTGCTCGCGCTGGCCGAGCACATCGGCTTCACCCTCGGCTACGCCACCGCGGCAGCGGTGTTGACGCTCATGATCACCGGCTACGCCCATGCCTCGACGAAGAATGTCCGCCTCACCGTGATGACGGCGGTCACCCTCGGCGCACTCTACGGCGTGCTGTTCGTGCTGTTGCGGCTCGAGGCGTTCGCGCTCCTTGTCGGCGCCGGCGTGCTGCTGTTGATGCTCGGCGTGGTCATGGGCGCGACCCGCAAACTGACACCCAAAGCGGTGGACGACGGCGCCTGATCCTCCTTGCCTTTGCGCTGCCGGGCAATACACTGTCCGATTTCGCTTATCCAAGACGGGAGATTTCGATGGGGATGCTGGACGGCAAGGTTGCGCTCGTGACCGGAGCCGGGGGTGGCTTGGGCCGAACCCATGCGTTGCTTTTGGCGGCGGAAGGTGCCGCGGTGGTGGTCAACGACTTAGGCGGTGCGCGCGACGGCACCGGGGCCGGGACGTCCATGGCCGACGGCGTGGTTCAGGAGATTCGCGACGCCGGCGGCGAGGCCGTCGCGGACTACGGTTCGGTATCCAACAAGGAGCACGCCCAGGGCATGGTCCAAACCGCCGTCGACAACTTCGGCCGGCTCGACATCTGCATCTGCAACGCCGGGATCCTGCGCGACAAGTCGTTCAAGAACATGACCGACGACATGTGGGAAGTGGTCAACGACGTGCATCTGCGCGGAACCTACTACAGCGCCAAGGCGGCCTACGACCGGATGCTTGAACAGGGCGAGGGCGGTCGGATCATCGTCACCAGTTCAACGTCGGGGCTGCTCGGCAACTTCGGCCAGACCAACTACGGCGCGGCCAAGGCGGGGATAGCCGGATTCGCCCGCTGCCTGTACCTGGAGGGCGCCCGCTATGGCGTCACCGTGAATATCCTGGCGCCGACGGCGCTCTCAAGGCTGACCGAGGACATCCTGCCCGAACAGGCCAGGGACGCCGTTCCGCCCGAGAAGGTGTCGCCCACCGTCGTCTGGCTTTGCACCGACGACGCGAAGGACGTCACCGGACGGACCTGGCTGTTGACTGGCAACCGTGTATCGCTGTTGTCCTGGCAGCTCAATCCAGTGGCGCACAAGGACGAGTCCGAAGGCCCGTGGGACGTGGAGGAACTCGGAGAAGCGATCCTCGCCTCGAAGGACAGTTGGCCACCCATCAACCCCATGCGGGGCGGCTAGTGGCGTTGAGTGCCCGAAACCACGCACGTAGCGACCCTTTTGGTCGCCCGTTCTAGCGAACCGAAGCGGTGCGGGTATCGGCACGGGCGACCACAACGCGCCCGACAGGGCGCGCGGTCGGCCCTACGGTTGCCTAGCTGAGTGCATTGTGGACTTCGGCTTCTCCGAGGAGCAGAACCTGCTGAGGGAGCAGGTCTCGCGGTTCATGACCGATGCCTGTCCATTGAGCGTGGTGCGCGCGCAGAACGGCGGCTTCCCAGACGAACTCTGGCGGCAGGCCGCCGACTTGGGATGGCTTGCCCTGATCGTCCCCGAAGCACACGGCGGACTCGGTTTGAAGTGGATCGACTTAGCGGTCGTTCTCGAGGAGAGCGGTCGGGGATTGAGCCCCTTGCCGATCCTCTCCCAGGCACTGGCCGCCACCGCCATCGGCCGCTGCTCGGGCGACGACGTGAAGAGCGAATGGCTACCGCAGATCGCGACGGGCGACGTGGTCTTCGGGGTGGGCCTGTACGACGATCCGACCTGGATCGACCCCAAAGGCGTCGGCCTTGAAGGCGGCGAGACCCTGACCGGCGCCAAACCGTTCGTCAGCGACGCCACCCGCGCCACGCACCTGCTGTTGGCGACCCGCAACCGAGAGCGGCTTGGCTTGGCCATCGTCGATGCCGGTGATGTCACGCTCAAGGCGCAGCCCGGCATCGACCGGACCAAACCCTTCGCCTCCGTGTCGCTCGACCGCGTCAAACCCCTCGCCGCGTTCGCGATGTCGACCGCCGACCTCGCCTACCTCACCGACTGCGGCGCCGTCGCCGTGACCCTTGAGGCGATCGGTGCAGCAGAAGCCACGATGGCGCTGACCACGGAATACGCCAAGACCCGCATTCAGTTCGACAATCCCATCGGCAAGTACCAGGGCGTCAAGCACCGCCTGGCGGACATGTTCATCGACATCGAGTCGTTCAAGTCGCTTGCCTACTACGCCGCGTGGGCCGTCGACGACGCACCGGAGGAACTGCCCCGCGCGGCATCGCTCGCCAAGGCCTACGCGGCAGATGCGTTCGCGCGGATCGGCATCGACGGCGTCGGCCTCCACGGCGCCATCGGCTTCACTGCGGAGTACGACGCGCAGCTCTATCTCAAGCGTTCGAAATGGGTGCGTTCCGCATTCGGCGACGCCGACTACCACTACCAGCGCGCTGCCGCGCTCGGGGGGTTGTGATGGACTTCGACTTCACCCAGGAAGAACAGGCATTCCGCGCCGAGGTCCGCGACTTCCTTGCCGAAAACCTGCCACCGCCCGCCGAGCGCGGACGCGGCTTCATGTCCGAGTGGCTACAGAAGGTTCGCGACAAGCGCTGGGTCGGCTTCTCGTGGCCCGAGGAGTACGGCGGCGGCGCGGGTAGCCTGACCGAACAGGCGATCCTCAAGGAGGAGATGGCGCTCGCCCGCGCTCCCGCTCTCGGCACCTCGTTCATGGGACTCGCGTGGGTGGGACCGGGGATCATCCAGTACGGCACCGACGAGCAGAAGCAGCGCTTCATTCCGGACATCCTGGACAGCAAGGTCAATTGGTGCACGGGCTACTCCGAGCCCAACCACGGCAGCGATCTCGCGGCGATCCAGACCAAGGCGGAACGAGTCGGCGACCACTACGTCGTGAACGGTCAGAAGATCTGGACTACCGGTGCTCCGTGGGCCGACTGGATCATCCTCCTCACCCGAACCGAGTTCGAGGTTGAACGCAAGCACGACGGCATCACCTGTCTGCTCGTGCCCATGGACACGCCCGGCATCGAGGTACGGCCCATCGAGAACATGGCGGGCGACAGCAACTTCGCCGAGGTGTTCTTCACCGACGTGCAGGTTCCGGTGGAGAACCGCCTGGGCGAAGAAGGCAAGGGCTGGGCGGTCACCATTTCCGCCCTTGCCAACGAGAGATCCAGCATCGGCGAAGTCACGCAGATGTTCGCCAAGCTGGAATCCCTGAAGAACCTCGTCCGTACCACCACGCGCCAGGGCAGACCGGCCTCCGACGACCCCTCCGTGCGTCGCCGGATCGGCGAGTTCGAAGCGAAGATCGCGGCGATGAAGTACAACGGCCTGCGCTACCTCACCAAGCAGTTGCGCGGCGAACCGCTGTCGAGCGAGACCTCCGTCAACAAGCTGCACCGCGCCAGTCTCGAGATCGAGATGGACGACTTCGCGGTCGAGTTGACGGGCCTCGCCGGCGTTCAGCTACCGGGTGGCGACGAAGCGGTAGACGGCGGGCGCTGGGCGAGATCTTCCCTCGGTTGGCCCGGCGTCGTCATCGGCGGCGGCACCCCCAACATCCAACGCAACATCATCGCCGAACGGATACTCGGCTTGCCGAAGGACTGAGGCCAGCAAGGCTCCAGACGTACCGTAGGGGCGACCCTTGGGGTCGCCCGCATTGGCGAATCCGACCCACGCGTTGAACGAACACGGGCGACCACAAGGGTCGCCCCTACGGGCGCGTTAGCGATAGGGGGACCAATAGTTCCGCCTGTCGGACTTGAACCTGTACCGACGGCGGGGGTGAGGCAGTGGATCCTGGACGCGCAACGTCCACCCTAGCAAGTTGCCCAACATCTCCGATTGGATATCCGCATATTCCGGTTGGTCGAAGAGGTTATTCAGTTCAACAGGATCCTCAGCCAGATTGTAGAGCTGTCCGTGTTCCTGCATGTCGAAGATCAGCTTCCAGTCGCCCTTGCGGACCGCGCGCATGGTCCCACTTTGCGACCAGCCGTTTAGCTCGTCAAAACCGATTGTTGGATTCAGCCCATCTGCATGGGCGTCAAACTCGTCGTCGGCCGTGTAATGCAACCCACCAAATCCGTGTTCCGCGTAGGCGCTATCGAATTCCGCTTCGGGATACTCCTTTCCGGTCAACAATGCCCATAAGCTGCGTCCTTGTACGCCGCGCGGAATATCCGTTCCGATGGCTTCGCAGATCGTCGGCATTATGTCTGCAAGGGTGATATGTCCCGGATGGGGTTTGTCAGCCGCGGGGATGCCCGGGCCCACGACCAGGGTCGGAATGCGAATGAGCACCTCCGGCAATTCTGCACCTTTGCGCATCAATCCGTATTCGCCGACATAATCGCCATGGTCGGCGACGTAGATCACGATCGTGTTGTCCCGTAAACCTCTCGAGTCCAGGTAGTCGAAGAAGCGTTTGACCTGGTCGTCGATCAAACGAAGCATTCCGAAATAGTTGGATCGCGCACGGGGAAGTTGCTCTGCATAGTCGGGAAACGCCGTCTCGCCAATGTGACGGATCCATTGGTACTTGAACCCCTTCGTCTCGAGTGCGGATTGGTCGGAGAGCGTAGGCGGCAACGACGCCGGTGGAAACAGCGAGAAATAGGGTTCGGGCACCTGATACGGATTGTGCGGTTCGGGGAACGACAACCACAAAAAGAACGGATCAGCATCCTCCGGAGTCTCACCGATCCAGTTCATCGCCGCGGTAACCGCGCGGAACGGACACTGAACCTCCACGCCATGAGGTGCCGGGTCGAAAGCGGCGCGCATTCGAAGACCCGCCAAATAGTCGTCGAAGGCAGCTTCTTGATCGGTTCGATTCGCGCCCGACCCACCGTGGTGACCAAGAGGAAAACAGTAATCCATCCGATCCGCACCAACGTGTGAGTGGTTCTTTCCACAAAGCGCCGTTCTGTAGCCCTGGCGACGCATTACATCGTAGAGGTCCGTCTCGTAGAACGCGTCTTCTCCACTGTGATTCGTCCGCGCATGCGTTGCGCTCGGATACCGACCTGTCAACATGCTCACCCGCGCCGGAAGGCAGGCGGGCATCGTTGTGTAGGCTTTGTCGAACCACGCGCCCTGGGTGGCGAGACTGTCCAGAAAAGGCGTGGTGTCGAGTGGGAATCCTTCGCGCTTGGACACATCGGCCCGTTGCTGGTCCGTCATGACTATGACGACATTGGGCTGCGTCGAGATCAACGCAACTTCCAGGGCGGCACCGCATCCCAGTCGAACGGTTCGATGCCGTCGTCGGTGATGAGCCACACCGACGCGTCGGCTCGGTCTCCGTCGATGTCGAGGAAGCCGATGGTGCCGTACTGCGTATCGTAGTTGTGCGGGTAGGTGGGCGAGCCCGGATTCACGCACAGGATGCCGTCGATCTCGGCGATCAGCTCGGTATGGCTGTCGCCGGAGACGATCACGTCCGGCGTCTTTTCCGGCCAGTAGCGGGCCACGAACTTGTCGAGCGTCAGTCCCGGGGGCCCCTCGTCCACGGGGATGTAGTGCGTCAGACCCACCGTCAATGACTCGATCTGAACCGTCCAGACGTACTTGACCCTCGCGTCTTCCGGTTGGATGGGCCGCCCGCCCGAGCCATCCTCGCCGTTACCCCGGGCGCAATACACAGGTGCGACCTTCTCGAGTTCGTCGAGCAGCGCGAGATCGTGCACGTCGCCGCCATGGAAGATGCAGTCGACGCCCGCGAACGCGTCGTAGACCTGCGGCCAGAGCGTTGCGCGCGCCTCGGGGATGTGGGTGTCGGCAATAAGGCCGATTCTCGTCGCCATTGGGTTTCCGTTATCCGACAGCCGTTGGGCGAATCGGCTACCTTAGCGCAAGCGACGCAGCGAGAGGGAACAAGATGCTCGACTGGGACACCGTCCGCGCACGCGCCAACGACGACGACGAGTTCCGCATTCACGCCAGGTTCTGGAACGCCACCGTCCGCCTGGGCATCGGGCATCGGAACTACCGGATGCGCATCGACGATGGCTCGGTGAGATCCATCGAGCGTTGGCCGGGCGGAGTGGCCACCGACCTGGCCATCCGTGCCCCGGAAGCGGATTGGAAAGCGATGCTCGCCGCGACGCCGCGCCCCTTCTATCAGGATCTCTACGCGGCGGGAATCCACCACGACTTCGAGGTGGCGGGCGATGCCACCAACTACTGCGCCTACTACCCCGCCGTCCGACGGCTGATAGAGATCATGCGGGAGGTGAACAATGCCGGCTGATGCGCGCTTCGACGATGCAGTTGGCCGCTACGTCTATCTGACCCTCGACGGTGTCGATTACCGCATCTACTTCGAGGAGTCTGGAAGCGGCGACGTCGGCCTGCTCCTGCAGCATACGGCCGGGGCGGACGGTCGGCAGTGGCGACACGTGCTGGAGGACGCCGGACTACAGAAGGACTTCCGATTGATCGCCTACGACCTTCCCTACCACGGCAAGTCCGTCCCGCCGGTCGGCAAGCCGTGGTGGACCGAGGAGTATCGGCTCACCCGGGACTTCCTAATGGCGGTGCCCATCACCCTGGCGCGCACTCTCGGCCTCGAACGACCGGTCTTCATGGGCAGTTCCATCGGTGGACACTTGGCGATCGACCTCGCCCTAAGCCACCCGCGCGAGTTCCGCGCCGTCGTCGGCCTCGAAGCATCCGCCTACACGCCGGGCGGTTTCGTCGACGAGTTCAACCACCCACGCATCGGCAACGACTTCAAGGCCCACCTGATGTACGGCATGATGGGGCCGACGAGCCCGGAAGCGCTGCGCCGGGAAACCGCCTGGGTCTACAGCCAGGGTGCGCCGGCGGTCTTCAAGGGCGACCTCTACTACTACAGCGTCGACCACGACGTGCGCAACACGGCCGCGACCATCGATACCGACGTGTGCTCGGTCGACATCCTGAACGGCGAATACGACTGGAGCGGCACCCCGGAGGCTGGCGAGGAACTTGCCGCCATGATCCCGGGCGCGCGGTACAAGACCATGAAGGGATTGGGACACTTCCCGATGAGCGAGAATCCGCAGCGGTTCCTAGCGGAGATTCGGCCCGTGCTGGAGCGAATTAGGTCTCGCTAGTCCCAATCCAAACGGCGGTGGGGGCTAGTCGTGACCGAATTGGAGATTGACGTCGTGCGGCGAGGCCGTCCGTGCACTGACAATCTGGTTACCGCGTCCGTGGATCTCGTCCCGAGGCATGCGGTCCCCACCGCGAAACCCTTTGATCGCCCGCAGGGTCCTGTCCTGAAGTCGTTTCCGGCGAGCGGCCTCGTCGTCAATGGTGGCCGAGACATTCTTCATCCAGAGAGGTTCACACTCCGTGATTCCTCCGTCAACACTGCGCGGGGCGCGTCTTCTACAACCGCGGGTCCACCGGCTCGGACTCCATGGCGAGCACGGCGAAGACGCACTCGTGTACGCGGCGCAGCGGTTCCCGCTCCACGAATCGGTGCAGGGCTTCGAGGCCGAGGGCGAATTCCCGTCGTGCCAGGGACCGCTTGGCGCCGAGGCTTCGCTGCCGCAAGCGAGCAAGGTTCTCCTCGGCAGTGTATTCGGGACCGTAGATGATCCGCAGATACTCCCGCCCCCGGCATTTGATCGCCGGCTGGACGAGACCCTTGCCGCTGCGCACAACGAAGTCCCAGGGCTTGACCACCATGCCCTCGCCGCCGGCCGCGGTCAGCGCCTCCCACCAGGCAATGGCCTCGCTGCAACTGGCGTCGTCGTCGAGTTCCACCAGCCGATAGTCCGTCACGGTCAGGAGTCCGTCGCCCTGGCACAGTTCGGCCAGGCGCTCCATATGCCAACCGTGATCCTTGTCGTCGTGCACGGCGGTTTCGGTCGCCAGCAGGTGAAACGGCGCGAGCTTGAGATCGTCCACGGTGTCCACCGGCCAGTTGTAGCGGCCGACCGCTTCCTCGTAGCCCTTCACCATCTCGGCCTTGCCCCGGAAACGATTCACCAACTCCGCCGTGTCGGCACCGCGCTCGACGGCGCGTTCGAGCGCATCCACGACCTGTGCCAGGCCGAGGCCGGCGGCATCGGCAACGCTTGCGTATTGCTCGCGGACCAGGTCCGCGGCCTTCACCGACCACGGCATCAGTTCGCAATCGAGGATCAGCCAGGGCGTATCGAGCTTATCCCAGAGACCGCAGCGGTCCGCCGCCGCTCGAAGCCGGTCCAGCACCAACTGCTCGAAGCCGGCAAGTTGCCCGCCGAAGAACCGCCGACCGGTCCGCGTATAGATGATGCCAGCGGTCGCGCCCGCCGCGCCGAAGCGAGTCCGGGCGACATCCGCGTCGCGGCAAACCACCGCGATCGCCCGGGAGCCCATGTGCTTCTCCTGGCAGACGACCCGGTCCACGCCGTTGGTACGGTAGTAGCCGAACGCCGACGCCGGATGCTCCAACAGATCGCCGGAATTCCTCGTCGCGCACGGCGACATCGTCGGCGGCAGATAGATGAGCCAGTTGGGCTGAACCGCGAACCGACTCATCACTTCAAGCGCCGCCGCCGCGTTTTCCTCTCTGACGGTGATGTTGGGAACAAGCCGCGTATCGACGATGCGTTTGCCGAGTACATCGTCGATCGCGAGGATGTCTCCGGCCGCGTCGGCGGTGTCGGCATCGGGCACCAATGGTCGACCGGTCGACGGGTAGTAGACCTTCGCTGCCGGCACGGAAACCAGTTCCCGTTCCGGATAGCGCAACGCGGTCAGCTTGCCGCCGAACACGCATCCAGTGTCGATGCAGATGGTCCCGTTCACCCACTCCGCCTCGACGACCGGCGTGTGGCCGTAGACGATCATCGCCTCGCCGCGGTACTCGCTCGCCCAGTCGTAGCGTACCGGGAAGCCGTACTCGTCGGTCTCGCCTGTCGTTTCGCCGAAGAGCGCGAACTCCCGTACCGCGCCCGACGACCGGTTGAGGAGTTCATTCTTCATGCCCGCGTGCGCCACCGCGAGTTTGCCGTCGTCGAAGAGGTAGTGGCTGACCAGACCGTCGATGAACTCCGCGACGCGGTCGCGGAACGCCGACGGTTCCGACTCCAGTTGCGCGACGGTTCCGTCGAGACCGTGGGTCAGCCTCACGCGCCGTCCGCGCAGGTGGCGAAGCAGCTTGGTCTCGTGGTTTCCGGGAACGCACAACGCCACCCCGTCATCGACGGCGTCCATCACCAGCCGCAGGCAATCCGCGACCCTCGGGCCCCGGTCCACCAGATCACCGAGGAATACGAGCCTTCGTGCTTCGGGATGCGAGATTGCAAAGCTCTCGCCTTCCCTGTCGACGCGGTAGCCGAGTTCGGTGAGCAGGGCTTCCAGCTCGTCGCCGCAGCCGTGCACATCGCCGATGATGTCGAACGGACCGCCGTCCTCGCGTCGGTCCGTCCACAGGCGTTGACGTTCCACGACCGCGGCGTCGGCCTCCGCTTCGGAACGGAACTGAAACCGATAGCGGAAGCCCTCGCGGCCGAGTCGCCTCACCGACCGACGCAGCAAACGGACATGGTTGTGTACCACCCGTGGGCCAAAGTCGCGGTCTTCTCGTCGGTCGTTGCGCTCCTGGCAGACGCGCTCTGGCAGATCGAACACGATGGCCACGGCGAAGGCGTGGAACTCCCGGGCGAGGCGAACTAGCTTGGCGCGGTCCTCGGGACGGACGCTGGTCGCGTCCACGACAGTGAGTCGACGGGCGGCAAGTCGCTTGCGAGCGATGAACTCGAGCAGCTCGAAGGCATCCCGGGTAGCCGATTGGTCGTTGGCATCATCGCTGACCAGCGCCCGGCAGGTGTCGGACGAGATCACCTCCGTGGGGGCGAAGTGCTTGGCCGCGAAAGTCGACTTGCCGGAACCGGATGCGCCGATCAGGACCACGAGGCAGTATTCAGGAATCTCTATGCGCATTGGCTGAACCGCCCCATCTGGGTCGGTGCCCCGAGCACCTCGTCAACCTCGCCCACCGGTTCGAACGCTACCGAGTAGCCATGGGCTGACGCCACCGCATCGGCCCAGGCCGCGAACTCCGCCCGTGTCCATTCGAACCGGTGGTCGCTATGCCGCAAGCCACCAGCGGGGATGCCTGGATACCTGACGTTGTACTCCCGGTTCGGCGTCGTGACGACCACCGTTTCCGGCTTGGCGAACTCGAACAGCAGCCGTTCGAATGTCCTGAGGCGTTCCGGGTCGAGATGCTCCAGCGCTTCCACCACCGCCACCGCATCGAAGCCCTGCATGCGCCGGTCGCGATAGGTCATCGTCCCCTGCAGCAGCTTGACCCGCCGCCGCTGCCGTTGTTGCATGCGATCCAACCGAAGACGGCGGCTGGCCGTCTCCAGCGCCCGGACGGAGGCGTCCACAGCAAGGATCTCCTGGAACTGCGGGTCTCGGAGCAATTGCTCGACCAACCGCCCCTCCCCGCATCCCAAGTCGATGACGCGCGCGGCGTTGCTTTCCTTCAAGGCGCGGGTGACCGCCGCCAGACGGGCATCCGCCAGTGTCACGAACGCCTCCGCGCCGGGTCCGTGGTCGCCATCCGGGGAAACCGCGTCCTCGTCGTCCGCCAAACGCGCCAACGCGTCGCTCGCCAAGTTGTCCCGATGCTTGAGGTAACGACGCACGATGAGATCCCGGCGCGGATGACCCTCCAGCCAGCCTTCCCCCCGGGCGATGAGTTTGTCCACCTCGGCATCGCCCACCCAGTAGTGTTTGCGGCCGTCCAGCACCGGGATCAGCACATAGAGATGGGTCAGCAGCTCGGCCAACGGCTTGCGGCCAGTCAGCGTGACGTTCCGGTAGTTGCCGCTCGCGTCGTCGCCAGGTTCAAGGTCCACTTCATAGCCCAGCGGTTCGAAGAGTTCCCGCACGTCATCCCCGCTCCTGCAAGGCAGCGCAGCGATCCCCGCAACGAGCGGCAACGGCTCGCCGACAAGCTCTGGCCTGTCCCGGCAGCGCCCGCCCAAGGCGCTGCTGAACACGCGCGCAATGGCGACGCTCAAGAAGGACGATGCGACGTACGGCCGGTCGTTGACGTAGTCGGTCGACATCGAGCCACGCCCCCGCACGAGGGCGACGGGATCGACATCGAGCAGCAGTGCCACCGTGCAGCGCGCTTCCGACGCCTGGGGATAGAACACATGCGCCTTGCCGAACGACAACTCGAAGACCTGGACCCGCGCGGGATTCTTGTGCAGGAGGTAGCCCAGATCGGTGGCCGGGCTATGCGTAGTCGAGATCGTGAGCAGCACGAGCAGCACTCGGACGGGCTGTTAAGCTGCACATGATGCAGCCCGGACAGCGTTCCGTCGAACCCATCGTGCTCGCACCGAGGAGGGATGAGCCGATGCGCCCCCTAAAAACCCTGGTTGCCGGCGGCGGGATCGGGGGACTCGCCGCAGCCTTGTGTCTCGCCAAACGAGGCCACGAGGTCACCGTATTCGAACAGGCCCGGGAGTTCGGCGAGGTCGGCGCCGGCATTCAACTGTCGCCCAACTGCACCCGCGTACTGCACGATCTCGGACTGGAAGGACCGCTTCGCGCCACGGCTTTCGAGCCCCAGGCAATCCAGTTCAGGAACTGGCGAACCGGCCGCGTCATCGGCCAGTCGGCCTTGGGCGAGGAGGCCGTACGACGCTTCGGGTTTCCCTACTACCACATGCACCGCGCCGACCTGTTGCGCGTACTGGTGAATGCGGCGTTCGCGAGTCCGCACATCACCCTCCTCCGCGACGCCGCCGTGCGGCGCTTCGACCCACGCGATACGCAGGTGGGATTGACAGCGGTCACGGGTGACTACGATGGAGACCTGCTCGTCGGTGCCGATGGCATCCACTCGGTGGTTCGCGCCGGACTCTGGGGTGATGACCGCCCACGTTTCACCGGCTGTGTCGCGTGGCGAGCCCTGGTTCCCGTCGAGCGCCTTCCTCCCGGCCTGATTCGACCGATGGCGACGGCCTGGTGGGGCCCCGGAGGACACTTCGTCCACTACTTCGTCCGACACGGCGAACTCGTCAACTGCGTCGGCGTGATCGAAAAGTCGGGCTGGGAAGTCGAGTCCTGGACGGAACGCGGCGACCATGCCGAGTTCGCCGCGGATTTCGTCGGCTGGCACGACGAAATCCGAAGGCTGATCGACAACGTGGACAGCCACTCCCTGTTCAAATGGGCGCTGCATGATCGCGAGCCGATGCCCCGGTGGGGCAAGGGACGGGTCACCCTGCTGGGCGACGCCTGCCACCCGACGCTGCCGTTTATGGCCCAGGGCGCGGCGATGGCCATCGAGGATGCCGCGGTCCTGGCGGGATGCGTGGCGGGCGACCAAGACTTGCCAGCCGCACTGCAACGCTACGAACGCCTGCGCCGAGACCGGACGGCGCGGGTCCAGCACGGATCCCGGCGCAACGCCACGCTGTTCCACCTCGCCGGGTTCAAGGCGTGGCTGCGCAACCGGGCGACCGGTCGCGTGGCGGGGCGAACCACGGATGATCTGTACCGATACAACGCCCTCGAAGCGGTTCGGTCAAAAACGCACGAATAGCGTTCCCCTTGGCGTTTTCGGGCGCCGCAATCACGTCGTCTTTGGTATCGTGGACGGCAATCGGCGGGTAGGAAAGTCAAGGACGATCGGCGTGGCTGAAGCAACGGAAGTTCTGAACGCCCCGTCCGCCGCCGACCCCTACGCCGCCCTCTCACCCGGTGCCCGCCTCGTCGCGCAAGCCTATGGCGTCGTCGCGCCGCACGGAATCAGTGTGAACCGCACGGCTCGGATCCTGGTGCAGGCGAACATAGACCTGCTCGGCCGCAGCTTGACCCAGGCGGACGTTCGGCGGGCGAATGTCGAACTAATCGATGCCGGGATCGGCACTCGACCGCCGTCCCCGAACGTTGGAGTCGCCGCAACACCAAACTGGGCCGTGTCGTTGGCCGTCAGGGCGCAACACGAAGGCCGACTCAGCAAGATCCTGGAGGCCTTTCGAGCCACCCGGCCAAGACCCGGTGTCGACCGCTACCTGTTCGAGACCATGTTCCGCTGCTACGTGATACGCGGCGACTTCCGCAATCTCGACGCGCTGCTGGACGAAGACGAAGGGTCCGTGGACCAGTGGCGCTTTCTGGCGGATCCGCTTGCGGTTGACGTGCTTGCCACCTTGCCAGAGCGCTACATCGACCTCGCCCTGGCGGGTTGCCTGCGTCACACGCTCGATCTCGCAGCCCCACCGGAACCTGCAATCGAGGCTTGCCGACGTTTGGCTTTGCACTCGGAATGGCATGCTGCCGACATCGCCTACATCCGCATCCTCCAAGGGCGGTTCGACGCGGCCGAAGCCGTGTTTTCGGAGCTTCCCGCCGAGGCCCGCGATGCAAGACCCGCTACCACCGCACTCGCGTCGACGCGTGCCATGATCGCCATGCTCCGAGGCAACAATCCCGCCGCTCGTCAACACATCGAAGCGGCCATCGCCGCCGAGAAGGCGGGCACCCGAAAACGCAACGTGTTCCCCGAGCAAGCGGCGTTCGCGCTCTCGCTGATCGCGCTCGTCCGCTTGGACACGCCCGAATCCCGCGACTTGATGCAGCACCTGCTGCGCACCGCCGAACGCCGCTATCTCAACCGCGACTTCGAGGTCGCCTTGGCAATGGATGCCGCCCGTCTCCAACGGAATCTCGGCATCCATGCCCGCCGAACGGCAATTCCGTGCTACCTCACCTTTCTGAACGGCTTCAGGCACTGCTGGCTTGGTTCGGACAACCAAGTGAGCGCCGACTGGCTTGAGTCCATGGACGCCTATCACCGTCGAGCCAACGCCAACGGTTACCGGTGGATCGCCGCGGAAGGCGCGTCGATCCTGCACCGGTTGGTCGAGCTGCGCGGCGCGGATTCGTCCGGACTACCCGATCCACAGCCGGTGCTCGACAAGCTTGGCATCCAGACCCTGGCCGTGCTGGAGCCGCCCATCCTCGCGTGGGAACGCTCGCTCAAGGCACTGGAGCAACTGGCCTACGACGCCAAGAACCAGAGCCGCGATAACAAGGCGACGTCGGACGCTGTGGAGAAGCGCCTCGTCTGGGATGTCGATCGCTTCTACGACAGCGTCAACGTCACTGCCCGCGAGCAGCGCCGAAACAAGAACGGCACCTGGAGCAAGGGACGCCGGGTCGCCCTCAAACGCTTGGCCGAGGAGGCTGCGTCCATGGCCCACCTCCGCGAAGAGGATCTGGCAGCCGCCGCCGCGGTCACGATCCGCCGTTCCTGGGGACGCGTCGACTATGAACTCGGTATGCGCGGCCTCTATGCACTGGCCGGCCATCCCCACGTCTTCAATGCATCGGGCGAACCCATCGACGTGGTCCGACGCGAACCGAAACTACACATCGAAGAAAGTGCCGATGGCGTCGTCGTCGTTGGCATCGATCCGCACGGTTGGAATGCCGACGACGAATACGGCGTCACGCTGGCCTCCGACAACCGTATCGAGGTAACGCGTTTCACCGACGACCACCGGCGTCTGTTCGACGTCATTCCACCGGAGGGGCTGGCGTTCCCCGCGGATGGCAAGTCGCGGCTCCTGGAGGCGGTAGCGGCGCTCGTCTCGCAAGTTCGCGTACAAAGCGATGCGGGCCCGGTGGCGGGCGCCGCGGAAGTGCAGGCGGATCCCGAGCCCTGGGTCCGCCTCGAACCCTTCGAGGCCGGGCTCGCGGTCGCAATCCTGGTCGAGCCCATTGCCAATTCGGGCATCTGTTTCGAATCGGGCCAGGGTGGCGCGACGGTGTTCGCAAACCGCGACGGCGAGCATGTCCAGGCGCGGCGCGACCTTTCGCAGGAACGCAACGCGCTCGCCCGACTCGTCGACCGCTGTCCCAGGTTGGCAACGCGACCAACCGAATACGCCCCCCTCGTGCTTCCCCAAGCTCTCGAATGCCTAGAGTTGCTGGAGCAGCTCGACGCTGCCGAAGCTCGTTGCAAGTGGCCGAAGGGGGAGCCGTTCAAGATCGTCGCGCGTCATTCCACGCGGTCGCTGTCGCTCACCGTCAAGCCCGCCGAGCAGTGGCTGCAGACCTCCGGCAAGCTGGTCGTGGACAGTTCCCGGGTGCTCGACCTAAAACGCCTCTTCGCGCTCCTTGAAGCCAACCCTCAATCGCGCTTCCTTGAACTCGAGAGTGGCGAGTTCGTCGCGCTCACCGCGGCGTTCCGCCGCCAACTCGACGATCTTGCGAGCCTCTCGACGCCAGCCGCGAAGGGCGCGGTGCGCCTGCATTCCCTCGCCGCGTCCTCCCTCGACGACCTGTTCGAGGAAGCCGAGGTCGCCGGTGACGATGACTGGCAGCAGATGCGCGCGGATTTGGACGCCTCTCGATCGTTCGAACCCGAACTGCCGAGCACCCTGCAAGCCGAATTGCGACCGTACCAAGTCGAAGGCTACCGCTGGCTTGCGCGATTGAGCCGTTGGGGCGCCGGCGCGTGCCTTGCCGACGACATGGGGCTCGGCAAGACGGTGCAGACGCTGTCCGTGCTCCTGGACCGGGCGCCTGGAGGACCGGCGCTGGTCGTCGCTCCCACCTCGGTCGTCGCCAACTGGGTCGACGAGGCGCGCCGGTTCGCGCCGACCTTGAAGGTCAAGGTCTACACGGGTGCGACCGCGGCCCGTGCCCCACTGCTGGACGATCCCGCCGCATTCGATCTCTACCTGACGACCTATGGCCTACTGCAGAACGATGTCGAGGCACTCGCCGGGATCGGTTGGCGCAGCGTCGTTCTGGACGAGGCCCAGGCAATCAAGAACCCGCTCACGAAGCGCGCGCGGGCAGCACGGGAGCTGAGCGCCGGGTTCCGCGTCGTCACCACCGGCACACCCATCCAGAACAATCTGATGGACCTGCACTCCCTGTTCAGCTTCCTGAATCCCGGTCTGCTCGGCTCCCGGGAGAGATTCCGCACGACTTTCGGCGAACCGGTGGAGCGCGACGGCGACGAGGAGGCCCGCGGTCGGCTGCGCCGGATCATCTCGCCGTTCGTGCTCCGTCGGCTCAAGACCGAGGTGCTCGACGACCTGCCCGAGCGCACCGAGATCACGCTCCACGTGACGTTGTCCCCCGAAGAATCCGCCCTGTACGAAGTCCTTCGACAGCGTGCCGTCGAGCAACTCGAGGCAGCGCAGGAGGGAAATCCGGACGGCAGCGAGGGGGAACGCTTCCAACTCTTCGCGCACCTCACCCGGCTCCGACTCGCTTGCTGCAACCCGAAACTGGTGGCCGACTCACCGGGCAAAGCGCCGAAGAGTTCGAAGCTCGAGACATTCGCCGAAACCCTTGGGGAACTCCTTGAAAACCGCCACAAGGTCCTGGTGTTCTCCCAGTTCGTCATGCATCTCAAGTTGGTCGAGGAGTACCTCGTCGAGCAGGAAATCGCCTACCAGTACCTCGACGGCAGCACGCCCGCCAAGGCCCGTAGCGAGCGCATCGCCGCCTTTCAAGCCGGGCAAGGGGACGTGTTCCTGATTTCTTTGAAGGCCGGCGGCACCGGCCTCAACCTCACCGCCGCCGACTACGTCATCCACATGGATCCGTGGTGGAATCCTGCCGTCGAGGATCAGGCGTCGGACCGCGCACACCGCATCGGACAGACCCGGCCGGTGACCACCTACCGGCTGGTCACGGAGGGCACCATCGAAGAGCAGATCGTGGACATCCACCACCACAAGCGCGACTTGGCCGACCGTCTTCTCGAAGGCACCGATACCTCCGGGAGGCTAAGCACCGAAGAACTCCTGGAACTGCTGCAGCGACCGCTGGAACGCGACACAAGCCGAAGCCTGTAGTTGGGCCTGTCAGTCGCGGCACGTCTGCGCGTGCACGAAAGCCTCGTGCGCGACGGTCAGCCTCGTGGCACCGACTCCTGCTCGATCAGCAGTTTCCGGCCATTGAGCGCTTGCACGGGTCGGTTGTTCGTGCCGAGGGCGGCTTCGAAGGCGGCGAGTTCCGCAGCCGACGCCTCGATGGGCGTCTCGAGCACGAACCAGCGGACACCCTCCGAACAGGGTGGAGTCGTCAACGATCCCTCATAGCGGAAGCTCCGGCGTTCGGTCGGCAGCAAATCGGCTGCATTGATCATCGTGTGTTGGAGGGTCCGCACCTGGCCCCGGCCTGGGATGTGCTCGGCCACGAGCTCAAGGAGCGGATGGCTGTTCCCGCGACGCACGAGGATGCCGACCACCGCCAACTCTTCCGCCTCGTTCCGGTGCACCAAGTGAATCTCCATGTCGAAGCGTTGGCCGGCGACGGTGTGTTCACCCGGCGTGTGGAAGTGGAACTGCACAAGCTCGTAGCTGTCGTCGCCGACCTCAATCCAGTTGTCGTTCGTCGAACGCACCTCCACCGTATGGCCATTGTTTTCGATGCTGAGCATCGTCGGCCGATAGTTGAACGCCAAGGCGGCAACAGCAGCCGGCGTAGGATCGACGAGGTTGATCGGCGACTGGTGTTTGCCGAGGGCGCACAGGGCGTAGTCCGTGCTCAAACAACCCCAAACGGCGGGCCCCGACTCGGCGTCGTAGCCCCAAGCCACCTGCTCATGGGTCGGCTCTTCGGCCGTTGGATCGTCAGTCATACCGTCTCGCCGGTCGATTAGCCACCTTAGCACTTCACGGCCGTGGGTCGCTCAATGGCCACCCAGCGCCTGCTCCGCGTCGATCGCTTCGCCGTCCCGAACCCAACGGGCACGGGCTTCGTCGCCGGGATTCAGGACGGCCAACACCGTCCAGAGCTGCGCCGTGTCGAGGACACGCACATCGGCAAGTGTTACCAAGAGATCGCCCACCTGCATGCCGCAGCGGTCGGCAAATCCTTCCGCCACCACGTCGGCTATCACCAGACCCGTCGGTGTCTCTCGGGTCGTTGCCCCGAGACTCGCCCCCCATGTCGACGCCGGTGCGGTCACGCCGTGTTCGACGTATAGACGGAAGTCCGCAACGATCCGCCGCCAGTGAGCGTTCAGGTAGTCCGGCAGGTCCGCAAGCGGCGGCGCGAATCCCGCCTGAACCAGGCTCACCCGGGTCGGCCAGCCGCTGGCATTGGCAGGCCCGATCTCGATGCGGATCGCGGTGCCGCCACAGGGCTCATCCAGCTTGGTGCCGGCGAGTCTCTGCTGCGGCTCGCTGGATTCCACATCCACGATGCAGCCGGGAGAGCCGTCGCTGCTCGGAAATCCGGGAATCCGACAGGTGCCGGGCGCAAGATCACTCGGCAATCGCAAACGCTCCCAGACGGCCGAAGCGGGCAGGAATACGTCAAAGCTCTCGCGCAGTTCGACCACGGCGTCCTGTTGCCTCATGGCGCTGCCCCGAGGGTCAAGCCCTTGCCGCCGGCGAAAAAGCTCTTGACCCTCTCGTCACGTGAGGTACTACTGTCAATTCAGCGGCCCTCTGACGGGCCCCGTGAGAGGCATCTTAGTCGATGTACCGCGCGGTTGGCCGATCGGAAGGCCTTCACAACCTGCTTGCAGTCGCGGTGGCCGAACTGCGCTCGGTACGCCGGCTCGCCCGCACGTGGGTGTTCCTGGCCCTCGGCATTGCCGTCGTGGGAACGGCCTTCGGGTACTACTCCTACTTGCACGCGACGATCTCGTTCGCCAGCTTGTCCGGCGGAAACACGCTGCCGCGATTCACCACGGCGTATTTCAACAGCTACGTGTTGTGGTTCTTCATGGCGGCGATGGTCTTCCTCGCCTTCGACATGCGCCACCGAGACGAGCGCGAGCGGGTGGCCGAGGTTGTCGACTCGCATCCCCTGTCCAACGTCGCGCTCATCGGCGGTCGCCTTTTCGCCGTCGTGTTCGCCATCTGCGTTCCACTACTCGGCGTACTGCTCCTAGTCCAAGCCGTCGGGACGATTGGTCGCGCCCTCGGCTGGTCGGTCGACCCCATCGAACCGGTGGCGACGTTCTCCTTCTTTTTTCTGGACGCGATCCCGGCCTCGATCATGTGGTGCGCCTTCGTGTTCCTGCTCGCCGCCGGTCTACGCAATCGCCTGACCGTCGCCGTCGTGGCTCTCGCGGTCCTTGCCATTCACATGTGGAGCTTTGCCCTCGTACCCAGCTACCTGCTACCCGCGGTGTCGCTCCTCTACATCCACGACAACTGGGCGTCCGACCTGGCGCCTCGCCTGCCCGACCTTGAGACGTACCTGCACCGCGCCTGCCTGTTGATGCTCGCGGCGGCGTTCGTGGTTTGGGCCGCGGCGATCTACAAGCGCCGCGACGGCAGCTCGCGTCGCGGGCGTCTACTCGTCGGCATCGCGCCTGCGGCGTTGGCCGTGTTGGGTATCGGGATCGTCGTATTTCGCTGTGGCGAGGCGATGCAGCTGCGCGACGCCTGGCTGGAAGCGCACCGGACGGCACCCAGCGAACCGGCGGTGTCGGTCGAGCATCTGGTGGGTCGCATCACCATCGATCCCGGCGAACAGCTGAGCGTCGACCTCGAATTGCACGTGAGTGCCGAACAGGCGAACCTGTCGACTCTGCTCTTCAGCCTCAATCCCGCCCTCGAAGTGTCCGAACCGAGAGTCGACGGCAAGCCAACGCCATTCCGCCACGAGCACGGGCTGCTGACGATCGAGCTGCCCCAGCCGTTGGTCTCGGGAACCAGGGCCGAGCTGACCTTGCGGGTCACCGGCATCCCGGACCCGGACTTCGCCTATCTGGACAGCATGGTCGACTGGCGGCGGGAGTCGAGCCGCAACCGAATCCTCTGGCTAGGTACTGCGGCTGGCATATTCGAGAAACGCTATGTCGCGCTGATGCCGGGGCTATGCTGGCTTCCCGTGCCCGGCGCCAACCTGCACGACGCACGACGCGGGCACTCGCCAACCGTGGATCTCACCGTCGAAGTACCCGCCGGTTGGCTTGTCGCCGGACCCGGACGCCGCGAGACGCTTGGGGAAGGCCAGTATCGGTTCCGACCACCGGCGCGCGTCGCGGAGGTAGGACTCTTCGCCGCGCGCTTCCACCGCCGGGCCTTGGAAGTCGACGACGTCGAATTCGAACTGCTTCTTCACCCGGCTCATCTGCGCAATCTCGACTACTTCGCGGACGTACACGAACTCTTGAGATCACGGCTGGAACAGATTCTTCGGGATACCGGGGATCTCGGAATCGCCTATCCGTACAAGGGCTTCAGCATAGTCGAGGTTCCCGCGCACCTGCGCTCCTACGGCGGCGGACACTGGCTCGATACGCGGATGGCGCTGCCGGGTGTGCTACTGCTGAAGGAACACGGCTTCCCTTACAACAACGTCTCGCGCTACGAGGGCGCGAGCCAGTTCGCGAACTTTCCTGGTGGGTTGGGAGCGTTGAAGGTCCTATGGCTCGAGAGTACCTTCTCCAACCCATTCACCGACGGTAGCGCATCGCGGGCGCTCGCCAGGAACCTGACGATCTTTCAGAGCGCGGCGGACGGACCGGGTGCCCATGCGTTGGACTACGTCTGCGAGGAACTTGGCCGCGAGCTCCTCGCGAATCCCTCGAGCTACCGCGTCACTGGCCCCTCCATGTACTCGGCCCACTTGTTTCACTCCGACGCCGGCTTCGGGGCCACGGTCAGCCAGATGATTGACGGTCTCACGAGGGAGACTGGCGAATGGACCGGCTTCCGCCAGTATTTCTACGCCCAATCCTCGGTTTGGGAGCGGGCCCTGGGCGCTTCACTCTCGGATATGGACTTCCAACGCGAGACCAGAAAGGCAATCGGCGCGTTCGCATTACGCGGCAACGCGGTCGCGCGTTCGATTGTCGACGGGCTCGGTCGGAATCGGACCGGTGCCCTGCTGGCGGAACTGCGCCGTCACGATGACGGCACCTACGATGCTGGCGAATTCGCCAACGCAGGAGTCGCCGCGGGTGGCGACCTTGAACGGTTGGTCGGCGACTGGCTCAACGATGCAGCGCTACCCGGATTCGTCGCCTCTCGTGCACACAGCGAACGTATCGCCGACGGCCCAGAGGGAGAGCCCCGATACCAGGTTCGCGTGCACGTCAGGAACGACGAACCGACACCGGGCCTGGTGCGTCTGTCCTTAGGCAGGGGTCCTCAGAGTCGGCGCAGCGAACCGGTCCAAGTCGAGGGCAACTCAACGGTAGAAATCGGCGTCGTGAGCCCCGAACCGCCGCAAGACGTTTGGCTCGAGCCTTACCTCTCCCTGAACCGTGTGCCGATCCGCATTGAGCTTTCGGAATCCGACGAACCGGACGTCGTGACCGGGCCGCCCCTTGTCGGTGCGCAGCCGAGCACGTGGATGCCCCCGCCTTCACCGGGAGTTCTGATCGATGATCTGGATCCGGCCTTCGCCGTAGAGAATCGCCGCGACGATGGCCGCCTCGGCAGGTCCCCCACGCGTTACGCCCCTGGGCGCGAACTCGATCAAGGACTCCCAACCTGGACAAACGATCCCGGGGAATGGACTCGGGCTCACATCCCGTCGAGCTGGGGCAAGTACCGGCACACGGTGACGGGTGCGACGGCCGGCGACGGTACCGCGGTGGGGGTCTTCACCGCCGAACTGCCAAGACCCGGCCGGTGGCAATTGGATTACCACGTTCCCAACCCTCAAGTGATGGGATTCGGTTTTTCGCCAACCTACGGGGCGCTCGGGCGCTTCGAGATGACACTGGTCGTCCACGGCAACAGCACACCCGTCGAGTTCGATGGCAGCCAAGCGCATATCGGCTGGAACAAACTCGGCGACTACGACCTCCCGGCGGGATCTGTTCGTCTCGAGGTCTCCAACCGAACCGACGGCGAGATGGTGATCGCCGACGCGATCCGCTGGGTACCGCGCTAAGATTCGCCAAGCGCGCTCCCTTGCGACGGCAATTCTTGAAAACACTAAACAAAGACATTCGGAACGAGCCCGAAGAACCCTGTTCCCCGCAAGCCACGCTGAGCGTGACCCTACAGGGTGCCGTGATCGCGGTGATCAACACGGTGGTGATGGTGACCATCGTGGTACGGGCTTCCGACGAGGGCCATGCGTACCTGTCGTGGGCAATCTGTTCCGCAATGCTCATCGGCGGTGCCGTAACGGCTCTGCAAGCATCGCGAATCGGCCGTTTCGGTGCGGGGCACCTTCTCCTTTGCGGTGCCGGACCACACTGGGTCGCCATTTCCGTCGTCGCCATCAATGTTGGAGGATGGACGACGCTCGCCAGTCTCATCGTCGTCTCTTCCCTGGCTCAGTTTGCGTTTGCCGCCTGGCTACCGGTCTTGAGGCGGATCATCACGCCCGTGGTTTGCGGCACCTCGCTCATGCTGATCGCCATTTCAGTGATCGCGGTTGCGGTCGACAGGTTGGCGCAGGTGCCCGACGGCACGCCCTTGGTCGCGGGTCCACTCGTTGTGGCGGCGACTCTGGGCGCCGCTGTGGTGATCTCTCTGAAAGGCACCGGGATTCTGCGGTTGTGGGCGCCACTCATCGGCATCCTGTCCGGCTGCGCTGTTGCGGCCATGTTCGATCTCTACGACCTCGATAGCTTGAGGCGCGCGCCTTGGTTCCAAACGCCGGATTTCGGTGCGTGGCCCGGAATCGACCTGACGCCTGGAACGGAGTTCTGGACCCTTCTGCCGACCTTCATCCTCGTGACGCTTGTCGTTGCCGTGAAGACCGGTGGCGATGGCGTCGTGATTCAGCAGGTGTCGCTGCGTAGATCGCGAGCCATCGACTTCCGGGTGGTGCAGGGCACTGTGAACGCGAGTGGTTTGGGAGGACTCCTGTCGGGTTTGGCTGGGACGCCACCCACCGTCGTGTATTCGCCATCGAGCATCGCCCTGATCAACCTGACCGGCATTGCGTTTCGAGGCATCGGCTACTGGATCGGTGCCGCAATGATCCTGCTCGCGTTCCTTCCGAAGATAGCGGCGCTGCTGCTGGCGGCTCCGAGCGCAGTTGTGGCCTCGCTGCTGCTGATGGTGATGGGAATGTTGCTCGTCGAGGGCATGCGCATGCTCTTTCGGGAAGGACTCGATCAACGCAACTCGCTGATTGTCGCGATGACCCTTGCGGTGGGGCTGGGCGTGGAGAGTCTGAACGTCTTTGGCGTGCGTTCGGACAACCTCTGGGCCTCAATCCTCGGAAACGGCACGACCGTTGGGATTCTGGTGATGATCGCGCTGACGACGCTCCTCGAATTGACCAGCCCACGCAGCAAGAAGCTAGACGTCGAGCTAAGGACCTCGTCGCTACCTAGAATCGACGAATTCCTCTCGAACTTCGCCGCCGAAATCGGATGGTCGGAGGAGTCGGTCAATCGGCTGCGGGCGTCCGGCGAGGAATCGTTGCTGTGCCTGCTGTCTTCGGGGACCGAGGACGACGAGGCCGGTACCCGACTCATCGTCGTGGTCCGCTCACAGGACGATAGTGTCGAAATGGACTTCCTGTCTGTCTTCGAAGATCAGAACATCGAAGACAGACTCGCATACATGAGCGAGGAAGCGGAAGTTCACGATGACCGCGAACTGTCTTTCCGGCTCTTGCGGCACCACGCATCGTCGGTTCACCACAGGAAGTACCACGGCGTGGATGTTGTTACCGTACGAGTCGAACAGACTGGGTGAGTCGCCGACCCCGGCAGGCCGTGCCGGGGCGGCGCAAGCGGTAGTGGAGCTTAGCCTGGGCCTGTCACACGCCCTCGACGACTATCACGTTGGCGTTCGCCGACCGTTCCCGGATCTTCTTAAGGTCGTTGTACTCGGGTGAGTTGAGCCACGCCCGCGCCGCGCCCGCATCGTCGAACTCCACGACCACCAGTCGATCCGCGGACCAACTACCTTCGACCACCTCGACGCTGCCTCCACGCACCAAGTATCGACCGCCGTGGGCATCGACGGTTGCGCCGATCCGTTCCCGGAATTCGGAGAAACCGCCTTCATCCAACACTTCATCGTTAACGATCACGTATGCCGCCATGGGTATTTCCTCCTAGTTGTCCGGAAAACAGGTGAGCCGTTCAGCAGCTGCGAACTGTACAGCATAAGGGCCTGCTGCATCGTGATCGACTTCGTTCTTTGCTCAGACTATGGATGCCAGTCGCATTCCGGAGTTGCTGGCACGGGTGCATACGACTCGTCCCTGGATGGCTTCTCGACTACTCAGTTCCCTTCGCAGGTTCGCAGTTACCTCCTCATCCGAGAACTCCGTCGTGTCGAAGAAACCGAAGAGGGTTGCCCCCGTCGACGAGAGCCCGCAGCCCTGGATTCCGTCAGTCGCGTCAAACGCCGATCTCACGGGTCGGAGCGGTTCGGTATCGGGCCGAATCCAGTGTCGCCTCTTCCAGCCCACGTCCTGAAGAGCGCTCACACTAGTGCCGAAGGTCTCGAGATCGAGTTCCCGCAGGGCAGGCAAAAGGAGCATCAGAATGATGTGGCACGTCGACTGGACCTCATCGAGCGGGATCGGCGTGTTGGCAAGCATGAAGTCAAGCTCGTCCTGACCTGACAGGCCTCGGTGACGGCTCGGCATGAAGAGCACTACGCCCCAGGTCGTTGGGAAGTCCGCGCGTAGGAGGAGCGGCGGTTGACCTGCTTCGGTCGCGAAAGCCGACGGCGCGAACGCCTTCTTCTGCCTACCTGCCGAGTGGCCTCCATCGAGGAGAAGCCCTCCAGACCGAAAAGCACGCGTTCCTATTCCCGATGTACCCCCGCGGGTGGAGATGGCGCCCAGCTCTGATGGCGAGTGGTTCAATCCAAATCGTTGATTCAACGCACTGAGCACCGCGAGCCTGACCTGCGTCCCGGACCCCAACCCCTGGTGCGGAGGGATCATCTGGCGAATTTTGATTTCAATGTCCGGTTCCACCTGGAGGATCGCGCTACCCTTGGCGAGCTCGGCTAGAACCAACTCCTGCTCTTTCGGAACGCCTCCTCGAACCACGGTTCCATTGTGTGGACCGAAGTCGAAGGACACGCCCGGATATTGGATGGAAAGGCCGAGACTGCCGTCCACGCGGCCAATCTCGCCATTCATGTCGATCAGTGTGAAGTGCAGTCGTGAGGGCGTGCTAATTCGATGAGTCAAGGTCGAGCACATCTGAGAAGCCTTTCAGATCCAGGTACCCGTGACCCGACAAACAGAACACGATGACCTGCTTCTCCCCGGTTTTCTTGGCCTCCCTCGCCGCATCGATGGCACCTAGGACGGCATGAGCGCTTTCTGGCGCGGCCAGTACACCTTCGGTCTTCAGGAATAGGCGCCCCGCGTCAAAGACCTCCCGTTGTCCATAGGTCCTCGTGCCCACCACATCGTTCTTGACGAGCGCCGAGAGCACCGGGGTCTTGCCGTGATAGCGCAATCCACCCGAATGGACTGGGGGCGGTACGAATCGATGGCCAAGCGTGTACATCAGGATCCGAGGCGTCAGTTCGGAGAAGTCGGCCCAATCGTATCGGTACTCGCCCCGACTCAGCGTGGGTATCGACTCCGGCTCGATGGCGCGAAATTCGATGGGGCTTCCACCGATCTTCTCGCGAACGAACGGTGCGATGAATCCCGTGAAATTGCTGCCTCCACCGACGCAGCCGATCATCAGACTCGGTGAACGGTCGACCTGTTCAAGCTGTAGCTTCGTCTCCAGGCCGATAATGGATTGATGGAGAACGGCGTAGTAGGACATGCACCCCAAGGCCAGCCGCCGGCCGCGATCCTCCCGGACGAACTCGATGGCCTCACTCATGCCGATTCCGAGGCTGCCGGAATTTTCGGGATCGTCCTTGAGAATTTCTCGTCCCGTGTTCGTCAGTTCACTTGGCGAGGAATACACATCCGCGCCGGACATGCGCATCAGGTAGCGGCGATACGGCTTTTCCTCGAAGCTCTTGCGGATCATGAACACACAGCAGCGCAGTCCGAGCGTTTCGCACGCCATGGCTAGAGCCGCTCCCCATTGTCCCGCTCCCGTATCGGTCACCATGCTGTGGATCCGGGAGTTGTCTTCGCGGGCGGCGTAGTACGCCTGAACCAATGCCGTGTTGAACTTGTGGCTCCCGGCGGGATTCAGATCCTCACGTTTGTAGTAGATCTCGGCCGGGGTCTCCAAGTACTTCTCGAGGGAGCGGGCTCTCACCAAGGGTGACGGTCGGTAGCGACGGTAGACGTCTGATATGAACTCCGGAATCTCGATCCATGCATCGGTTCCGTACTCGTCCTGCTGCAGCTCGATTCGAAGACACTCGCGGGGCCATAGCCAGTCGTAGTCGTCGATTTCGACGGGGCGATCCTCGATCGGGTGCAGCGGCGTCGGCACATCGAACGGCAGTTCGGCCACGATGTTGTACCAATTCCGGGGAAGCTGCGACTCCGGCAGGAAAATCTTGTTCTCGCTCGTTGTCACACCATTACTCGCTGGATTTCTGCCGACCGCATTCGCAGAGCTTCGGGTGTCGTTCCTACTCCCGCCTCCAAATGCAGCGCTACACGCTTGATAGCGTGTCAGCCGCGCAGTCGAAAGGCAACCCGCAAGCGCTGGCCGACGTCAGATCTCGCGGAACTCGCGACCCTTGCGACGCAACACGGCGAGGCGACTCATGAAGTCGTCCCGGCAGACATAGCAGCCTTGGAGCATGCGATGACCGCTCGCCGGGTCGTAGCTCGACCGAGCGTGCAGGATCCGGCGATTGTCGAAGACTTGGCATTCGCCAGCCTCCAGCCGGAATCGATACTGCATCTCGGTGCTCGACGCGATGGCAAGCAGCTCCCGGTGCGCACGGTAGAAATCCATCTGGACATCGGGTTCGACATCCACGGGTCCGAGCAGCGCGGGGTGAAGACGCGTGCCGACGATGTCGCCGTCTTCGTCGACGTCGATGATCGTCGCACGGTTGACGATGTGCCAATCGGGCGAACGCGATGCAAAGGTCACCTGGCAGTTGGCGAGGATTTCGAAGGCGCAATCGTCCGTACGGCGTAGCGCTTCGGCACAGGCGATCGCATCCACCAATACGCTGTCGCCGCCCGTGACGTCGTTCCGCAGGCAGTGCAGGAACTGGATACCCGGCGGATAGCGACGACTGGCGAGATCGTTGTGCGGCCGCAGAGCGTTGGGTGTGTACGCCAGGTTCTCGGCGTGCGGCTTCGACTCGACTTGGAAATAGCGACCGAAGTGGGACTCTTCGACGAAGGCGATGCGCTGGGCGAGGGTCAGCACCGCGCCTTCGTCCGCCGGAACGCCGGTCGCCAACGCCACACCGGTGTTCTCCACATGCGCGAGGAGTTCCAGCAGTCCCCCGTCGGTCTCCATGACCTTGGAATAGTCCACGGCGACCGAGGCCTTGCTGAAGTCGTCCCCTTGCCAACTCGTTGGACGCCGCTTGCGCGCGAGGCGTGCCTCGCGTTCCGCCCGGTGGGCCTCGAGCCACGCCCAGCTGTAGAAGCTTCCCTCGCACGATGCCTCGTGCGCCGGCCACTCGATGTGCAACCCCGCTGCGTCACCCGTCAATGAGCTCGGCGTGATGTCGATGGGAATGGCCAGGAAGTCGAGAGTCCGTTCCCACGCATCGGGATGAGTACACGCTGAACAGTGGCAGTTTTCGCGCAACCAGTAGTAGAGAAAACGGCTCTCGTGCCCTTCCGGCCAGACGACGCGAACGCTGTCATCGTCTGCCTCGAGCCGGGGCGCGCCGGCGGATTCCTGGACCGGTTCAGCCATGGCGGCCTTAAACGCCGAAAATGCGCTGGTGTCAAGCGTTTTTGATTGTCAGTCCACCGTCCACTGGCAACGCCACGCCGGTGATGAACGTCGAGGCCGGCAGCACCAGGCTCAACGTTGCGTGGGCGACTTCCTCCGGGTCCGCGTAGCGCTTGAGCGCGACGCGCCGACGAGCGTATTCGCGCTTATCGTCCTCGGGAATCGACTCGGTCATGCCCGTGCGAATCGGTCCCGGACAGACGCAGTTGACGGTGATGTTCTCGGTGCCGAGCTCCACCGCCAACGACCGCGTGAGGCCGATGACACCCGTCTTCGCCGCCGTGTACGGGCTCGCATACTTCGTCGCTCCGAGTCCCTCGGTGGAGGCGATGTTGACGATTCGCCCGCCCGCCGACTGGCGCAGGTAAGGCAGCGCCGCGCGGATGATGCGGACATGGGCCGTGATCAGCACGTCGAATGCCCGCCGCCACTTCTCCTCGTAGTCGTCGCCGTCGACGGGACCACCTGCCCCAACTCCGGCGTTGTTGACTAGGATGTCGATGCCGCCAAAGTGAGCGGCCACGTCGGGAACGACGCGGTTGATCGCCTCCAGGTCGGCGACGTCCAGGTCCCAACCGTTGATGGGATAGCCAGCTCCCGCGATCTCGTCGACCACCGACTGCAGGGGATCGGCGTTGATGTCGAGTGCCGCCACCTTGGCGCCCTCGTCCGCGAAAAGCGCGGCGGTGGCTCGACCCATCCCGCTAGCGGCCCCTGTGACGATGGCGACCTTGCCCTCGATGGATCGGCTCAGCTTGCTCAGTCTCATGGTGGCGGATTATGGCAAAGGCAAGCGGCCGTAGTGACGTTCGGTTTCGGTCAAAGTATTTGGTGGGCCGTCTGGGGCTCGAACCCAGGACCAACGGGTTAAAAGCCCGGTGCTCTACCGACTGAGCTAACGACCCACAAGCGGCACGCAACTTGGCGCGGCGCGCATTGTAGGCGCGGCGTCGCCGCCTCACAAGCGCGAGGGGACATCCACCCTAGAGGGAAAAAGGGACATCCACCTTTTGGGCGAAGGGTGGATGTCCCCTTTTCTCCATAGGGTGGATGTCCCTTCTATTGGTAACGCGTGGGGTCGGGTAGGCCTGCTGCTTCGAAGCCGGCGCGGCGGATGCGGCAACTGTCGCACCGTCCGCACGCCTCGCCGACCTCGTTGGGTTGGTAGCAGGACACGGTGTCGGCGAAGTCGACGCCGAGTTCGGTTCCCCGCTGGATGATCTCCGCCTTGGTTAATCGAATCAGCGGCGTATGGATCTCGATCCGCTCTCCTTCCACGCCCATCTTGGTTGCGAGATTGGCGAGACGTTCAAACGCCGCGATGAAGGCCGGGCGGCAGTCCGGGTAACCCGAGTAGTCCACTGCATTTACACCCATGAATAGGTGCCGTGCGAGCAGCGTCTCCGCCCAGGCCAGTGCCAGGGAGAGGAACACCGTATTGCGTGCCGGCACGTAGGTGATGGGTATGCCGTCCGTCGGCGACTCCGGCACCGCACGGGTGGCATCGGTCAGCGCCGAACCTCCGAAGGCACCGATGTCCACGCCAACGACCCGGTGCTCCACGGCACCGACCGTTTCGGCGACGCGCCGGGCGGCTTCCAACTCGACACCGTGTCGTTGTCCGTATTCCAACGACAGGGCGTGACAGGCGTAGCCCTCGTGGCGGGCGATGGCCAGCGCCGTGGCCGAGTCGAGGCCGCCCGACACCAGGACGACGGCGCGTTCGCTCATCGTCCCGGTTCGCCGTTCCACAGCACCTTGTGCAGCTGGATCTGGAAGCGCACGTCGATGCCGTCCGCGAGGATCCAGTCGGCCAGCCGGGTGGCATCCATCTCGTCGGAAGACGGCGAGAACAGCACGTCGCCCGCCCGGTTCGCCAAGTCGAACTCGTCGCAGCGCGCCTTCGCCCACTCGTAGTCGGCGCGGTCGCAAATGACGAACTTCACCTGGTCCCGAGCCGTCAAGTGATCGACGTTGGCGAAGAGGTTCCGCGCCACCTCCTTCGATCCCGGTGTTTTGAAGTCGACTACCCGCGACACCCTCTCGTCGACCGCGGATATGTCCAGGGCGCCGCTGGTCTCCAACGAAACGTCGAAGCCGTCGTCGCAAAGCCGCCGCATGAGGAGGAGCACCCCGGGCTGGGCCAACGGTTCGCCCCCGGTGACGGTCACGTAGCGCGTGGGATTGGCGGAGACCTGCCGGCAGATGTCGTCGATGGACACCGAAACACCGCCCGTGAACGCGTAGGCCGTGTCGCAGTACTGGCAACGCAACGGGCATCCGGTCAGGCGCACGAACGTGGTGGGTCGCCCAACCGTCCGGGCCTCGCCCTGCAGCGAAAAGAAGATTTCGGTGACCCGGAGCGTTTGCGCCGGCTCGGTCAAGGAAGTTCCGAAAGGTAGGCGTTGGCGAGGCCCGCCGCGGTACTCGTGGGGTGCTCTCGGATCACGCGTTCGAGATATTCGCGGGCGCGTTCCATGTCGCCCAGCACGCCGTAGACTTCGCCAAGCTTGTACAGCGCGTCCGGCACCTTGGGATGTTCGCCGTAGAGAAGCACCACCTGCACGAATGCCTGGCGTGCAAGCTCGGGTTCCTCCAGTGCCAGTTGGATTTCACCGATCCAGTAGAAGGCGTTGGCTGCGAACTCGCCGTTCGGATACTCCTTGATCAGATCCTGGAACATGCCGTGGGCGCGTTGGTAGACGGGTCGGCGTTCCTCGGGAGGCAGCGGCCGGGCTTGCACGACTAGGCTGATCGCTGCGTTGTAGGCTTCGCGTTCCGTCATCTCGACAGGACCCGCCGGGACCTCGGGCACCACGGGGCCGGCCGGGTCGCCGTCATTCACCGGGGTGTCGCTGACGGGTCTGCCCTGTCCCAGTTCGAGTATCCGCTGGTCCAGTTCGATATAGCGCTCCCGGTGCTCGCGGGTGAGTCGTTCTATCCGATGATTCTGTTCCTCCACGATTCCGTGCAGGCGGCGCACTTCGTCCTGGAGCAGTTGCAACTCGTAGTAGAGGTTGCCCAGTCCCCCGGTCGCTTCCACCGTTGAGGGCCGCACCGGGGTTCGTGCGCGGTCGCGGGAGTCCACGGGTGCCGCCGGTTCGGGTTCGCGTCGCGCTCCCTCGGACTCCTCCACGGGCACGGGACCCGCGTAGGCGCCCGGAGTAACCAGGCTGGCAGCACCCACCAAGGCGCCGACAGCCAAGACGGCGAAACGCGATCGTAACCGACTGAGTGTGGACACCCTGAACATCCGATGCCAACGGCCGCCGACCGCGGCCGACTATTTACCGATAGATCAGCACCGCGCGGCGGTTCTTCGCGTAGGCGCTCTCAGTCTTCCCAGGATCCGCCGGTCGTTCCTCGCCGTAGCTGACCATATCGATCTGGCTGGATTGGACGCCCGCGGAGGTCAGGTAGTTCTGCACCGCCTGGGCGCGCCGCTCACCGAGAGCCAGGTTGTATTCCCGCGTACCGCGTTCGTCGCAATGCCCTTCGATCGTCACGCTGTGGGTGCGGAACTCCCGCAGGAAGTCCGCGTGCGTGGCGAGGACGCTGATATCGGATTGGGCAAGGCGCGCCTGGTCGTACTCGAAATAGAACGTGCGGCCAACAATCGTCCCGCCAACGTCGACCAACTCGCCGTCCTCGTTGACGCCCATCTTGGGCGGCGGCGGGGGCGCGG
>VXPO01000129.1 GCA_009839505.1 Gammaproteobacteria bacterium
GCGACCACAACGCGCCCGTAGGGCGCGCGGTCGCCCCTACGGTTCGGCCATCCATTCGACGGGTTGGGGATTTGTTCCGTGAAGCGTCGGCTGACCGGCTACGCGTCACACAACTGGCGAGCCAACTCGCCGTAGTCCTCGGCGGTCACGTCGAACCCCTCGGTCGGTCCGTCGGCGCCGGGCTCCCACACCTTCGGCTTCACGTAGCCCGTCTTGAGCCCCGCCCGTTTCGCGGCCAGGAGGTCTCCCGGGTGGACGGCGACCATCATCACCTCGTCCGGTTCGGCACCGAGCAAGCGTGCCGCGGTTTGGTAGGACTCCGGCTCGGGCTTGTAGACCCCGAGGAACTCGCACGAGATGTACGCGTCCCAGTCGATTCCCGCGTGCTTCGAACTGTCCACCACGATGGAAAGGCTCAGCACCGTGAGAATCGACACGATGTAGCGTTCGCGGAGCTTCGCGAGTGCCTCGGGGACATCGTCCCAGACGCCCATGCGGTGCCAGGCACGGTTCAGGTCGTCGCGGTCGGAGTCGGACAGTTCGAGTTGGGGATGGGCGTCGGCCAACTCGTCCAGCAAGGCCCGGTGAAGTTCATCGGCGTTCTGCCAGGGCAGTTCGCCGCTGCGGACCTTGGCCAGTTCCTCGAACATGCGCCGCCGCCAGGTCATGGTGAAAGCACCGTCGTCCACGTCGACGCCGCGTGCTCCGGCGAGCTTCCGAACCGCCTTGCGGGTGGCTGTTTGCCAATCGAAGATGCTGCCGCCGACGTCGAATGTCAGGGCTTTGATGCCGTTCATCATGGTTTCCGCCTGCTCTTTGTGAAACTCCCGACCTTGCTGGTGACGGGCTTGTCCCGTGCCTCGTGACGGGGTTGGTTGAACCGAGCCTTGTAGGGATAGTCTTCGCCCACGACGCGTCCTAGGCTGGCCCCGGTCGGAGGAACGACCCAATCGCATCCGGGCGTGTTCTCGGGGCGGTTCTCCCAACAGGTCTCAAGCGCGTCCCAATCCTCGGCCAGGCTGCCCGGATTCCTCGGCGGCATGTGCTCGTTGGGGTGCCAACCGTAGCGCATGAACAGCTTGGCCGTCCCCATGCCGATGCGATGGCAGTCCAGACACCCGTTGCCCTCGATGTGGATGGTGCGCATGTCCCAGTTCCCTCCGCCGAGAACGAAATAGGGCAGGTCGGTGGTCATTTCCCGATCCCTCGTCCGGATTCGGGGGACGACGACCTCGTCGGTGCCCGGAATCTTCGCGGCGTCGATGAACGAATTGTGGATGAAGGGGTCGTTCTGATGGCACTGCACGCATTGCCCCTTGCCGGGGGTGCGGAAGGCGCGGTTGAATGCCGCGGGATCGTCGATCCATGGCATCACGCCGTGAAGACGATGTGTGTCGGGGTCGACGCTGGCCCAGGGCTGGATGGCGTCGCTGCTCTCGAAGAACCCGGTCGCACCGGTCCCATAGTGATAGCCGATCATCTGCACGGAACCCAGGACGTGCACCTTGCCCCGGTACTCGTAGCTGGAATTCCGGCCGAAACTGACCCACACCACGTCCGCCAGCGGCTCGCCGTTCCGTGTATGGCCTTGGTAGCGCTGTACCACGGATCCGGAGATGCATCCCTTGCCTAGGCGACTCGGGTTGTCGCACGACTTGAGGATCCCGCGCTGTTGGACGCCGTCGACGTAGAGCGGGATCTCCACTCCCTCGTCGAGGTCGATCCGCGGGGGAACACCGAGTATGGGCTCGACCATGGCGGCGTACTCGAAGGCGGTCTCGGGGAATAGGTCAGCCCTGTAGTGGACGTGCCTCGGAACGGCCGTCGCGGGGACCGGCGGCGGCTCTCCTTGCAGTTTGTCGTCGGCGCGGATTGGCTCCATCGTGCTGAACGCACCGAGCACAAGACCCAGCCCGACGGCCGCCGTCTGGGGCGCTTTCATGCGACCTGCTACTTCCTTGCGCTAGCGGCCGTCCCCCTGGCCGCTCTCAGGTTTTCGAGCATGTGCTCCCACGATTTCACGCCGCAACGCTCGGCCCAGGCGTCGTGGATGGCGCCGAGTTCCGCCACGACCTCCGGATGCTGCGCCGCTAGGTCGTCGGTTTCAGTGCGGTTCGCGACGATGTCGTAGAGCTCCCAGTCGCCCGGGTATTTGCAGACCAGTTTCCAGCGGCCTCGGCGTACGGCCTTGTTGCCCTCGTGCTCCCAGATCAGCGCTTCCTTGTGGTTGGGCTGATCGTCGAAGATCGGCGCCAGGCTGGTGCCCTCCAGCGGAATGATGTCGTTGCCCTGGTACCGCGTCGGGTAGTCCGCGCCAGCCACGTCGAGGCAGGTCGCCATGATGTCGGTGAGTTGGCCCGGCTCCTGCCGGAGCGCGCCCGCGTCGTTGATGACGGACGGCCAGTGGGCGATCAACGGCGTGGCGATGCCACCTTCGTGAACCCAGTGCTTGTACTCCCGAAACGGCGTGTTCGACAGGTTCGCCCAGGGGATCCCGTAGCTCTGGTAGGTGTTCTCGGGTCCCGGCATGACCGTCGGATCATTGCCCCGCATCACGGGTCTGCCATCCCGTGTCTGGGTCGTGCCCGCCGCGTAGGTGGGCGGCAGCGGACTTACCTCCTGCGCGAACTCCTCCGCGCAGGCGCCGTTGTCCGCGAGAAACAGAATCAGCGTGTTGTCGATCTGCTTGGTCTCGTCCAGCGCTGCAACGATTCGGCCGATGCCCTGATCCATACGATCGATCTGCGCCGCGTACACTTCCATGCGACGCTGCTCCCACTCCTTGTGCGCGGCCTCTTGCCATGGCGGCTGGGTGGGATCCCGGTCGGTGATCGGCCATGATGCATCGACGATGCCCATGGCGCGCATCCGTTGCAGACGCTCTTGCCGCAGCTGGTCCCAGCCGGCGGCGAAACGGCCGCGGTACCGTTCGATGTCCTCCGGGTGCGCATGCAGTGGCCAGTGCGGTGACGTGTACGCGGTGTAGAGGAAAAACGGTGCGTCGGTTCGGTTTTCGGCGTGTTCGCGGATGTAGACGGCCGCCTGATCGCTGATGGCGTCGGTGAGGAAGAAGCCCTCCGGCAGGCGTTCGACGTCGACGGGGTCGTTGTCCCGGGTCAATGTCCTTGGCTGCCAGTAGTTGGCCGCGCCGCCGAGAATGCCGAAGTAGTGGTCGAAGCCGCGCTGGCAGGGCCAGGCATGCTTCGGGCCGTCGGGCGCGACGTGACGGCTGACGTGCCATTTGCCGCTCATGTAGGTGGCGTATCCCGCCGCGCCGAGCGCCTCGGCGATGGTTACGCACTTGTCGTTCAGGCTGCCCCGGTAGCCGTCCTCGTCGAGATCCGTCGTCATCCAGCCGACGCCGGCCTGGTGGGGGTGGAGACCCGTGAGGATCGACGCCCGGGTGGGGCAACACCGGGCGGTGTTGTAGAACTGGGTGAAGCGGATGCCGTCGGCGGCGAGTCGATCGAGGTTCGGCGTTTGGATCTCGCCGCCGTAGCAGCCGATGTCGGAGAACCCCATGTCGTCGTTCATGACGAGCAGGATGTTTGGCGGACTTGTCTTCGCGCGTTCCGGCACAGAACCTCACCTCCTTAGGCGACCGTGGGGTCGCGTACCGTATCATGGTCGCATGGCAGAGCCCGGGTACACGCATCGGCTGCGGCGGTGCGGCCGGTGGTGCCCAGGCAACAAGGAAGCCGATGCCTGTTTGGCTCTTCATGTTCGCTGTCGTCGCCGTGCTGGGTCTCACGGGGATCGTCGTTCGTTTCCTCGACTCCGGAGAACTCGATCCCTACCACGTCCTGCTCTGCCTGTTCTTCTCGTTGAACTTCCTCGCGAGCTACTGGGAGATCTGTCTCTACTTTCGCCGGGACTACGTCGAACAACGGGTCGGCTTCTGGCGCGAGCGACAACAAGAGGAGCAAACGTCGCCGGCTTGGCTGTTCCTCATGCAACGCGTGACGCTCCGCCGCGTGTTCTCGCCGTCGTTCTGGGCGGACGTCTGGGCGAGCTACTCGTTGTACGACGGTTCGTACGCCGATAGGCGGACGTTCGGCTTCACCTGCGACATCGCCAACGGCTTCATCACGCCGCTGCCTTCGTTGATCCTGTACGCGACCTTCACGACGCCGTTTCTCCCGGCGATCGTCGCCGGCGCCATCGGCGCGATGCTCTTCTGGCAGTGGCTCTATGTGACCTCCGGCTACTGGGCGAGTTTCTTCATCGCCAAGCGCCATCGAGAACTCGGCGCTTGGGAGGCGTTTGCCCACGTTCACCTGGCCAACTCCATGTGGATCCTGTTCCCCCTGCTGGGACTCTATGTATCCATCCGATTGATCCTCGACGGCAACTACAGCGTTCTCGGCGTTGGCTGAACACAATGATCGACTCGTACTAGCACACGTACGAGTTCGTCGGCCGTTCCCCGCGAGGCGAACAGAATGAAGGCTTGGCCTTGCCATCCGTCGCGTAGGACCGATGTGAGTCGGCCGGCTACTTCCCCGTAAGTGAGGATTCCTTGCTCTACGCGCCTTCCATCCGGCGGCAGCTTCTCGTATCGGCCTTAGGCTGCCGTCCGATCAAGCGAACGGGTCCGTTCCCGCACGCATCATCGTGCCGACGCGGCTGTAGTCCGGTGCCTGCGGATCCTCGTAGGGATACAACGCCTTGCCGATCACCCGTTCAAGCTCCGGGTATTTCTGTAGCAGTTGTGGCGAGGTGGTCTCGTAGTTGTGCTGCACGCGCATGTACGGGCGCATGTAGTTCTGCACGAGGGTGACCCTCAGGCCCGGGTTCTTCCGTCCCGCCGACGCGTGCCAGGTCGCGCCGTTCCAGATGGCGAGCGAGCCAGCCTTGGCGATCAGCGGCACGAATTTGAAGGGCGTGTTCTCAAGATTCGCCTCGTGGGGCAAAGTCGCGCGGCCGTAGTGATGGCTGCCGGGGACGAACAGGGTCGGTCCGTCGTCCTGGCCGGCGTAGTCGGTACACACCCAGGACGCGTTGCACATGTGGGCGATCTGACCGGCGCCCGGCGGGACGCCATGCGAATCGCTGTGTAGCCCCAGTCCGGGGGCGCCCTCGCCCTTGATGATCCACGTCTGACCCGAGAACACGGCGCTCTGGCCAAGGAGCCAGCGCACCAGCGCCAGGACCACCGGGTTGATCGCCGCCTCGACGAACACCTCGTCCTCCTCGAGCAGATGCCAACTGCCCTTGCCGGTTTGGCGCATGTCCACGGACGCCGTCCGGTAGTCGCCGATCTCGACCCCGTTGCGCTTCTCGCAGGTGCGGACGATGGCGTCCCGGAGACGATCGACGAAGCCGTCCTGGGACTGCATCTTCTCGGGCGGCACGACCGTCATGCCGTAGGCTTCGAGTTCGACGACGTGCTGGTGGAGATCGTACTTGTCGATCTCGGCCATGAGATTGTCGACGTGCGGATACGCCTCGTAGCTGGACAGACTCATGCGGCTCCCCCGGGGTTCGCGTTCTGTGCGTCGTCACAAACGCACATCATATACTTGTCCGCTTTGTGTCGAACGGAGGAGGCGTCCGTGCGTATTCTGGTTACCAACGACGACGGCATCGACGCACCCGGCATCCAGGAACTGGCACGGCGGATCGAACGTGCGGGCCACGAGGTCGTGATAGTCGCCCCGGACCACAACGCCTCGGGTACCGGAGCCTCATTGGGCGGCTTGTCTGCGAACGACCCGGTACGGGTGTCGGCACAGCGCATCGACGGGCTCAGGGGCGAGGCACACGCCTTGTCGGGACCGCCGGCGCTGTGCGTGATGGCGGGTAACCTCGAGGCGTTCGGTCCCCGTCCCGACGCGGTGGTCTCGGGTATCAATGCGGGACTCAACACTGGCCGGTCGGCGCTGCACAGCGGCACCGTGGGCGCCGCCCTTGCGGGGCAGAACTTCGGCTTCCGGTCGATGGCCGTGAGTCTCGACCGGGATGGCGACCGCTGGCACTGGGACGCCGCGGCCGAAATCGCCGTCGAAATGCTCCCGCACGTGCTCACCGGTCCGTCGAGGCTGGCGCTCAATCTCAACGTCCCTGGCGCGCCGCGTGATCGGATCCGGGGCGTTCGCTGGACTCGATTGGCCACGTTCGGTTCGGTACGCGCTGCGATCACGAAGGTCGAGCAGGGCCGGCTTCACTTCGAGTTGCAGCGAACCGGGTACGTCCCGGAGGAAGGTACCGATCTGGCGACGGTACGGGCTGGCTACGCGGCCATCACCTCGCTGCAGGGCGCCGTGGAGGTGTGGGGTGCTGGCGCGCGGGTGGGCGACGCCTTCCACGCGGCCAAGGGCATGCCCGGCGCTTCCGCCGGCCATGAGCTGCGCCCTGCGCAAGTCGTTTTGGACGGTGCTTGAACGCGATTTGCCATACTTGGCTTGTCGACTTCGGGGAGGGGAGGATCCATGCTGCGCGTCGCCATGCTGAGCCGATGGCACGTCCATGCCAGCCAGTACGCTGGCGAGACTCGCGCCAACCCGGATGCCGACGTTGTCGCCGTGTGGGATGAGGATCCCGAACGGGGTACCGCCTGGGCTGCGGAACTCCAAGTTCCCTTCGAGGGCAATCTGGACGCGCTGTTGGCCAGCGACGACATCGACGCCGTCTGCGTCGTAACCCCGACGAACCTGCATCGCGACGTGATGGTGCGGGCGGCCAACGCCGGCAAGCACATCTTCACGGAGAAGGTGCTGGCGACCACCGTGTCCGATTGCCATGCCATCGCCGACGCCGTCAGGGACAACGACGTCAAGTTCTGCATCTCGTTTCCGCGGCGGACGATCCCGGAAATCCTGTACGCGAAGCAGGCGCTGGACGAGGGCCTGTTCGGTCGGGTGACGGCGCTCCGGGTACGGATCGCCCACGACGGCGCCGTCCGCGACTGGCTACCGGCTCACTTCTACGACCCCGAGGCCTGCGGCGGTGGCGCGATGATGGACCTCGGTGCCCACGGCATGTACCTCTGCCGCTGGCTCTTAGGTCCGCCGAAACGCATCGTCTCGGTGTTCAACTCGGTCACCGGTCGGGCCGTGGACGACAACACGGTGTCGGTGATCGAGTTCGACAACGGCGCGATCGCGGTCAACGAGACCTCGTCCGCGGGATTCGGCGGCTGCTATTCCCTCGAAATCGACGGCACGGAAGGGGGCTACCGCATGCTGTCGCCGGGCGAGGGCGTTCAGGTTCGGTCGAAACACCTCGAGCCGCGCGGCTGGCGGAACCCTGGGAAACTGCCGGAAGCCCACCCGAAACCCATCGACCAATGGATCGCCGGCTGCGTACACGACACGCCCATCGAGTTCGGTCTCACCGAGGCAATTCAACTCACCGAACTCATGGAGGCTGCCTACGCGGCCGATGGCGAAGGCCGGAGCGTGAGCCTTGGCTGACGGCATCGTTCGCATCTCGCCGGACGACACCAAGGGTGCCGCGGAGGCGATCGACGAGCACGGCTGCGTGATTCTCGTGGGCGCGGTACCGACCAAACCCTTGGACGTGCTGCGGCGGCGAATGGACCGCGACACGCACACCCTGCTGCGCTACTGCGAAACCATCGGCGGCAATCCCCGCGAAACCGGTCATCTGCAGCAGGGACCGCCGCCGTTCGCCGACTACGTATTCCCGGAAGTCGCCATGAACCCGGCGGTGAATGCGGTGTCTCGCGCCGTCTACGGGGAGCGCCCCCGTCTCACGTTCTACAACGGCAACACCAATTGCCCGGGCAGCGTGCGCCAGCGCCTGCACATGGATGGTCGGCATTCGACCCAACCCGGTGAACCGGTCAGCCCGACTTCGAGCATGGTCGTCAACATCCCGACCGGTCCCGCGCACGACGCCAATGGCGCCATCGAGCTCTGGCCCGGCAGTCACCGGGTGGCGGTGTTCGACAGCAACGGCGTTCCGGAGCGGATGGAGGAGGAGCGTCGTGTGGTTCGGGGACCCGTCAATCCGCATACAAAGCCGGGGGATGTCCTGCTCCGCGACGTCCGTCTCTGGCATCGGGGCGTCCCGAATCCCTCCGACTGTCCGCGCCACATGATCGCGTTGATCCTGACGAAACCTTGGAGTGAATCGCGTCATCGGCTGAAGTTCGGCATGGGCTGCGAGCGAGCTTTGGAAGGTCACGACGCGGACCCCAACGCCGAGTATGTCGACGGGCCCATCGACTACCTGTTCCATGAGACGCGGCGGATATTGGTCGGCCATGTGCGGGCTCGACGGCAGTCAGGTGAACAAGGGTCGAAGATCGGTGCGGAACGAAACCGGTGTTGATTTGGGTGTCAAACGTGTACACCTTGAGTAGCACCTAGACTTCAGGCACCCCGCATGGACTCCATAAGTGTCCGTCAGCTACGTACCGAGTCCGCCGCGGTTTGGGACGCTTTGGCCGAGTCGAAGGATCTCGTGGTCACGTCCAACGGCAAGCCGATCGCCCTCTTGTCGGCGGTCTCGGCGACAACGCTGGAAGCGTCCCTCGCCGCGCTTAGGCAGGCTCGGGCTCAACTCGCGGTTGCGGCGATGCAGCAGTGTGCGAACGAGACAGGTGCCGACCGATTGACGCTTGTCGACCTAAACGCGGAGATCGAAGCCGTTCGCCGTGAATTACCGCCTGAGCGATGACCACCGCCGCCCGTCAACGTTTCGAAGCCGCGCTCGAGTCCCTGGTCGACGAGATCCGGGAGGACGACCACATCCTGGCGGCGATCCTTTGCGGCAGCCTCGCCCACGACGAAGTGTGGGACAAGTCGGACATCGATCTCGTGCTGGTCTGTACGGACGACAGGAAGACCAAGACCCACGATGTGGCGCTCGTGGCCGACGACATCAATATCCACACCACCGTCCAGCCCAGGGCGGAGTTCCGCCGCCGGCTGGAGGCGTCGGTACGCAACATGTTCGGCCATTCGCTGTTCGCCAAGGCGCGCCTCCTCTACAGCCGCGATCCGTCGATCGATGCGATCTTCGCGGAACTCGGCAAGGTGGGTGCCCGCGACAGCCAAGTTCAGGCCATGCACGCGGCGCAGCACGCCCTGGCGTCGCTCTACAAGGCCCGCAAGTGGTACGAGATCAAGGACGACGACGCGTACACGGCGCTTTGGATCCTCAACACCGCACGCGCCCTGGCCGATGTGGAAGTGGGATTGCACGGCGAGATCGTGGACCGCGAGGCGTTGATCGACGCCCTGCGGCTGAATCCCGATCTGTTCAAGCTAATCTATGCGGACCTTCTGGAGCACGAGGTCACCCGGAAGTCGCTCACCGAAGCGCTTGAGGCCATCGACGCCTACCTGGAACCGCGCGCCGAAGAACTGTTCGCGCTCGTGCTGGAATACCTGGACGAGGCCGGTGGCGACCCGCGCGCCGCCCGCGACATCGCGCACTATTTCCGCCGCCACTACGACATGGAGCACATCATCATCGCCTGCGAGTGGCTCTCGGACATCGGCGTCATCGAGAAGGCGTCCACACCCGTCAAGTTGACCACCCGCAGCCAGATCGATGTGGAGGAACTAGCGTTCTTCCGGGTGAAGTGGTGACCGAGTAGACCATGCCCCAACCCAAACGAGCACGCCGTGCCACCGCCAAGCCGTCGATGGAACCGCGCCAGCGGCAACGTCCGGAAATCCGCACCACCATCGACGTTCGGGGGGCGCGTGTCCACAACCTGAAGAACGTCTCGGTGGAGTTGCCCCGGGATCAACTCACCGTGGTGACCGGCCTGTCAGGCTCCGGCAAGTCTTCGCTGGCCTTCGACACCATCTATGCCGAAGGCCAGCGGCGCTACATGGAGTCGCTGTCCACCTATGCCAAGCGCTTCATCGCCCAGGTCGAAAAGCCTGATGTCGACTTCGTCTACGGCTTGTCGCCGGTGGTCTCCATCGAGCAGAAGACCATCGCCCGCAACCCGCGCTCGACGGTGGGGACGCTCACCGACGTATCGAGCTACCTAAACCTGCTGTTCGCCACGATTGGCGAGGGGCACTGTCCCTACACCGGCGAACCCACCCCGGTGAAAACCGGCTCGCAGATCGTCGAGTCGATCCTGGCGCTGCCCGAGAACGCGGAAGTGGAATTGCGCGCGCCGGTCTTCCAGGTCTACGGCGAGGATCCCGAGTTCATCTTCAACGAGGTGCGCAAGCTCGGTTGCCGCTACGTGGACATCGACGGCGAGCGCGTCGACCTGACCGAGACCGTGCCCGAAGCGTTGCCGGGCGATCCCAAGCTGACCGCCGTGGTCGACCGGCTGGTTCTCGTGCCCGGTGTCGAGAAGCAACTGAAGGCCGCCATCGAACACGCCTTGCGGGTAGGCGACAGCCTCATGTCCGCTGCCGTCGTCGGCGGGGCGACCAAGACGGTGGCCCGTGAGTTCGCGAAGACGTTCGGTAGTCCGACCCATGCCCTCGTCTACGGCGACATCATTCCCGACTTCTTCATGTTCAACAATCCGGAGAGCGCGTGCCGGACCTGCGGTGGCATCGGCACGGACAAGCAGACCCACCCGGAACTGCTCATCACCAACCCAGAACGCAGCATCCGCGACGGCTGCTTCCTGCGCGACGCCTTCAACTACCGGCCGGACAACCACCGCGGCTACACGATCTATTCCCTCGGCGAGCAGTACGGGTTCGACCTGGACACGCCGTGGCAGGATCTCGGTGACGAAGCCCGGGACGTCATCCTCTACGGCACCCGCGGCGAGCCTCTGCAGCTTCAGGTTCCGCCGGACGCGAAGGTCCGCAAGGAGGGTTGGCTGCGCCGACCCTGGCCGTTCCCGGGAATCGCCGGCGGCATCGAACGCAACTACCGCTGGTACCGGCAGCGCGACGTTGCCAACTCGGGCATGGAGGCCTGGCTCGATCGCGTGATGGTCGAGCATGTCTGTCCGGACTGCCACGGCTCCCGGCTACGCGCCACGCGGCTCGCCTTCAAAGTCGCCGGACGCAACATCGATGAGTTCGGGGGGATGAACTTCGACGAACTTAAGCCCTTCCTCGACACCATCGAACCCACCGGACCGCGGGAGGAGGCGGGCCGCCAGATCGTCCGCGAGATCGCCCGGCGCATCGACCTGCTGCTCGGCATCGGCCTCGACTACCTGAACTTCAACCGCGCCTCGGGAACGCTCTCGGGCGGCGAGGCTCAGCGCATCCGGCTGTCGACGCAGATCGGCTCCGGGTTGATGGGCATGCTCTACGTGCTCGACGAGCCGTCCATCGGGCTGCATCCGAAGGACAACGTCAAGATGATCGACACGCTGCGTAGCTTGAGGGATCTCGGCAACACGGTGATCGTGGTCGAGCACGACGAGGACACGATACGGGCGGCCGATCACTTGCTGGAACTCGGCCCGGGTCCGGGGATTCACGGCGGCGAAGTGGTGGTCGCGGGCACGCTCGACGAGATTCTTCGGTGTCCGGAGTCGCCCACCGGCCAGTACCTGTCGGGCCAGCGGCGGATCGAGACTCCCGCGGAGCGACGGGAGATCAACGGCCAGTCGCTGGTGATTCGCGGTGCACGGGAGAACAACCTCAAGGATGTCGATGTGGAGATTCCGCTCGGGCAGTTCATCTGTGTGAGCGGCGCCTCGGGATCGGGCAAGTCCACGCTGATCAACGAGATCCTCTATAAGGAACTGTGGAAACGGCTGGTGGACTCGCGCTCGCTTTCCGGCGACCACGACGCGCTCGAAGGCGTCGACCACCTGACCCGGGTGATCAACATCGACCAGTCGCCCATCGGTCGCAACAGTCGCTCGAACCCCTCCACCTACGTCGGTTTCTACGACCAGATCCGCACGTTGTTCGCAAACACCGAGCTTGCCAAGGCGAGGGGCTACAAGCCCGGCCGGTTCAGCTTCAACGTCAAGGGCGGGCGCTGCGAGGAGTGCCAAGGGGAGGGCGTGATCGCCACCAAGCTCTACTTCATGCCCGACGTGGAGGTCATCTGCGGCGCCTGCAAGGGCCAACGCTTCAACGCCGAGACCCTCGAGGTCACCCACAACGGCAAGAACATCGCGGACATTCTCGACATGTCCATCGAGGAGGGCGTCGGTTTCTTCGAGGATCGCCCCGGCATCGGCCGCAAGATCAAGGTGCTGGACGACCTAGGGCTCGGCTACCTGACCCTGGGCCAGTCGGCGACGACCCTATCCGGCGGCGAGGCGCAACGCATTAAGCTCGCGACCGAGCTCGCCAAGCTCCAGCGTCGCGGTCACGTGCTCTACATCCTGGACGAACCCACAACGGGCCTGCACCTGGCCGACATCTCCAAGCTCCTCGACTGTCTCCACCAGCTCGTGGAGGCCGGCCACACGGTGCTGGTGATCGAACACCACCTGGATGTCATCAAGACCGCGGACCACGTCATCGACTTAGGACCGGAAGGCGGGCGCGGCGGCGGCGAGGTCGTCGCCGTGGGTACCCCGGAAGCCATCGCGGCATGTCCGGAGTCGCACACGGGGAGATACCTGCGGGCGCACCTGTAGCGCCCCGGCCGCGTCGGCAACGACGTGCCTTCGCTCCGCTGTACTCCGGGTCGCGCCGTTTGGGGAGCCGCCTCCGGCCCAGCGACACTACCGCGCATTGTGGGGCATCAGTCGTCGTGCCCGAGTCCCCTTCGCGATCCTTAGCCCCCTGCGCCTCTGTCCTGCCGAGGGCGGCTCCCGCTTACCTTGAGTGGTGGTAGCGCCGAGTCCGGGATGGAAGCTCCGAGTCGGCGAGCAGCTTCGACAAGATCAGGCGCTTGTGTAGGGAGGTCAGCTAAGTGGTGTTGTGGTTGGTGGTCCGGAGGCATGGGTAACGCATCTATCCAATCCAACGCGCCCGTCGGAACGGAATCACACAAGTGGATACGCCAGAGTGTCTCGGCCGCCAAGCGGTTGTGCGATTCGGCGCGGCGATAGTATTCCTCCTGGCTCTTCGGACCGGCCAAGGTGATTTGTGCCGTCCCGGGGTCTAGGCTCAACCTCATCTCAAGTTTGGAGTCGAGTCGCCGTTCGGTCCAGTCTGGTCGAAGAGCGTCAACGCAGCTGTTCTGCAACACTGCGAGGCGGACGATTGACTCGGCGGAACACGCCTCGTAAAGCTCGGCGCGCAGGTGTGCGGGCGGCTCGAGGCACTCGGGTTTGTCGAACGCCGCAATCACTGTTTGCCGTGTTGCCAATGGGTCATGCAGCGCGAAAACCCAATCCGCAGGACGGAGACGTTCCATTGTCTCCACGCAACGCGAGTCGAGCGCTCGCCATGTGTCGACCCGGGGTGGCCACGGGCAATCCCGCTTGGCTTCCTCCCAATCCGAGGACGGCTTCGGGTCTGTTCCCGCATCGGCCGGGACTGCAGGGAGGGAGGCAACGCGCTGTGTGACCTGGCCGGTACTAACGCGCGACGACACCTTCTGGGGCTGTTCTTCGGGGTTGGGGTACTTCTGTTCTTCCGCGTGGGAGTGCTTCTGTGAAGACACCGACCAAAGGTACGCTGCAACGCCGAACACGCCTAGTGCTACCCACGCCAAGGACCAACGAAAGAATCTGATTCTTCTCGCTAGAGGAAGCATGGCGCGTCCGCATTGTTGTGGTCGAACAGTGTTACCGCTCGAGCTTCGGTAAAGTCTTCGTATCCGTTCCAAGTGTGGGGAAAGCCATACATATCCATTTGCTCTCTCAATATCTTACCCTCCTCCTTGGGCTCCCAGAGGCCATACCCATGGACTACGCCGTCGCCTACGTGAACCATCTCGTGGTGCAATACTCGATTTAGGATGTACCACCGGTTGCGTTCGGCTGTTGACCTGGTATGTATCAATTGCCGATTGATCTCCATGGTGATCGGTCCAGTCTCACCAGGATCGGGAAAGTGGACGGCGCCAAGAGCAGGTCTTCCCTCGTTGTCGACCAAGTCGTTGTTCCAAGCAAAGTGCGACACGCTGGTCCAGTAGTTGCGAATGAATGTGCGTTGGCCTTGGCAATTCATGATTCTTCGCATGGCGTCTTTGGGGTTCTCGTCGAAAGGAATTAGCTCACACGCCCATACGCTGAGGTCGAAGTTGAACTGTTGACCGAAGACCGGGCAGGCATCGGTCGGAGGCTCCGAGAAGCAATGGAAGGTGTTGTCGTCTTCGTCGAATGCCTTCACCTTGCCAGCGCCGCACGCGCAAACGGCGTCGACCGTGGATCCGCACGGCGCCGCGCCGTCCACCGAGGACACCTGGTAGGTGCGCGAGTCGTAGGACAACGTCGTATGCGAGTTCCGCCAGAGAGAGTACCTGGGGCAGTGGGATTTGCTTGCGGCACGTAGGCCGTTGGGACAGAGCACTCTGACCCGCGTGATCAACATCGACCAGTCACCCGTCGGCCGCAACAGTCGCTCGAACCCCTCCACCTACGTCGGCTTCTACGACCAGATCCGCACGTTGTTCGCAAACACCGAACTTGCCAAGGAGAGGGGCTACAAGCCCGACCGGTTCAGCTTCAACGTCAAGGGCGGTCGCTGCGAGGAGTGCCAAGGGGAGGGCGTGATCGCCACCAAGCTCTACTTCATGCCCGACGTTGAGGTCGTCTGCGGCGCCTGCAAGGGTCAGCGCTTCAACGCCGAGATCCTCGAGGTCACGCACAACGGCAAGAACATCGCGGACGTTCTCGACATGTCCATCGAGGAGGGCGTCGGGTTCTTCGAGGATCGCCCGGGCATCGGCCGCAAGATCAAGGTGCTGGACGACTTGGGCCTCGGCTACCTACCCTGGCCAGTCGGCGACGACGCTCTCCGGCGGCGAGGTCGTCGCCGTGGGTACGCCGGAAGCCATCGCGGCTTGCCCGGATTCGCACACGGGTCGTTACCTGCGGTCGCACCTGTAGCGCCTGGCCGTCCCCGGCGGCGGCCGAACTCATACTCCGGCGATCGCGGGCCTCGTTCGTCATACCAACGTCACATGGGTCGGCTAGGTTGCGCGCATCGGTCTGAACAGTGTGACTACAGATGCGCTTCTCGACTCTTGTTGGTTCTGCTTTTTTGCTTTTTGGGTTGTCGGCGTGGGGCGATGGGCGCGTCGAAGGACAGGTCGCCGGGGACGGAGGCGGATACCTCGAAGGGGCCATCGTTCGCCTACCCGAACTCAAGCTGGAGGCCGTTACAGCCGCGGATGGCGGCTATGCCATCGGCGGCATCCCGGCGGGTAGCCACGAGGTGACGGTCAGCTATCTGGGCTATCCTCCTCGCAGCGCCGTGGTCGACGTTCGCGACGGCGAGACCAGCCTGCAGGAATTCGCCTTCTCGGAGTTGGTCGAGGAGGTCGTCGTCTACGGCGAACAGACCGCGAGCACTGCATCCGCCCTCAACCAGCAACGCGCGGCCGACGGGATCGTCTCCGTGGTCTCGGCCACCGACATCGGCCAGTTCCCGGACCAGAACGTCTCCGAGGCCCTGCAGCGGGTCTCGGGCGTGTTTCTCGAGCGCGACCAGGGGGAGGGCCGGTTCGTCGGCATCCGCGGCATCGACCCGAACCTGATCGTGACGACGATCAACGGGGTCAACGTCCCGGCGCCGGAGAACGACAAGCGCTCCGTTGCGCTGGACGTCATCCCGTCGGAGCTGCTGTCGGCACTCGAGGTGAGCAAGTCCATCACGCCCGACATGGATGCGGACGGCATCGGTGGAGCGGTGAACATCAAGAGCGCGTCGGCATTCGACTCGCCGGGACGAAACATCACGGTGGCCGCGCAGACGAGCTTCAACGACCTGCAGGACGAGTCGAGCCCTAGGGCTTCCCTGATCTTTTCGGACACGTTCGACCTGGGCGACCACCCGGACAGCTTGGGCGTTGCAGCCGCGGTATCGTGGTTCGACCGCAACTTCGGCTCCGAGAACATCGAGACGGACGGTGGCTGGTTCGGCGACCTCGAACGTACCGACGATGTCGAGTTCAAGGGCGCCGAGGAGATCGAGCAACGCGACTACGTGATCAACCGGGAACGCCTCGGTTTGGCGGCGAACTTCGACTACCGGCCGGGCGGAAATGCAAGCTGGTATGTGAGAACCCTGTTCAGTTCCTTCTCGGACCAGGAATACCGAACCCGCAACGAGTTCAAGTTCGACAAGGGCGATGCCGTGGAAGGCGGCGACGGCTTCGCGACCTGGAGCGACGCCACGCTGGAGAAGGAACTGAAGGACCGCTACGAGGCGCAGCAGATCCTGTCGATCTCGGCCGGCGGGACACAGGCGTTCGACGCCTGGACGCTGAACTACCGCGTGGGCTATTCCAAGGCCGACGAATCCGAACCCAACCGCCGCGACACGGAGTTCAAGATCAAGAAGGTGCGGATCGGCTATTCGAACCACGGCGAACGGCCGGCGTTGTTCGCGGATCCGGCCACGCTCGACCCCCAAGGCTACGAGTTGAGCGAAGTCGTCATCGAGGACAACGCAACGGAGGATGTCGAGCGAAGCTTCAAGATCGACTTGAGACGCGACTTCGACGCCGAGAAGCTGCACGGCTACCTGGAAGTGGGCACCAAGCTTCGTCGGCGCGAGAAGACCAACGATATCGGCATTCGCGTGTTCGACGGATTCCCCGGGGATCCGACGCTCGCCGACTTCGCACTCGACGGCGTCGACTACGTCCAAGGCGCTTTCGGGCTCGGCGTGTCGGAGGACGCCATCGATCGCTTCATCGCCGCCAACCTCGGCGGGTTCGAACTCAACGACAAAGACACCCTGGCGGCGTCCACGGGTGGTGACTACGAGATGGACGAGAACGTCGATGCGCTGTTCGTCAAGAACAGGCTGGACTTCGACAAGCTGCGCGTTGTCTACGGCCTGCGCTACGAGCGGACGGCGTTCGACGCCTCGGGCTTGAGGGTGATCTACGACGATGTGGGTGCCGACGGCGATCCGGCGCCAACGCCCGTGTCCTTCTCGGACAACTATGCGAGCGTGCTGCCGAGCGCGAACCTGCGCTATGCCGTGAACGACAACCTGCTGATCCGGGCAGCCTTCTACCAGACCATGGCGCGACCCAAGTTCGGCGATCTCGCACCGGGCGGTGAGGTGGAGTTCGAAGAGGACGACGGCGAGAACATCCTCAAGGCCCAGATCGGCAATCCCGGCCTCGATCCCCTGCAGGCGCGCAATTTCGACCTCAGCATCGAGTATTACCGGCAGGACGTCGGACTGCTGTCCGCGAGTTTCTACTACAAGACCCTCGAGGACTTCGTGGTACTGGCGGACACGGCGAAGATCACCGATTTCACCCAGTTCGTGGGCGGGAGCCGGGTGGACAAGGCCGAGGTCATCCAGCCCATCAACGGCGACAATGCCAATGTGCTTGGCGTCGAACTCGCCTGGGTGCAGCACCTGTCCGCCTTGCCGGGGCTACTGAGCAATCTGCTGGTCAGCGCCAACGCTACGTTTACCGACGGCGAGGCGACGTTGCCCTTCCGCGACGAAAAGATCGCCATGCCGCGCCAGGCCGACCGGGTTCTCAACTTCGCCTTAGGCTACGAGACCGACCGGTTCAGCTCGCGCCTTGCGTTTGCCCACAAGAGCGAACGGCTGCTCGGCTTGGAGGAATTGGACGACCCGGCCTTCGACGTGTTCCAGGATGCCCACACTCAGATTGACCTCGGGTTGAAGTACTACGTCAACGGCAAGTGGGAGTTGACTGTCGATGCCAACAATCTAACGGACGAACCCTACTACGCGTACTTCGGTGATCGACGCTACAACGCGCAGTACGAGATCTACGGCCGGACCATCGCCCTCGGCGTCCGTTACCAGCACTAGGATTTTGTTGGCCGACCGGAGTTTCGTAGCGGCGACCCTTGTGGTCGCCCCTACGCGATGTGCGGCTCTCGGGACGTGGTGTTGCGTCGCCTTTCTGTCCGGCCTTGGTGGTTGCGAGGGCGTCCGAGATGACTACCCCCTCGTGCTGCCGCGCGTCGAGACCGTGCCCGTGCCGAGTGCCGGCGATGCAGCCGACGACCCCGCCATCTGGATCCACCCCGAAGTTCCCGAACGGAGCCTCGTGCTCGGCACCGACAAGCGTTCCGGACTCGTGGTCTACGACTTGGCGGGCGAGCAGGTCCAGTATCTCGCCGCCGGCAATCTCAACAACGTGGATCTGCGCACCGGCGTCTGGGGACGGCGGGATCTGACCGTCGCCGTCGCCAGCGCCCGGGAGCCGGACGAGCTGGTCGTTCTTGAACTCGATCACGAGACCGGCACCGTGCGGGTCGTCGGTCGTGGCGAACCCGTCGTCGATGAGCCCTACGGCATCTGCATGTATCTCGACGAGCGTCGCCAGCCATGGGTGATCTTGAACGGCAAGGACGGACTCTTCGTGCAGTTCGAACTGCGCCAGGACTATTCCATCGCCGAGGCTCGGCGATGGCGAACCGAGACGCAGCCGGAAGGATGCGTGGCCGACGACGAAGCCGGTGTGCTCTACATCGGCGAGGAGAACTACGGGGTCTGGCGATTGCCGGCCGATCCGGGGGAACCGGCCGATCTGGTTTCTGTCGCTGCCATCGAGGACGGCGTCTTGGCGGCGGATGTCGAGGGGCTGGCGCTGTACCGCTCCAATGAGGCTACCTACCTGCTGGTCTCGAGCCAGGGCGACAACAGCTATGCCGTGTACGACACCGGGTCGGGTGCCCATCGCGGTTCGTTTCGGGTGGGCGATCACCCGCACATAGACGAAACTTCCGATACCGACGGCATTGCGGCTTCATCGGTCCCGTTGTCCGGGTTTCCCGACGGCTTGCTGGTCGTTCAGGACGGCGACAACCCCGGTGGAAACCAGAACTTCAAGCTGGTGTCCTGGACGGACGTCCGTGACGCCCTGGCGCTGGATCCTCGACCCCTCTGAACGAGCCGTAGGGGCGACCGCGCGCCCTGCGGGCGCGTCGTGGTCGCCCGTCTTGGCGGCGCTAGCGCGGAGGTTGACCGCGCGGCGCAGACGCTTCGAATATCCAAAGATTCCCTGAGCTGACCGCTTCCATCGGAACATTTCCGCCGATGTACTTCCGGCCCAACTCGGCAAGTATCGGTACGAGAATCTCTCCCTCCTGGATTCGATCCAGATGGCGTTCGTAGATTGTGCCGTCGACTCGCAGCAGAACACGTCCGTCCTTCTCGGCCTCGTACGGCCAGTGTTTCCAGATCTTCCCCAGGGTCGTGGTCATGTAACCGCTCGGGATGAAGATCCGGCCATCGACTTCAACGATCCAGGCAGTGCGGGAACGCTCCGGATTCAGCGATTGAAACTGCACCTCGCTGATGTCGCGGACGAAGGACCAGTCCGGCTCGTCCCCCGTGTGCGGGCTTCCCGTAGTGAAAGAACCGCCCGCCAAAGGCCCAACAGGCCCGTCGTGGAGACGAGCCGCGGTGAACACTCCTACGACCAGGACGATGATCGATACGAAAAGCCACGCAATGACCTTGAGGAGAATCTTGACAGCCTTCACTTCTGAACCCTGCTACCGCCGACTTAAGCCGCGTCCTCCTCGTGCAGCGTCACCGAACCCGCGTCGCCGTCGATGGTGATGGACTGACCGTGCTTGATGCGCACGGTGCCGTTGCCCACGCCTAGGATCTGGAGATGCCGTACCCCGTCCCACGCCTGCAGGTTGCAGATGCGGTACCCCGCACTTTAACTGCCTGCTAGGCAGCAACAGAACTGATCCAGTGCCCTTTGGGTTCTCTGGACCGCCTCGATGTGTGTCGTCCGAACGGTCCGCTTTTACGTTCCCCGATGGCAGTCGGTATGATCCACGCCCATGACTGAAGTGGGGATCGTCGACATCTTCTCGGGCCCAGGAGGTCTGGCGGAGGGTTTTCATCCGGTGTCGGCCGGTCCCGAGTGGCCCTTTAGGATCGCCATGTCGGTCGAAAAGGATCCTGCGGCGTACCAGACCTTGTTGCTTCGGAGCTTCCTGCGAAACTTCAATGGGACACTGCCTGCCGAGTATTACGATCTCCTAAGCGGTCGCATTGCTGCGCCCGATTGGAGTGCGAGCTATCCGGCCGAGTGGCATGCAGCAGAGAACGAAGCGAAGTACCTTGAACTCGGAAACCCCACAACGAGCAGGTTCTTGGCGCGTCGAGTTTCAGAGATTCACGATGCATATGGCGGCAACACGGTGTTGATTGGCGGCCCACCTTGCCAAGCCTACTCACTTGCTGGTCGTGTTCGGAATGCAGCGATTGCCGGCTACCTGCCCCACAGGGATGAACGCCACCTCCTGTACCGGGAGTACATCAAAGTTCTGGAGCTTTTGGAACCGGCATTCTTCATGATGGAGAACGTGAAGGGCATGTTGTCGGCGTCGCTGAAAGGGGAGCGCGTACTCGAGAGGGTGATGGCGGACCTTAGATCAGCGACTAGGTGGGGCTATCGGTTGCATGCCCTTGCACCACCGAGTGGGACGCGGCCTAGCGACGAGATCAGCCCAAGCGATTTCGTTGTCCGAGCCGAGGACTATGGCGTGCCGCAGTCTCGGCATCGTGTCTTCATTGTGGGCATTCGAGGCGACATTGCCGAACGCCTTCCCTTACGTGTGTGGCCTCGGCTCCGCCGGTCACAGTCGCCTACGGTCGGGGCTGTGATCGGAGACATGCCGCGCCTCCGTAGTGGCCTTAGTCGAGGAGATGCTTCTGAAGAGTGGCTCGTGCGCGTGAGGGATGCCACTCAGCTCCTTTGTCGAAATCCTCCCCTCGTGCCGAGGACGGAAGTCCAAGCCTACTGGGCTGAACTGAAGTCAACTGCCGTCGCGTTGCAGGACCGGCCACCTAGCTCCCGACATGGGAATCGACGATACTCATCACCAGATTGCCCGGTCCGGCTCCGGAAGTGGCTCTTGGACAAACGGGTCCGCAGCTTGCCTAACAATGAGACCCGCGGGCACATGCCGAGTGACTTGGCGCGGTACCTGTTTGCGTCCGCGTTCGCGGCGGCTACCGGTCGATCACCCAAGGCATCAGAGTTCCCTGATGCCCTTTCCCCCAACCACCGCAATTGGCGGACGGGGAAATTCACGGACAGGTTCCGGGTGCAACTTAGAGACCGCCCCGCCACGACAGTCACCAGTCACATGTCGAAGGATGGGCACTATTACATCCATTACGATCCAACCCAATGTCGGAGTTTGACCGTCCGCGAGGCAGCGAGACTTCAGACGTTTCCGGACAACTACATGTTTCAGGGCACTCGTACCGAACAATACGTGCAAGTCGGCAACGCCGTTCCGCCGTTCCTTGCGCACCAGATTGCAAAGTGCTTCGTTCGTGCGTTCTCCCACCTCGCCAGTCAGAATACTGCCGAGCCTCTGGCAGCTCGTAGGGCTGCGGCTGCCGGATGACCGCAACTCGCCAAGTTCGGCGGAGGACGATTCCGCCTAGAGCAGCCGTTCTTGTTGAGAGCTTGCGCGATGTTGGCTACTCGTTACAGACGGCCGTCGCGGATGTCATTGACAACTCGGTAGCTGCCAAAGCCAGCAATGTCCGGTTGTTTGCGGAGACGCACCCAGACTCGCCTGCGATTGCGATTCTGGACGACGGTTGCGGCATGTCCGAAGAAGAGCTATTGGAAGCCATGCGACCAGGGTCGAAGAGCCCGCTGGATCGTCGGCCGGTCCACGACTTAGGTCGCTTCGGACTGGGCTTGAAGACGGCCTCGTTCTCGCAATGTCGCCAGGTGACCGTGATGACAAGACGGAACGGTAGAACGTCGTGTGCCGTCTGGGACCTAGACGAGGTGGCTTCCGCCGATGAATGGGTTGTTACGTTGCCGTCTGATTACGCGCAGATTCCTTGGAGTGGCGAACTCGGAGCCACGGGTACGCTGGTTGTCTGGCAGAAGCTCGACCGACTCTTGGTGGCGGTCGATGCACCCACAGGTGGAGCGGAGTTGGTTAGGCAGCTGGATGACATGGCGAGACACTTGGAACTGGTGTTCCATCGTTACTTGGCCGGCGAGCGGGGACTCCGTAGAGTCGACATCTCCTTGAACGGGCAGCGTCTTGAGCCGTTCGACCCGTTTCACTTGCGGCATCCGGCAACGATTCGGGGTCCCGAGGAACGATTTCGCGTTGGCGGACATGTGCTCACGTTCCAGCCGATGACACTTCCACACCACAGCAAGGTCGCAACGAAGGAATGGGAAAGGTACGCAGGTCCGGAAGGCTACATCAAGAACCAAGGGTTCTATCTCTATCGCGAGCGGCGACTGATCATCTCCGGAACGTGGTTTGGGTTAGCTCGGCAGACAGAATTGACGAAGCTGGCGCGTGTCCGGATTGACATACCTAACGGACTCGACGCGGAGTGGAAAATCGACGTAAAGAAAGCGTCGGCGCAACCGCCGGCGTCAGTACGAGCCCGGTTGCGACGTCTTGTCGAGGAGATCGGCAGTCGCTCAACACGAGTTTACACCGGACGGGGGAGTAGGCTGCAAAGTACGAATCGATTGCCAGTGTGGATCCGATCCCAGGATAAGAATCAGGTTCGATACGGAGTTGATCTAGAACATCCGGCTCTCGGCCATTTCGTGCGCCAGCTCTCACCGGAAGTGGCGAGTGAGTTCGGCAAGGTCCTAAGGCTCGTCAGCGCCTCACTACCGGTCGATGCCATCTTTGCTGATGTGGGTTCGGATCCTCGGGCAGTAGCCGGGGTGGCGCTAGAGAACGGCGAACTGCGTGATTTTGCCAAGAAGATCTACGACACCTTGGTGGCTGCTGGCAGTTCACGTGACGATGTGCTGCTGATGATGTCATCGGCCGAGCCCTTCAGGGCGAATTGGGATGCCCTCCAGACGCAACTCGACACGCGGGAATAGGATGGAGAACGTCAAGACCTTGAAGGAGATGGTTGGTGCCGTGCTAGCACAGCACCCCACGAGGCCGACGCCGGAAGATATCAGGGAACATATAGAGCGAGTGCGCCTAGCGTATCCCGTGTCGGATTCAGAGGCTGAACAGCTAGCACGGGAATTCGAGGCAATCCATGGCGTGACTATGGACCTTGGCTCTGTGTTGCAGGCCGAGGAGTTCGAGCCTTGGCTCGGTGACGCTAAGGCCTTGATCGATCCCTACTACTGGGAGCGCTATCGGCGGTTGCTTGCTGCGCAAGGATTCTCATCCCAGGTCTTGGGTGGCTTGGACGACGTCACGGACCGGGTTCTGGGGTTGATGGGGAACCCGCTAGAGGAAGGGCGTTGGGACCGTCGAGGAATGGTTGTAGGTCATGTGCAATCTGGAAAGACAGCCAACTACACAGGCCTAGTCTGCAAAGCAGCGGATGCGGGCTACCGCGTGATCATCATCATCGCGGGCATACACAACAACCTTCGCAGCCAGACTCAAGCGAGAATTGACGAGGGTTTTGTTGGTTTCGACAGCGCGAAGTTGCTATCTAGCAAGCCTGGCCACGGCTGGGTTGGCGTAGGGCGCTTCGACTCGACTAGGAGACCTAGCGTATTCACGAACACGTTGAAGGACTTCCATCGCTCGACTGCCGTTAGCGTTGGAATACCCTTGGACAACCTGTCCGAGCCGGTGGTGTTCGTGATTAAGAAAAACACTCACACGTTGCGCAATCTGGTCGGTTGGCTAAAGGAGCACAACGCGCAAAGGGGGATGGCATCGATCACGCAACCAATGCTTCTCGTAGACGACGAGGCCGATAACGCTTCGATCAATATAAAGCGTGGCCGCGATGAGGTATCTCGTATTAACGGGCAGATCAGAGAGTTGCTTGAAGTGTTTGATCGAAGCGCGTATGTCGGATACACCGCTACACCTTTTGCCAACATATTTGTTGACCCCGACGACGCCGACGACATGTTCGGTCAAGATCTGTTTCCCCGAGACTTCATCGTTAGTTTGGACCCTCCAAGCAACTACTTTGGACCAGTTCGAGTTTTCGGGAACGAAGGTGATGACGGCGTTGTCCGTTACGTAGACGATAACGAAGATGTCCTACCTATCAGACACTACATTGACCACATGGTCGTAGCGTTGCCGGACAGTCTGAAGCGCGCTGTACGGACATTTGTGCTGGCACGAGCCGTCAGATTGGTCCGTGGAGAGGATAACTCGCACAATTCAATGCTCGTCAATGTGTCTCGATTCAACAATGTGCAGAAGCAAGTTCGAAATGAGATCCAAGAGTTTCTCAACGGCATTGCGCGCAGTGTGCGCATTAATGGGGCGTTGACATCTGCCATTGCAACTGACCCCGAGCTGGCTAGCTTGGTGGCAGTGTTCGAAGAGGAATTCGCTGGAAACATCCCGGAGTCGTGGGCTGAGCTCCAGGCTGTGCTGCGAGAAAGCGTTAGCCCCGTGAGCGTCGTAGAGATTAACAGCCAGTCTTCCGGATCATTGGACTACGCGGATCATAGGAATGGACTGAACGTAATTGCAGTAGGCGGTTTCTCGTTGTCACGGGGCCTGACGCTTGAAGGTCTGATAGTGAGCTACTTCTTGCGGAACTCGATGATGTACGACACGCTCATGCAAATGGGCCGGTGGTTCGGTTACAGGCAAGGATACGATGATTTGTGTCGTGTGTGGATGCCCGAAGAAGCGGTCGGTTGGTACTCACATATAACGGACTCGGTGGAAGAGTTGCGTGAAGAGCTGCGTCGAATGGAGGCCGCAAACGCCACGCCACAAGAGTTCGGGTTGAGGGTAAGGAGCCATCCAGACAACCTCATCGTGACCGCTAGGAACAAGATGGGGTCCGGGCAAAGGCACACAGTTTCGATCGGATTGGCGAACCAGTTCGTTGAGACTGCTGTGCTTCGAAGGGATGAAGAGAGTCGATCAGGAAACTACAGTGCGGCCATTGCGTTTGCCGAACGCTTGCGTGGTCAAGCACTGGCACCAGAACAGGGGGAAGTGGTCCGCGGCGGTCGGCTTATTCGGAACGTACCGGCGAATGTCGTACTGGAGTTTATCGGTAGTTTTCGGAATCACGAGGGGTCGCAGTTGACGGACCCGGGACCGGTGGGCATGTATATCGAGAAACGCGCAGCAACTGAACTTTCGATGTGGGACGTGTACTTTGCCGGCGTGCAGAGTGCTTCGGCGTCGTCGCTGTTGGACCGAGGTCTAGGCTTCGATTTGGTGTGCCAACGCCGCGCTCCCGGCGTTCGCAGCGACGCGCAGACCTTATTGGTCACCGGCAAGCAGCGAGTCTCGTCACGTGGCATTGAACGAGTTGGTTTGAGCCCGGCCGAGGTGGGACGTGCCGAAGGTGCCTACCGTCGAGAGCCGGGACGAGTAGGGCAAACAGGACTACCCAACTATCCCGATCGGATATATCGAGCAGTTCGCGTCCGTCCCTTGCTAGTGGTCCATTTGCTCGCGATCGGCAAGCGCGACGATGATTTGAGCGACGCTAAGCCTTTTGTTGCTTGGAGCATCAGCTTCCCCGCAACACAACACGAAGAAGTGAAGGTTGAGTATGTCGTGAATCAGACTTGGTTCAGTGAGCGCTACCCGGACGACTTGGATGAGGACGCAGCGGGGGACGATGACTGACCAAGACGATCCGTGGGCGATGATTGAGCCGCCAAGCCATACCGCCGTCGTGAGCGGTCAACGCGTGGACCCGGACTTGCCTTGGGGTATTTACTGGGCGGTGGACTTGGATAGGCGGTGTCTTCTCGTTCTCCGGCATGAGAGGGAGAGCAAGCCCGAAACCAAACTGCCTCGACTAAGGGGACTCGAGGTTGAATCGAGGAATCCGGCGAGCGTGCCGTACCATTTGCTTGTGCTCAGGCTACTTGACGGAGAGCACCGAGAGATTTTCCATCGCCTGTGCATAGACATCGTCTCCGCGACACAAGATGCAGTATCCGAAAAGGAGGCGGTTGCGTTGTTCCTCGGGCGAACGTGGCGGTGGCACCGGCTGCTCCAAGGACGTCGCCCGGACCGTCTTTCTGACGAAGAGCAGAAAGGGCTGATTGGCGAGTTGTTGGTCCTGCGCGACATGCTGTTCCCGATCTCAGGTGTTGAGACGGCGCTGCGATCGTGGACTGGACCAACCGGAGCTCCTAAGGACTTCGAGCTCGGGACTGTATGCATCGAGTCCAAGGCACGACGCGGTGCTGCGACTCCCCAAGTAGCCATTGCATCCGAGGTGCAACTAGACACGAGCGGTATAGACGCCTTGTATCTGCACGTGGCCGATATCACGGGTGCGCCTTCAGGCGTGGGTGGAGCGGTAACGATATCGGATGTCGTTGTGTCGGTCGTTAGTGAAGTGGCAGCAAAGGCACCAGCCTTGACCGATCTCCTTGATCAGCGCCTGCTGTCCGCGGGATTTGACGCGGAAGTCGACTACTCTGACTCTAAGTGGTTGGTGGGTACGGTTCATGTGTTCGAGGTCCGGGATGGCTTCCCTAGGATCTCGACAGTCGATGTTCCTGCGGGCGTGCGGGACTTGCGGTACTCAGTTTCTTTAGCCGACTGCGAGCCGTTTCGTCTTGAACTCGGCGACCTCAAAGTTCGGCTTAAGGAGGCCATCTCGTGAGCAGTATTGATCTCCAAGAATTCGGCCGCCAGCTCTTTCAGGATGTCTTGGCGGAGGCGGATTCGGCTGGGCGATTCGTCGAGGATGTGTTTTTCGAGATGTTCTGTGCCTATCTAATCGAGGCAGGCGAGGTCGATACCGGCGATAGAGCCGACTACCGAGGACCTCGTGGCAGTGGAATCCGTGTTGATGGTTACGGTGGAGACCCATTGGAGGCTGAGGGAACGCTCAGTCTAATTGTGTTGGAATTCGATCAATCGGACGAACCGGGACGACTGACGAACACGGAGATGGAAGCTGCATTCCGCCGTGTCACGAACTTCGTCCACAAGGCACTCGACGCTGCTTGGCGCGACAGCCTAGAGGAGACCGACCCGGGCTTCGGACTGGCCGATCTGGTTGCGACACGATGGCCCGACATACGCCGCATTCGGATGTTCCTGCTCACGAATCGAGTGCTCAGCGAACGGGTAGACGGTCGTCCAGCGGACCGTTTTGACGGAAAGGCAATCACCTACAGCGTATGGGATGTGGTCCGGCTGCACCGGTTTGCCGTGGCTGGAAGGGGGAAGGAGGACATTGAGATAGACCTTGAAGGTGAATTTGGCGCAGCGTTGCCCCTGCTGCCGGCTCATCTACCATCGGATGAGTACGCCGCGTACTTGGCCGTAGTACCGGGTCCGCTGCTGGCAGAGATTTACGATCGTTGGGGGGCTCGTTTGCTCGAGCAAAACGTCCGCGTGTTCTTGCAGGCAAGAAGCAACGTAAACCGCGGGATACGTCGCACGTTGGAGCAGGATCCGAGTATGTTCCTTGCTTACAACAACGGGATTACGGGTACGGCTCAAGAAGTGACCACGAGGGCCGAGGATGGACAACTGTCGCTGACGAGGATGAAGAACTTCCAGATCGTTAATGGTGGCCAGACAACCGCTTCAATCCATGCGGCGCTCCGCAGCAAGGTCGACCTTTCACATGTCTTTGTGCAGATGAAGCTATCCATCGTCGACTCAGATCGAGCCGAGGAGATCGTACCGAAGATCTCCGAGTACGCCAACAGCCAAAACCGGGTCAACGCGGCGGATTTCTTCGCCAATCATCCGTTTCATGTGCGAATGGAGGAGTTTTCGCGTCGGCTATATGCCCCTTCGCCTGATGGAGAGTTCCGGGAGACGAGGTGGTTTTACGAACGTGCGCGAGGCCAGTACCAAGACGCCCGCGGTTTGCTCACACCTTCGCAGCGACGTCGCTTTGATCTAGAGCACCCACGCTCGCAGCTCTTCACAAAGACAGATTTGGCGAAGTTCGACAATGTATGGCGAGGCCAACCACATGTCGTCAGTCTGGGTGCCCAGAAGAACTTTGCACAGTTTGCGGCATATATCGGGGGAGCTTGGGAACGAAACCAGAACGAGTTCAATGAAGGCTGGTTCAGGCATGCGGTGGCGAAGGCGATTGTGTTCAGATCGACGGAGAAGCTCGTGTCTGCGCAGTCCTGGTACGAAGGGGGCTACCGGGCAAACATCGTTGCGTATGCGATTGCGAAATTGGGCCACGACGTGGCTGCACTAGATAGAGTGGTGGACTTCGAGGTTATTTGGCGTCGGCAAGCCCTCAGTGACGTGATGGCGGAGGCGCTAACGGGCGTCGCAGAGGAAGTCCACGAGGTATTGGTCGATCCGCCTACGGGCATCAGCAACGTGACAGAGTGGGCCAAGAAGCAGGCGTGTTGGAGCCGAGTCCAATCGATTGAGTCGGACTGTGCCTCAATTCTACTTCCAGAGCTGATCACCAAGGCCGAAGATCGCGATGCTGCTCGTGGTGCCAGGCGCGATCAGAGGGTACTCAACGGGATCGCTGTACAGAAGGCGGTTGTGGAGGCGGGGCCGGCGTTCTGGAGGGAGCTACTCCAATGGGGCGAAGAAAACGGCTCCTTATCGCCCAAGGAAGCGGGCGTGCTGACGGTGGCAACCCGCATGCCGGCAAAGATCCCGACGGAAGGTCAGTCGAAAGTGGCGTTCGAAGTGGCTCAACGACTTTGGCAAGACGGTTTCCCGAAGGCGCTGGAATGACCGTAGGGCTGTCGGTGGTCGGATCCTCGCACAAGCACATGCCGAGGGTTCGTGGGGGCATGGTGACGCGATTGTCGTCTCTCGTTTTCGTCCCACCGGTAGGGTGAGAACCGAATACGACGGCGGCTAGGCTTGGGCCAAAGGGCTCCTTCCCTATGTGAGCCACAAACGCCCGAGCGGGACCTGCTAGGCGCTTGCAGTCGACCGCTCCCGTGCAGCGTCACCGAGCCCGCGTCGCCGTCGATGGTGATGGACGGCCCTACTTGATGCACACGGGCGCCGTTGCCCACGCCGAGCCGCAGGAATCCCGTACTCTCGTGCCACGTTCTGCGAGGGCCGCGTAAGCCGAAGCGCCGACCGGGCCCGCCGACTGCGCCGTACTTCCAGCGCCCGTGCCGACTTCGCGAAGTGCCGCATCGACCTCGTCGGCACTCGGCCGTTCCATTGCGCTCCCTCTGGGTAGACGGAGGCAGCGGGTTCGGCCGAGTTCGATACACGTGCCGAGCACGTCGGCGTCCGTGGACGCCCTGCCGCCCCGTCGGCTCCAGTGGAACGGCGTCGTCGATGCCACCACCGCTCCGCGAGAGCCGAGTTCAGGAGCCTCTACAACGGTCACCTCACGGTCGCGGGTGTCCCCCGCGGTCGCGCCAGGTGAGATTATCCGAAGGGTCGCTCGAAGTCGAAGAGGAATGGCTCGCATACAAGACCACGAACGCACCTTGTCGACGTGGACCGCCTGATCGCTCAGTGCCAAGGGTAGCGCAGCCGGTCGTAAGGGGTCATGAGGTCGGCGGCGAGGTACTTGGGCCGGATCCGGCCGTTTCCGTCGCGGTACTCGGTGGCGAACGGACAGGGACGGTGGAAGTTGAGGAACGGCGAGAGCGTGCCTGAGCAAGACGGTTGACCTCCGGTGCGAATTCGCTGCGGGATGTGGTCGTGCCGAACCACCTGCGAATGACGTTGGCGTTCTTGCCCTCGACCAGCATGTTGTCGTTGGAGCGGCGGAAGCGGGACTTGGTGAAGCGCTCGACACGCAGCTTGTCGAGCAGCCGGGCGACGCGGTGGTTGATGTACTCGCTGCCGTTGTCGGTGTGGAAGCCGAGGATGGGAAGACTTCGTCCCCTTGGCGGAGAAACGCTCACAAGGTCAATTGGGTGCCGACTTCGAGCGCGAGCGGGTTATCGTGGCGACAATCAATCTGGGCGAGGTGGGCTTCGGTATCCTCCTGCCCACCCGACGAAAGCGTGAGGCGACCTTGACAATACGTGCCTACGTTACGTGCCTACGTTCGGCCGGTGACGCACGGTTGGTACCACGTGAAGCGGCGCACTGAGCCGGGCTCGAGGATGTTAGTGAGGGACCCGGACAGATCATCAGCCACCGAAGCGGATAGAACGTTCGAAGTTCTCATTCCAACGACTTCACGATGCGGCCTACTGCACGCGCAGCGCGATTCAAACGCTGCGGATCTGGCAACCATTGGGCTTGTTGAAAACAACCCCCAGTCGCTGCGTCCCACAAAGAGAGCCGGTCCGATCGTGTGGCATCCCTCGCCCGCCGCACCCGACGAACCTGTTTGGCCAACACCACCAACTCAATGGAGATGGTCCTCTGAGCTGCAAGGAGTCGGGCTTCTTTGCGCAAGCGGGCCTCTCCGTCGACGCCACCCGACCAATAGTCCGCAACCAAGTCCAGATAGTCGTAGAACGCATGCCTTAGGGCACTTACCCGCTGTAGTCGGGCACCCAGTTTGTACTGGAGGTAGTGGCTACCGAACAACCCAAAAGCCGCGCCCGATAGGGCGCCGAGAATGGCTGGGAGGGACTGTTCAACGAGGTTCAACCCTCGGCCGCCCGTTGAATGTACCGAAGCGCCAGTTCAACGAAGTCGTCTAACTCGTGATCCGCCCCGGCGGATATCTCGAGACATTCGTCGAGACGCTCCTTGCTGTAGCCATCGACTCTCACTAGGCCGCCGAACGCCTCGTCTAGGAAGGAGGAACCCAAACCAGCGACGCCTTCGAAGGTCACGATCAAGTGCCCCGCGGGCTCTAGGGCCTGCAACGCAGGCACGAGAAAGTCCTCGCGGAAGCGCGTGCCGTTGAATTCCCCGTCATCGTGAAAACGTCCGGCCGGGAAGGGCGAGAAGTCGTCTGCCACGGATAGCTGCTTGTCCTTGGGTTGCTGACTGTTCATCATTGGGTGCTCACGTCCCAGACTATGAGTGTGCCATATAGGGATTTTTGATGCGTAGTCAAGCGTTGCGTGGTCTTGCCATCAGGTCCGACCTCGTAGATGTACTCGCCTTTCAGGCTGATCACGCGGTACCTCGCACCACCACGGATTCCGTTCAAGTAGCCTCGCACATCTCGTCGTAGGCCCTGTCCTCGGTATGGTTTGGCACTCGCGCTCCGGGAAAGTTCATGGGCCGCTTGGATCATCCTCGCGTGATCCCTACCGAACGTGGCGAGCAGCCTTTCGTCCAGTCTTGCAGGCAGTGTCTTCGGTATTCCCTGCCCTTGGTCGTAGATCATGATCGTGACCCGTTTCGCAGCGGCGTTGTACGATGCAGACAACCACCAGTTGGGTTGGCGCACGGTGCCCGTGTAGGCGTGTTGCACGACGTTGGTCATTGCCTCCGTCACGGCACCGTAGAGTTGGCGTCTTCTGGGTACGGCACCAACAACGGGTTCCAGGTCAACCTCACGTAACTGGTGGATTGCTTCGCCGTCGGCGAGGTTTCCTGTCCGGAACATGACGTAACGAGTGTCGGGGTCGACGTCATCCCCGAACAGGTCTGACTGCGGAGTCGTGGCCAGCAGCTCGAAGAATCCCATGTCGCGGAGTTGGCACCGGACATTGGGGTCCCACGAGGGCAGATCGACCGGCCTCAAACGACCTCCGACTCGTATATGATTCCACCGGTCCAGCTCTGCAGCGAGCACTAACGCGGCTGTTGGCGAGAGCCTTCGGATGTTGGCAAAGTCAATGTAGGTTCTCTCGTTACGCTGGCGTCGGCTAGCGGATCGGATCCCATGAAGGACTCCTACGACCTCGTCGAAGTTCGTCTCGAGCGAGAAGTCTGCGGGGCAAGCAATGGGCCTGTCGTACCGTTCGTCCCCGATGACCCTTACCTCCCGGGGCCGACGCCCGTGGAGGCTCCGTAGCAGAATCTTCTTCTTGCGCTTGGAAACCAATCGCCGCGCGTTCAACTTTGCGGCGTGGATCCTGTTCCGTCTGCGCGACTTCGTGCTCGGCTTCTTCATGGCGCGGGGGAACAGTCCAAGTCCTTTGGAGCAAGCCGCGTAACATAGCAGCCGGGGTGCACGCCAGCATCTGCTTGACGTCGAAGAGGGCACAACCGTAACAAGGAGACTCGCGAGAACGCGCTGGCGTAACCACGTGGCAGGAGCCGCCTGCTGAACGTGCTCACCCGCTCTTCCGAGGTCTTCTGGGACAAATCCCGGCCATCGGAAGTTAAAGCAATGCTAACCGCATAGGTTCAGGAACCGCCGTTTGATCTGTTGGGCGTGGACTTTGGCCGCGAGCACGACCGCATCTGGTCGGGTTGGGATTCGAAGGGTCGCTTCGTCGAGGAAGGCGCGGAGTCGGGTCGGTGCGTGGACCGAAAACCCGCTCGAAATGCCAGAAAAACGCGAACCGACTAGGCGGAAGTGGGGCCGTCACCAGAATTGACAATCTCTTCTCATTGGCCGATACCGGTGGAAATGCAGCTAAGGATGCGCCGTCCCCTCCTCGTGCAGCGTCACCGAGCCCGCGTCGCCGTCGATGGTGATGGACTGGCCGTGCTTGATGCGCACGGTGCCGTTGCCCACGCCGAGCACCGCGGGGATTCCGTACTCCCGTGCCACGATGGACCCGTGCGCCAGGATGCTGCCCATGTCGGTAACCAGACCCACGGCGTGGGCGAACAGTTGAGTCCACGCGGGGGTGGTGTTCGGGGCGACCAGGATCGAGCCGGGCTCCATCTTGTCGAAGTCGTTCTGCGACAGGATGACGCTTGCCGGGGCGGTCACCGTTCCGGAACTGACGGCGAAGCCGTTGAGCCCGTCGCTGGATTCGTCGTTCCTGATCTGGGTTTCCTTGAACCGAACGGAAGGGATGTTGCTCGCCTCCTCGGGCATCGTCCCCGGCGGATGCAGGAGCTTGCGTGCTTCCCGGAGCTCGCGCCGCTCGGCCGCGAGTTCGCCCAGTTCAGGGAGGCCTGTGCCGGTCTTGCGGGCCTCGATGGCTCGCTTCAGTTCATCGGTCACCAGGAAGAAGGTGTCTTCCGGGTCGAGGAAGGTCCCCGCGTCGACCATGCGCCGACCCAGCTCGAATGCCATAGGCCGCAGCACGGACCAGGTGTAGCCGAAGTAGAAAGCTGTCTCTTCGCGGATGTGGTTGTATCGACGTCCGAACCACAGACGGTATCGGAACTGCCAGTAGGTGAGTCCCGATAGCTTCTGTGAGACTTCCTCGAATTTCTTGCCCCGAACCGCCGTGGCCCGAGCCTCCTGATCCTTCGGATCGTAGTTCGCGTTCTGCACCATCGACTTCAAGGTTGCGAACGTCGCCGACGGGTCTTCGGCTTGCGTTGGCTCGACGAAATCGAGGCTGTACCCCTGGTGCCCGTAGACGTCGAAATAGTCGTCCAGCGCCTTGAGGATCGGGGCGCCCTCGGCATGTTCCTGCAACGCGCGCGACAGGAACTGCGCGGGCGTCACGATGACGAGGTAGGTCAGCGCCTCGCTGGCGCGGACGAGCTTCGCGATTTCGAACAGGATGGCATTGGCCTGCAGTGTCTTGGACTCGAAGCCGGTGAGGAATTGGCCGCTGATGTATCGGTCGTCCGGCAGGTTCTCGTGAAGGAAGCATTGCAGCTGATCGTCGGTGGACTTGGCGATTCCGAAGGTGTGGCTGGTATTGCCGGTCCAGTAGGTTCCTTCCTCGATCGCCATCTCGCGGATACCGGCCAGCAGCTCTTCGTCGGTGGCGTTGTGTGGGTCCACCTTGCGCCATTTCTCGGCGGTGCCGACCAGGCGGGGCAAGGCTTCTTCTTGCCAGGTCTGCCAGCGAGCGTCGTTGTTCTGGGTCTTGTTGTTGGCGACGTATGTCGGGTTGTCCGATGGCGGCAAAGTCAGATCATGGGCCAGGTTGTCGCCTTCGTAGGTTGCGGCGACGGCATCGAACTCGGCTTGTTCTTCTGCCGTGAGCTCCGAACGAAACAGCGCCATGTCGTATTTTTCTTCCGCCGACTGATCCCCGTGACGTTCCCAGATCTCGTCGATCGTCCGCTTGAAAGCTGCTTGCAGCTCTTCCTCGGACGCATTGGGATCGATTCGGTTGCTCGGGTGATCGGCCCGGCAATAGGCGTAACCGTTGCAGGTCATGAAGGCTGGTCCGCCGCCGGGCATCATGCTGGGCCTGTGCTTGCGCGGCGCCTCCAGGCCCTCGGTCAGGTAGAGCTCCTCGAAAAGCGGACAGATCGGGTCCGGCATGTTCTCGACGATCTGGCGTCGGTAGAGGATTCTGGCCGGGGGCGGTGGTTCCCAGACCACCTCAATGGGTTGTACCGGCAGGTTGGTAATGGGGCGTGATTGGAGCAGGTAGAGATCGTCGCCGACGACCGCCCACTCGATGTCCTGCGGGACGCCGTCATAGAGCTTCTCGATGTCGATGGCGGTTTTCGACAATTGCTGCAGCATGTCGTCGGTCAACGAGGACTTTCCTCGATTGGCTTCGTCAACATCGGCGAGACGGGTGCCCTGACTACCGTGGGCGACCACTTGCTGCTCCTTTGGACCGATGATGGTTTCCTTGGCGCGCAGGTTCTCCTTGTCGACGATGTAGGTGTCCGGCGTGACCTGCCCGCTGACCACGGCTTCGCCGAGACCGAAGCTGGCGTTGACGATGATCTCCGAGCGCTCGCCCGTGGCGGGGTTGGCGGTGAACAGGATGCCGGAGACTTGGGAGGACACCATGGCCTGGACCACTACGGCCATGGCCACCGAGCCCTGATCGATGCCGTTCTGGTGTCGATAGCTGATGGCTTGCGGTGTCCACAGGGAAGCCCAGCAGTTGCGCACGGCGGCGACGACCTCGTCCGTACCCGTGACGTTCAGGTAGGTCTCCTGCTGACCCGCGAAAGACAGCCCCGGCAGATCTTCGGCATTGGCGGAGGAGCGCACGGCGACGGGTGAGTCGTCGAGCGAGCCGTAGGCCTGGCTGATCTCAGCAGTGATCTCGGCGGATGGATCGTATTCGGCGAACAGTGCCTGTATCGCGGAGGACGCCTGCTCGAAGGACACTCGACCATCCACCACGGCGGGTCTAGCGAGCGCCACGATCTTCTCCTGGAGTTGATTGGTCGAAACGAAGGAGCGGTAGGCCGCCGCCGTAACAATGAAGCCACCGGGAACGTTGAAGCCCGCCTTTGCCATCCTGGCAAGGGATCTTCCTTTCCCTCCAACGACTTCGAGGCCATCGTCGGCGTCGGTATGGTGCGGCGTGGCCTCAAGGGGGGTGATGTACATGGATCGCTCGACTCTCAATGGGATCCCCGATCTTAAGGGAACCCTTCGGCGACCGACCGACGACGTCCCGTGAATCCCGGAGGAAGATCACCCGAAAACGGGTTTTGCATGCGCGATCAGACGTTCAGACGACGGCCCTGTTGCGCGTGATCGGGATGTTGTCCGCCTTGAACGTGCTCCGTTGTTGGATGTCGATGCAGTCCACCGAGCGGTAGGCGTTGATCAGGCCGATCTTGCTCTCGTCGGTGTAGTTCGAGTTCGCCCGATGCATCACGCAGGGGTGGAAGATCAGCACGTCGCCGGGCTGGAACTCGGGCGTCACGATGCGCGGTTCGTACGGTTCGAAGCCCACGATGATGCGTTTCTTGACCGGCCAGTCCGGCATCTCGACGTAGCCGCGTTCGAATAGGCCGTCGCGGTGGCTGCCGGGCACGAGCGAGGTGCCGCCCGTGTCCGGGCCCATTTCGCAGAGGTAGGTCAGCGCCGACGACAGCTTGTAGTTCGACAGCGGGATGTAGTCGGGCGCGTCCTGGTGCCAGCCCTGGAAGTCGAAGTTCATCATGGCGGGTTTCACCACTGTCGCCGACTGGAAGGCGTCGATGTCGTTGTCGTAGAGCTCGCAGAACACCGTCGCCAGGCGCGGGTTGCGCATGTGGGCATCGAGGCGCGGGTGTTCAAGGAAGATGTCGTTGTAGTAGTAGACCCGGTTCGGGTTCAGCGCATCGCCGGGTTCGGTCGTCCACGGATCGAAACCGATGCCGCGGCTTCCCCGTTTCGCGTCGCGTAGGATCTCGGCGGTCGCGTCCCGCAGTTCGCCGACTTCGATGGCATCGAAGAAGCCCGAAAGGATCAGATAGCCGTCGCGCTCGAAACTCTCGATCTCGCGTTCGTCGAGCAGACCCATGGTGAAAAGGCGTTTACCCGCCCGGGCTGCCGTGCCGCCGTTCTCCCGTGCCGCCCATGCGCTTGGCGGCGGCCCGACGCTCGCTGCCCAGCGGATGCATGACGCCGGCACCCGGCGGCCACACCCCGGGGTCGGCCTTGATGTGCCGGCAGAGGTGCTTGCCGTGGGGCGTGAGCGTCTCCCAGATGTCGTGGGGCATCGTCTTCTTGTGCTGCGAGCCGAGCCACGGTGCCCCGTATTCAACGTTCGGCAGCGAGCGGATCTCGCGGCTCAGGTTCGGCGTGGCGCTGTGCCAGGCGCGGTTGTCGCGGATGACGCCGGCGCCGGCGGGCGCGCCGACGAGGGTGGACAGCCGCATCCAGTCGGGCTCGTCCGCCGGTGGCGGTGGTCGCATCTGCCAGGTGTGGGAGCCGATGATCTGGCGGATCGGGCCGTTCTCCCAGGTGAGGTCGCACATGGCGAAGTTGATGGTCACCACGGCCGGGCAGAAGTCGATGATGCGGCGCCGGGTGGCGAGGTCGAGTTCGTCAGAGCCTTCCACGGTGTTGATCTCGACGCCGATGTCCTTCGCCGTCTTCAGGCGCCCTTCGGAGATCTGGTTGGATTCGCCGACATCGACGTGCAGGTGCTGGTACTCGACGGCGCCGGGCAGGCAGAGATCGCCGCCGGCGCCGAGCACCATGTAGTCCTTGGAGCCGAAGATCTCGGTCAGGATCGGCGTCGTGTTGGGCAGGTCGACCATGGCCGCCCACTCCTCCTCGTGGAGCATCTGCCGGGAGGCGGACGCCGTGCCGTAGCTGTAGCGGTGGGGGAGGCGCCCGCTCTCGGTCACGTACTTGCGCTTGCCGGGTGCCGGGATTTCGAGGATCTGGCGCAGCGCCCGGGCACTGCCGCGGCGAAACAGCTCCAGGTGCTCGGCGTCGAGGAGGTCGCGCACGACGACGAAGCCGTCCCGGCGGAAGATCCGGGCTGCCCGTTCCACTTCGTCCGGGTTGCAGATCTCGAGGCCCCGAATGCCGTTGGTGCGCTTGAGATGCCTGCGCAGCTTCTCCACGTCGGGGTGGTCGTACACGCGGGCGCCCGGCGCGCGTGGGTCGGCGATGCCGAAGCCCCGCCCGCCCGTTGACGGATTGCCCTCGTCGTCGAGGGTCTCGTTGATCGGGGTGTGCGCATCCCAGCCCACGTCGGTTTCCCCATGGACTTCGAGCGTCTCGAGTTCCTGCGGCAGCAAGGCTTGCTCGGCCATGCCTTCCCCTCAGCCGTACGATGGCCGCCGATGATAACGCGAGCGCTTCACGGTATGTTTGCGCCCTTCTGCCTGTAGAGAGTGCCTGTAGAGAGTGCCTCAAGGAGACCAGGATGCTTGAGCTGGGCGTGATCGCCGACGACCTGACGGGTGGCGCCAAGGTGGCGAGCCTGTTGGAGAGCGAGGGCGTGCCTTGCCCGCTGGTGACATCCGTGGACGCGCTTGACCGACTCCCTGCCGATGCCGAAGCCGTCGTCGTCGGTCGCAAGATCCTGCTTCTGCCGCCCGACGAGGCGGCGGCAGACGCCAGGCGGTCCGCCGAGGGCCTGCTGGCGGTGGGCACTCGGCGTCTCTACTACAAGTACAGCGCGGTGTTCTCTTCGACCCAGGAGGGCAACATCGGCCCGGTGTCGGAGGCGTTGATGGAAGTGAGCGGCGCCGATCATCTGCTGTTCTGTCCGGCGTTTCCCTCCCGCGATGCGACCGTCTACCAAGGCCGGTTGTTCCTAGGCAGGAACATGCTGCACGAGAGCGCGAAGAGCCGGGATCCGGTCACCCCGATGACCAATTCCAACCTGGTGGAGTGGCTGCAGGCGCAGAGCCGCAAGACGGTGGGGCTACTGCCGTTCCGCCAGGTGCGGGCGAGCAAGGCCGAACGGGAGGCGTATCTGCGGGAACAGATCGATCAGGGGATCCGTTTCTTCATCACCGATGCGCTGGAAAGCACGGATCTGGCCCGTATCGCCGAACTGGCGGTCGGCATGCCAGCGGTGACCGGCGCGGACGAACTACCGGTTTACCTGTCGCGCGCGTGGCGAACGCAGGAACGCCGCTGCCAACCGCCCAGGTTGCTGCCGCCAGCACCGGGACTCGAAGCCGTGATCGCCGGAAGCTGTTCACCGAAGACCAACCGCCAACTGGCGCGCTTCGAGCGGGAGCACCCGCTATTCAGGATCGATCTTGTCGAGGCCGCGCGCGAAGAGAACCTGCTCGACCGGATTGTCGACTGGGCCTCCACCCGGTTGCCGCAAGGCCCGATCGGCGTCTCCACCACGGGAGACGAGGACCAGGTGAGGCGCGTCCAGCAGGAACTCGGTCGCGACGGGGCGTCCGCCCTCGCCGATGACCTGCTCGCCAGCGTGGCGCAGCGGCTGCACGAACTCGGGGTACGCAAGTTCGTGGTGGCCGGCGGCGAGACGTCCGGTGCGGTGGTGGATAGGCTGGGGATCGATCAGGTACGGGTGTCGGGGTACGACGAACTGTACGGCGGGTATTGCCACTGGGCCGTGGCCGACCCCGTTTCGGTGGTGCTCAAGGCCGGAGGCGCGGGCGAAGAGGACTTTTTCGAAGCAGCTCTCGCGCGAATGCGGTTGGCAGACACCGCGTAGAGATCCGGCTCAACTGTGAGAATGGACTAGGAGATGGCCATGGCCAACGGAACGGACGAGACAATCCTGCGCGAACAACTGGTCGAGCAGTACAAGCACGTCGAGCGGATCGGCTTGAACGAGTTGTCGTCGGGCAACCTGAGTGTCCGTTTCGGCGACAACATGCTCATTTCGCCGAACGGCGCCAAGGCGGAGAACATCGCCGTCGACACCGTCGTCGAAGTCTCCTTGGACGGCGAGTGGCAGGGAGACCGTAAGCCCTCGTCGGAGTGGCGCATGCACGCCGCCATCTACCGGCGTCACGAGGAAGCGCAAGCCGTGGTTCACACCCACTCGGACCACTGCGTGGCCTTGGCGAGCAACCTGATGGCGCTGCCCGGGTTCCACTACCTGGTGGGCACGTTCGGCGGCAACGACGTTCCCTGCGTGCCGTACTCCACCTTCGGCACGCAACGACTGGCGGACGATGCCGCCGAGGCGCTGACCGACCGGACAGCCTGCCTCCTCGGCAACCACGGCATGATCGCCCGGGGACAAAACCTCAAGAACGCCGTCAACATGTCGCAACGCCTGGAGATCATGTGCCGCCAGTACCTCCTCGCTCGCCAGTTCGGAGAGCCGGCGCGTCTAACCGACGCCGAGTGGGACGAGTTCTTCGAACGGGCCAGGCGCAATCGCTATGGTCGGGAAATCTGATAGCGCATCGACACGGAGTTTCGAGGGATGCGCATGGGGAGCAAGCCTTAGCGACCGTAGCCCCTCCCGAGTTTTGTACGTCTCGCTCGTTGAAATACCAACATTACGGTATTAGGATGCGTTCCAACCTCTAAATACCAATATATTGGTAAGTCGTGATTGCCGCTCTTCCTGAGCTCGGTGAGAGCCTGCGCGCCGCGCGCAAACGCCGCTTTCCCCGAGATGACTTGGCCGCGTTCGCGCTGCGCATCGGCGTCAGCCGATCCACGCTGCAGAAAATGGAGAAGGGCGACCTGTCGGTGACCATCGGCAAGTACTACCGCGCGGGGGAGATTCTCGGTCTGGCCGAGACGTTCGACGGGCTCTTGCGCCCGGTGGAGAGCCTGTTTGACGCTCGCGCGCTTTGACATCCACGTCGACACCCCCGCAACCGGGGCGTGCCACGCGGCAGAATGTGTCCTCGAGGAGGATTCGGGCGTACTTCGCCGCGTGGACTTCCGGTATACGCGAGATTTCCTAGAGCTTCCCGGCGCATTTCCGTTGGATCCCCGCCGCTTGCCACTCGAGTCTGGCGAGACGCGGTTCCTCTGCCAAGGCGGCATGCCGGGATTCGTGGACGATCATCTCCCGGACGCGTGGGGACGCCGGGTGCTTGCCATCTTTGCCCTCGAACACCATGCGCGCCGGCTCAACGTCAACAGCGCCATCGAACTTCTGACCCTGGAACCCGCTGTCAGCCGGATCGGAGCACTGTCGGTGACAGCCGTCGGGCGGGCGGCGACGTTCACGCACGGGGCTCCACTCGAGCGTCTAGTTGGTGTCGAGCAGGCGGCCGTTCGCGTCGATGCGTCCCGGCGGATGACCGCAGAGGAATTCGGACTGCGCCAGCTCGTGCAGGTGGGAAGCGGTAGCGGGGGAGCAAGACCGAAGGCCCTGCTCACGGATGGGGACACCCACTACCTGGCGAAGTTCAACCGCTTGTCCGGCGATACGTACAACCACGCCCGGGTCGAACTCGCCTGTCTTGAAATGGCACGGGCGGCGGGGCTGGATGCTGCGCGGGGAAAAATCGTCGAGGGAGACGACGGTCGCGACGTTCTGCTCTTGGAACGTTTCGACGTCGCGCCGCTCGGCGGTCGGCATCACCTGGTGACCGTGAACGCGCTGCTCAAGGAGGAGGGGACCCAACGCGACTCGGGGTTGCTGTTCCGGTACGACGACATCGCCGACGTTCTTGCCCGCCATTCGGTCTCCATCCGGTCCGATGTCGAACAGCTCGCCCGGCTTGCGCTGTTCAATCGCGCGATCAACAACACTGACGACCATGCCCGCAACTTCACCTTGGTACACCGGGGCGAGGGCTATCGGCTGTCGCCGGCATACGACCTCGTACCGAGCATGGCCATCGGCGAATACCACGCTGCGGGTTTTGGATTCGACCCGCGTCCCCCGAAACCGAGCGAAGTCGGTGGTGCCGGCCGAGTGTTCGGACTGAGCAGGCCACGGCTACGCAGGTGTGCTGAAGAGGTTCTAAACGCCGTCAATGACTGGCGCGAGTTCGCGGAACGCGCGGGTGTGGAAGAGGCCGAATGCGAGATGCTCGCGGACCGGTTCAATCCCTGAGCACTTGACGGACGGTCCGCCAACCGTGGCGTACAATCGCGCCATGCCCGCGAGCGGCGTGAAATACCGGACGGCGCAGGGATTCAGCGCCATCAAGGACGGCATCAAGGTGACCGAGGTGGACGCCGTCGGCGAGCCGTTGCGCAAGCCACCGTGGCTTCGCGTACGCATCGCCAACGATGGCAGGTACGCCGCCGTGCGCCGTACCGTCCACGAGCATCGGCTTGCCACGGTGTGCGAAGAGTCCCATTGTCCGAATATCGGCGAGTGCTGGAATGCCGGCACGGCGACCCTCATGCTCATGGGTTCCGTCTGCACCCGCGCGTGCCGGTTCTGCGCCGTGGACACCGGGAACCCGCGAGGTTGGCTCGACGCGGAGGAACCTCGCAACGCGGCGGAGTCGGTGGCGCTGATGGGCCTCGGCTACGTGGTGCTGACGTCCGTCGATCGGGACGACTTGCCGGACGGCGGCGCCGGCCACTACGCAGCGTGCATCCGTGCGATCAAGGCGAGATGCCCCGCGACCACTGTTGAGGCCCTGACGCCGGACTTTCAGGGAGACGTCGACGCCGTGGACACGGTGGTCGCGTCGGGAGTCGACGTGTTCGCGCAGAACATCGAGACCGTGCGACGGCTGACCCATGTCGCGCGCGACCCCCGCGCGGGCTACGAGCAGACGCTCGATGTCCTGGAACACGCGGCATCCCGGGACGTGGTGACCAAGACCAGCCTGATGCTGGGTTTGGGTGAGACCGACGCGGAGATCCGCGAGACCATGATCGATCTTCGCAATCGCGGGGTGCACCTGCTGACGCTCGGCCAGTACCTGCAGCCAACCCGTAATCATCTGCCCGTGGCGCACTGGGTTCGGCCCGACGAGTTCGACGAGTACCGAGAGTGGGCACTTGCCGAAGGTTTCCACGAGGTCGCTTCCGGGCCGCTGGTGCGGTCCAGCTATCGGGCCGATCAACTGGCGCAGGCTGTTGTTTGACATGGTGCGCCTTGGGCGTATGATCCGCGCCGCCATGCAAGCCGCCACGCCGCCGCCGACTCGCTGTCGCCCTTAGCTGAACACAAGGGCGGTGGACACCCGTTGTCCGCCACAGCTTCAGCAAGGTAAGAGTTCGGCAGCATGGAAATCACACTTCACAACACCCAAACCGGCCAGCGGGAACGCTTCGAACCCCTCGTTCCCGGCGAAGTCAGCATCTACGTCTGCGGTCCGACGGTGTACGACCTGCAGCACATCGGCAACGGCCGGCCGGCGGTGGTCTTCGACGTCCTTGTGCGATTGCTGCGGCTCGAATATGCCAAGGTGACGTACGTCCGCAACATCACCGACGTGGACGACAAGATCAATGCCGCGGCGCTCGAATCGGGGGAGTCGATCGCCGAGCACGCCGAGCGCTACGCGGCGGAGTACCTGGAGGATGTCGCGGCTCTCGGCGTCATGCCGCCCGATGTCGAGCCCCGCGCCACCGGCCACATCGAGCCGATCATCGCCATGATCGAGAAGCTGATCGGGATCGGTCATGCCTACGAAGCCGAAGGCCATGTGCTCTTCCACGTTCCGTCCGACCCGCAGTACGGCACTTTGTCCAGACGCAGTCTCGAAGAGATGCGCGATGGCGCGCGGGTGGAGGTCGCGCCCTACAAGAAGGATCCCAAGGACTTCGTGCTGTGGAAGCCGTCAACGCCGGAACTGCCCGGGTGGGACAGTCCCTGGGGTCGCGGCCGGCCTGGCTGGCACATCGAGTGCTCGGCCATGATCCGCACCCATCTCGGTCCGGTGATCGACATCCACGGCGGCGGCAGCGATCTCGCCTTCCCCCATCACGAGAACGAAAGCGCCCAGAGCCGATGCGTCAACGGCGGCACCGCCAGCGTGCGCTATTGGCTGCACAACGGCATGCTCACCTTCGGCGGCGCCAAGATGGCGAAGAGCGTGGGCAACGTCGTGACGATCCGCGACCTGCTTGAACGCCACGACGGCGAAGTGCTCCGCTACGCCCTCTTGTCCGGCCACTACCGGCAGGAACTACAGTGGGGGGAGAGTCTCGCGCACGCGCAGGGGAGCCTCGACTCGCTCTACGGGGCGCTTCGCGACGCCGACGACGGCGACAACGACACTGCGGCGAGTTATTCGAGCGCTGGCGTGGACGCGTTCCCCAAGGCCGTGCTGGACGCCCTGTGTGCGGATCTCAACACGCCCCGGGCGCTGGCCGCCATGCACGCGTTGGCCGCGGACATCCGCCGTGCCGATGACGCCGACACGGTAAGGTCGCTACGCTCGTCGCTGCTGGCCGGTGGATGGCTCCTGGGGCTTCTCACCAAGTCGCCGAGCGAGCACTTCCAGGGCCTGTCCGATGACGCCACCGTCGAACACCGCATTGCGGAGCGCAACGCCGCCCGTGCCGCGAAGGACTTCGCACTCGCGGACGCCATCCGCGACGAGCTGGCAGCCGAGGGTGTTCAACTGGAGGACACCGCGGGTGGCACGCGTTGGCGCAGGACGGGCTAGCCGTGGATAGCGAGCAGCTTGGGGAGTTCGTCGACGAGGTCTGGGACGATAGCATCGTGCCGACCCTCGAGGAGTACATCCGCATTCCCAACAAATCGCCGGCGTTCGAGCCGGATTGGGAGCGGCTCGGCCATATGCGCGCGGCCGTCGAGCAACTCGAACGCTGGGTGGCAGGCTCCGGCGTTCGGGGTCTGACCCATCGGATCTTTACCCTGCCGGGTCGAACGCCGGTTCTGGTGTGCGAGATTGAGGGCGACGCGCCCGGCAACGCACTGCTCTACGGACACTACGACAAGCAGCCGGAGTTCGAAGGCTGGGCGGACGGGCTCGAACCGTGGAAACCGGTGATCCGGGACGGGCGCCTGTACGGTCGGGGCGGCGCCGACGACGGCTACGCCGTGTTCGGCTCGCTGACGGCTATCGCGGCGTTGCAGCATCAGGGTATTCCCCATCCGCGCTGCTACGTTCTGATCGAGGGCTGCGAGGAAAGCGGCAGCTACGACCTGCCGTTCTACATGGACGCCTTGGCGGACGAGATCGGCACGCCGGACTTGGTGATCTGCCTCGACGCCGAGTGCGGCAACTACGACCAGCTCTGGCTGACCACATCCCTGCGTGGCATGTTGCCAGGGACGCTCACCGTGCAGGTGCTCACCGAAGGCGTTCACTCGGGTGCTGCCGGGGGCATCGTGCCATCGAGCTTCCGCCTGCTCAGACGCTTGATCGAGCGGGTCGAGAACGCTGCCACGGGCGAGTTGGTCGACGTCCTCCACGTCCCGGTTCCGGCGGCGGCCCATCGTCAGGCGGAAGAGGTCGCCCAGACCCTGGGCGACCTTGGTACCGGCCGGTTTCCCTGGGCCGGTCGTACGGGACCGGGCGAGGCTACTCCGGCGGAGTTGGTGCTCGCGAATACCTGGCAACCAAGTCTCGCCGTGGTGGGCTTCGGCGGTGCTCCAGGCATTGCGGACGCCGGCAATACGCTGCGTCCCTACACGGCCGCCAAGCTCGTGTTCCGGCTACCGCCGACGCTTGACGCCGATGCCGCGGCCGACCGGATCAAGGACATCCTCGTGTCCAACCCGCCCCACGGCGCCGATGTCACTTTCGAACTGGATCATCCCCTGACCGGGTGGTCGGCCCCGGACACGGACTCTTGGCTGGCGGAGGCTCTCGACCGTGGATCCCGCGCGCACTTCGGAGCGCCGTTCAAGAGCATGGGCACGGGTGGCACGATCCCGTTCATGAAGATGCTCGGTGATCGCTTTGCCGACGTGCAGTTCGCGGTGACCGGCGTACTCGGTCCGAAGTCGAACGCTCACGGGCCCAACGAATTCCTCGACATCGCCACCGGCAAGCGGGTCACCGCCTGCATGGCGCACGTGGTCGCCGCGCTCACCCACGCTGTTGATTGAACCGCAGCGCGGGCGCAGCGCCCACAGTCACTGCAGCAGGCTGTCGCGTTCCCGGCTCGCCCGTCCGAACTGACTGGCGAGAAAGTCCATCTGGTCGCCGAGAATCCGTCCCGAGTTGATCAGCGCCAGGTACTCGGCGATGTTCGGCACGTAGGGCAGCGCCAGGAGTTCCATGCCGCATTCGTGGGGCAGGCTGTTGCCCTTGCGATGGTTGCAACGCTTGCAGGCGGCTACGACGTTGTCCCAGTTGTCCGTACCGCCGCGGGATTTCGGCACGACGTGGTCCCGGGTCAATGCCAGATCGGCGAATACGCCACCGCAATACAGGCAGAGATTGCGGTCGCGGCCGAACAGGGCCGGGTTGGTCAACGGTGGCGTGGAGCGGGCGTGACGGCTGATGTGCCCGCCACAGGCGATGATGCTGTGCACGTCCACGGTGGTGCGGTTGCCGTCGATCCGCGAGCGCCCGCCGCGCAGACGCAGAACGGCGTCGCCCCGCTTCCACACGACGAGGTCTCTGGCGTACAGGCATACGGCCTCCTGCCAGCTAGCCCACTCCACGGGCTGGCCGGCGAGGTTGAGCCGCAAGATCCGCGGTACGCGGTCGTAGCTGTCGAGCGTCGCAAGCACCTGAGCGTTCCCGAGCCGTGCCGTCAAAGCGCGCAATAATGACCAATGCGCTAGCTTGAATCAACGACGAGGAGCGTGTGGCGAGCGCCTGTCACGGTGCTTTGACATGGGCCGGACGAAGCCTCAAAGTCGCGCCCCATGCAGGCATGCCGAGCAACCCGTTGGATATTCGCGCTGGCCGTGGTGGCCGGCTGCGCGAGTCCCGAACGTGCGGACTTCGTCGGCGGAGCCTCCGCAGCGGGCGCCAAGTGGTTCTGCGAGATGGCCAAAGACGGCGGCTGGCACTGCGTCCAGGATCCAAGCCTGGTAGCCAATCCCCGACCAAGTCGTTTTCCGCGGCCCACAATTGTCGAACAGCGCTCGTCGGGTGGGGCTCCCATTCCCGGGGCGCCGCTTGCGACTCAGACGGCGCAGGAACCCCTGCCGGCGCCTCTGTATCAGCAGCTTGCCTATCAGCCCGACGATCCCGTCGCCCTGATCGATCTGCCGGAGTCGTTCTACGTGATCCAGCTGGTGGCGCTCCGCAGTGAGGCCGAAGTGGACGCGTTCGTCACTGACCACGGCCTGCCGCTTCTGTCAGGTGCCCTGGTGGAGAAAGACGGTGATCTCTGGTTCGTGCTGTTGGCGGGGGTCTACGAGGATCTGGACACCGCGCAACGGGCGCTGGTCAGCCTGCCGGAGAATCTCATGGCGATGAGCCCTTGGCTGCGGCCCATGGCTTCGCTGCGCAAGGCGATGCATCGCGCCGAAGACCTTTTGACAACCCCGTAGCGGCGACCCTTGTGGTCGCCCTTGGCTAAACCGAACGTGCGGTGACTGGCACGGGCGGCCGCGGGCACGGGCGACCACAACGCGCCCGTAGGGCGCGCGGTCGCCCCTACGGCCGTCAGTAGTGGTACTTCTCGAGACTCCGGCCCTTCATCGAGTAGCTGGCCGTGGCCAGCGTACTGCTGTGAACGTCGAGACCCATGCGCCCCGTTATCCACACGGGGTCGTACATCGACCTGATCTCGACCGGGTCTTCGAACTCCACGTAGACGATTTGGTTGGACGGCGGAGGTGGTTGGTGGATGCAGGCGCCGAAGTACGGAACGAGCAGCAGACTCGCGACCTTGTTGCCGCTCACGTCGAGGGGCACGACAAAGCCGGGCAGCTTGACGAGCTGGCCATTGAGCTCAGGAACGACGCCGCCGATGGTCGTCATCGGAAAGTCGTCGAACAGGATGGGTTTGGAGTGATCGACAACCGGTGGCGGCAGGGCCTCGTCCTCCGGGAGCAGGTCCTCCCAGGTCAACTCCCGAACCGTCTCCTCGTCCTCGGCAGTCGCGCCGAAGGTGAGGGCGAGGGCAACGATGGCGGCAACGGGTCTCACGAACCGGCGACTCCATGCGTGACGCGGCCGAGTTTGTCCCATCCATACCCGTCGGGGCAAGCTGCGCCTCCGCTCACGTACGCACCGTGAGTCCGTCCGCGAGCGAGAACCGGTAGGCCCGCCAGGCCGGCAACGTAGCGATCAAGCCTGCCGCGGCAGTGACCGCGAGAACGATGATCAGGTCGAAGGTTCCCGGCGGTCCGGCGGCCAGGTAGAAGCCGAGCCGCTCCAGCACGATTGGGCGTGCGGCCAGCATGCCGGCGTGCACCGCGACGGCGCCCAGGATGGCCGCCGCGCCGGCGAGAATCACCGCTTCCGCCAGCAGCAGACCGAAGACCCATCCGGGTCCTGCCCCCACGGAGCGCAGGATCGCCATCTCCCGCCGCCGCTCCGCTAGGCTCGTCAGCAAAGTCGTGAGCATGCCGACGAGGCCGGCGGCAATGACAAAGGCGCTGACGGCCAGCAGCGCCGCCTCGGCGGCGCCGAGCAGTTCCCACAGCTGCTGCAGCGTGACGCCGGGGACGATGGCCATCAGCGGCTCCGCCGGGTATTCGTTGATGAACCGTTGCAGGCCGAATAGCTGGGGTTTCGACTTCAGGCCGACGATGCAGGCGGTGATCGCGTCGGGTTGGAACCGTTCGTCCTCGTGGAGTTCGACTAAGGCTTCGTCGTCGCCTTCGGCATGGTCAGCGGCATGGTCAGCGGCATGGTCGTCGGCGTGTTCCGCGTGTTCGTCCGCGTGTTCGGCATGGTCGTCGGCGTGTTCCTCATCGTCGTCCCCGTGCTCGTGGTGCTGGTCGCCGTGTTCCTTGTCGTCCGCATGCTCGCCATGGTCGGTGTGGTGGTCTTCCCCGTGTTCGTCGTGGTCCCCGTGTTCGTCGTGGTCGTCGTGGTCGTCGTGGTCGTCGTGGTCGTATTCGTGGTGGTCGTGGTCGTGGTGGGCGTGCGGGTCGTGGGTGTGGTGGTGGGGGGGGTGGGGGTAG
>VXPO01000106.1 GCA_009839505.1 Gammaproteobacteria bacterium
CGCCCCCCGCCCGCCGTGTGCTCCTCCTGTGTCCCGAGCGTGATTATCTCTCCTCCCCGAAGTGGTCGGGGGCCGGGCTAAAGCTGCTGTACCGCGACGGACGACTGGTACGCGCCGCGACCCGAGGCGACGGCACGACCGGCGAGGACATCACCGCCAACGTGCGCACCATCCGCGCTGTTCCCCTAAGGCTCTCGGGCGACGACGTTCCGCCCGCCCTCGAAGTGCGCGGCGAGGTCTACATGCCGATCTCGGGCTTCCACGAGTTCAACGAGCGGGCGTCCGCCGCCGGCGAAAGAACCATCGTCAATCCCCGCAACGGCGCGGCCGGCAGCTTGCGTCAACTGGACCCGGCGGTCACCGCGGCCCGACCGCTGTCGATGTACTGCTACAGCGTCGGCGAGGGTTCAGCTCGCGAGCCCCGGCATTCCGCGGTCATTGACGCGCTGCGCAACTGGGGTCTCAGGGTCAACCCTTGGGGCAGCAGGCAGGCGAATCTCGAAGCCTGTGCCCGTTACGTGGAGAAGCTGCTTGGCGCCCGCGACGACCTCGACTACGCCATCGACGGGGCGGTCATCAAGGTGGACGACTTCAGCCTGCGAGACAAGCTCGGCCAAGTGACGCGCAAGCCCCGCTGGGCCATCGCCTACAAATACCCGGCGGAGGAGGCGAGTACCGTGGTCGAGGATGTCGACTTCCAGGTGGGCCGCACCGGCGCGATCACGCCGGTGGCGAAACTCGCGCCGGTGTTCGTCGGTGGTGTCACGGTCTCCAACGCCACGCTCCACAACATGGACGAAGTGGAGCGGCTCGACCTGCACATCGGCGACACGGTATTCGTCCACCGCGCGGGGGACGTCATCCCCCAGGTGACCAAGGTCGTGATGTCGAAGCGCCCCGACGACGCACGCACGGTGAACATGCCGACGCACTGCCCGGTGTGCGGCTCGCCCATCGAACGCGCAGAGGGAGAAGTGGTCGCGCGCTGCAACGACAGGCTCAAGTGCCCGGCCCAGCGCAAGGAGCGGTTGCGGCACTTCGCCTCGCGCCACGCGCTGGACATCGAGGGCCTCGGCGACAAGCTGATCGACCAACTGCTGGCCGAGGAACTGGTGGACAGCCCGGCCGGCCTCTACCGATTGACCGCGGAGCAGCTCGGCGGCCTCGAACGCATGGGAGCGAAGTCGGCGGACAATCTGCTGGCCGCGTTGGAGGCGAGCAAGCAGACGACCTTCCCCCGGTTCATCCACGCGCTCGGTATCCGCGAGGTCGGCGAGACCACCGCTGCCACAGTGGCGGCGCGTTTCAAGACACTGGACCGATTGCTAGAAGCCGAACTGGAAGCTCTGCAGGAGGTGGAGGATGTCGGTCCCGTGGTCGCCGCGCGGATCGTCGAGTTCTTCGCCGATGAAAACAATCGCGCCTTGGCCAGGGACCTGCACGAGACGATCGGCATCCGCTGGGAGGTCCCCGCTGAAACCCCTGGCGAGTCCCTGCCGTTTCAGGGTCAGACCTGGGTGCTGACCGGCACACTTGAAGAGATGTCGCGCAACGACGCCAAGACGCGCCTCACCGATCTCGGAGCGAAAGTCGCCGCCTCGGTGTCCAAGAACACCTCGGTGGTAGTGGCAGGCCCGGGGGCCGGCAGCAAACGAACGCGGGCGGAGGAACTCGGCATCGAGATCATCGATGAGGAGGAGTTCCTCGCCAGGATAGCGCGCTAGGGACGTCTAAGAGTGCCAATAGCTACACAACGGGCTGTTCAAAGCTCAGGAGTTCCAAGGAGGGAACCATGAAATCGAGCAACGTCCTGTACTTGCGGTTGATCGCAATAGGTCTGGCCGCATTGCTCGCCGGTTGCGTATCGAAGCCGCCGACGAATCCGGAGGATCTTTGCGCCATCTTCAAGGAGAAGCCGCGTTGGTACCGGGACGCCAAGGACGCGGAGATCCGTTGGAAAATTCCCGTGTCGGTGATGATGGCGGTCATGAACAAGGAGTCGAGCTACGTCGCCAACGCCCGTCCGCCCAGGCGGAAGCTCCTCGGGATCATCCCTTGGAAGCGCGAGTCCACCGCCTACGGCTTCGCCCAGGCGACGGACGAAGCCTGGAGCGACTACCTGCGGGAGACAGGCGACCGGTTCCGCAGCCGTGACAACTTCGGCGATGCGGTCGACTTCGTCGGCTGGTACCTCAACCGCTCCCACCGTCACCTGGACATCCCCGTCGACGATGCACGCACGCTGTACCTCACCTACTACGCGGGCATGGGCGGCTATAGCCGCGGAACCTGGAGGAACAACGCCTGGCTCAAGGACGCCGCCGCCCGGGTGGGCGCCAAGAACAGCCGCTACGCCCGCCAATTGTCGGGCTGCCCGGGGCCGAGGCGCCGCGCTTGGGGATTCTTCTGACGGTGGTAGCCTGACGCTCGCAACCCACCGACGACACAGAGGAGTCCCATGGAACTGCGCCCCAACCGCGTCCGCCGGAAACTGGAATCCCGCGAGCCCGCTTTCATCGTCGGCGGCGTCACCCACGCCGACGACATCGACGCCCTTGGAACGATCGGTTTCGACGGCGTCTGGCTCGAGGGCGAACACGGCGGCGTCGATGCCGCCGACCTCGGCAACCTCACACGGGCCTGCGACATCTGGGGGATGACCTCGGTGGTTCGGGTCAACCGCAACGACCAGGGCCTCATCTACCGCACCCTGGATCGTGGCGCGCAGGCGATCGCCGTGCCCCATGTGGACTCCCGCGCCGACGCCGAGAATCTCGTTGCCGGCGGCAAGTTCCCACCGCTGGGCAAGCGCGGTCTGTTCACTAGCCGCCAAGGCTACGGCGTCGGCGACTACCTGGCGCGGGCCAACGACGAGACGCTGCTGATCGCGCTCATCGAGGACATCGAAGCGTGGCGAAATCTCGACGAGATCCTCGAAGTCGATGGCATCGGCGTGTTCTTCGTCGCGCCGTCCGACTTCGCCGCATCCATGGGTCACATCGGCAACATCGGCCACCCCGACGTCCAGGAAAAGATCGAGGACTCTCTGCGGCGCATCGTCGCGGCGGGGAGAACGGCCGGAACCTTGACGATGAACGACAACGTCAAGCACTTCGCCGAGATCGGTGTCCGCTTCTTCTTCACCCCGACTGGACCTTGGATCGCCGCAGGCGCGAGGACGTTCAAGGCGAACGCTCATCATGGGATCGGCTGATCCGCCGTATGGGCGACCGCGCGCCCTGGCGGGCGCGTTGTGGTCGCGCCAGTCATCGCACGGTGTCGGTTGAACAAGACGGGCGACCACAAGGGTCGCCCCTACGGAATTGTTCAGAGCTTCCCTAGAGGAGTCGGATCATCATGTGCCGGACATGATCCTGGCCACCGAAGAACACGGCGAGGACGCGAACCGCCTTGCTCGCCTCGTCAACGTCGAACCAGTAGATTGCGCGCCCGATTGTCAGATGCCGCAAGCCGGGGAGGATGTCGTCGTGACGTTCGCCCCGACACGGCGCGCCCGCTATGCGTTCCGCCGTGGCGCGGATCTCCAAGACGCGCTTCTCGGCGTGGTCTAGGGCGCTATCCAAACCCTCTCCGAAGTCCATGTAGCTTCGGAGCAGATGGTCGAAGATCAACTCGAAGTCGCGTTCGGCCTCGGCGGAGAACGCCAGCTCATACCCCATGGACACGGCGCTTGTCGGCTATGCGCTCGACCAACCGTTCGTCCATCCGTTTCCCGCTGACGAATACCCCTTTGCGGCGCCGAGACAGCAACTCTCGCAGTGCCTGGGTTTCCAGATCCTCGGTGTCCGTTCGCTGACGCAGCAGATCGAGGCTCCGCTGCAGGACGGCGCTCAAGCTCGCGTATCGTCCAGCCTCCACCAACGCCTTGGCGAAGGCGTGCTGCTCGTCGGTGAGAGAGATTGACGACTTGACCGTCATGCGGACCTCCTGAAGCACGGTACTACCTGGTAGCACCAGCGTCAACGCTTCGGATGCCAGCACGGCGCGCGCGGTCGCCTTGACGGCAACCGTCCCATGGCTGACGATCCGGGGTTCGGATCAGCGGGAGAGGGACATGGCGGAAGCAGCGGAACAACTCGGCGTCGTCGCCACCAGGGCCAGCGTTGCGATGGGCGCGCGGGTCGAGGGCATCGATCTTGCCGATCTTGGCAACAACGGCGATGCCGACGTCATCCAAGAACTGCGGGAACTGCTCCTTGAGCATCACCTGCTCGTGCTGCCCGGCCAAGAGCTCTCGGCGCTGGAACTGGAAGCCTTCGGACGTCGCTGGGGCGACCTCCTGACCCATCCGGCCACCAAGCACCGCGACACCAACTACGTGCAGTTCATCGGCGGCCGGGCCGCGAAAAAGTTCACGTTCTTCCCCGGTGTGCACCCCTTCGGCGGCGGCTGGCACAGCGACATGACGTGGCATTCGACGCCGCCGATCATCACCGGTCTGCACGCCCAGCGTCTGCCGACGTCCGGCGGCGACACCGCCTTCGCGAACCAGCACCTGGCCTACGAGAACTTGAGCGACGATCTTCGCGAACGGATCGCCGACCTAAAGGCGTTTCACACCGGCAAGGTGTTCGGACCGGATGTCGAGGATTCGGTGCATCCGGTGGTGCGTACCCATGACGAGACCGGCCGCAAGGCACTCTACGTCAACGGCAACTTCACCAAGTACATACTCGACATGCCGGAGGACGAGAGCGAGCTGCTGCTGTATGCGCTATACGCCCACTCCACCCGCCCCGAGTTCGTCTACCGGCACCATTGGGAGGTCAACGACCTCGTGCTGTGGGACAACCGTTCCGTGATGCACTACGCCATCCGCGACTACGACGAGCCACGCATCATGCACCGCATCGTCATCAAGGGCGGTACGCCGAGGTAACTCACCGATCGCGGATTCCGGTCCGCCAGTCTCCGTGCGCCAGCTCCCGCGCGGCGAACTGGTAGACCACCACCCGCGTCTCCGCGACGCCATCGCCCCCAAGTGCTTCGGTGCAACCTTGAGGCGGAGCACGTCGGCCTACGACCGATTCACAACGCTTGGTTGCCCATCTGCGGGTACTGCGCCGGAAACAGGATGGCTAGCAGACGCCTTGCATCTCCGCGAACGTCGATGCCGTTCACGGCCACGATCTCGTCGGCGGTTTCGCAGCCGAGCAGTAGCTGGGCGATGGCTTGGCCGCCGGCGATCGCATGGTCGGATTGCACCGTGGGTGCGTCGTGAATCGTGACTCCCTCGTCGCTTCGCCGGCGACTTCATCGACCCACAGGGAAGCGTCATTCGCGACGACGCACTCCAGGTCATTGCCAAACCGCGTCACCACGATCCGCGTCGAATCGGACCGCAGACGCCAGCGGCGACCGGCGTCGAGGACATCGAGCACCGGATCGGCGAGCTGGACGCCGTCGGCGCGATGCCAGATAGCCGCGCCCAAGTCCCGCTACGAAGCACGCCTACCTCAACTTATCGCAGATTTGTCGTGCACCCCTACCACATGGTAGGGGATCAGTTCGGCGCCTGTCGATTATCGTGGGGGCTGGTCGTACGGAGCCGAGGATCGCTTTGGCATCCGTCAACTGGCGCAGCCGAGCATCGCAGGCACGGAAGACGAGCGTGGGTCGCCTTCTTACGCCGTGGTGGCTGGTTGGCCTGTCGGGTACGGCTTTGATCGTGATGGGCGTGCTTACGTGGTACGGGATGCATGCACGGACCCAAGGAACGGACGAGCTGACCAGCGGCAGCCGTTCCGGAGCTGCGGAAGACGCCGCTGCTGCGCGGCCAGTAGAGTCGGGAGAATCCAAGGGCGAAGTGGAGGTCGAGCAAGCCCTCTGGACAGCCGTCGGTGAGGGTACTGTGGCCGATCTCCCGCGCTATGCGCCCGAATGGTCGGTTGAAGCGCGCGTGCTCGTGAGCGTTTCGGACGTCGCAGCGGCGGCGCCGAACTGGCGCATCGGGGATACGTTGGCGCTTCCGATCCCGCAAATCGGCGCCACCTACCGGCCGGTGATCGAGGAGATCGACGATGCCGTAGGGGCGAGAGCCGTCCTAGGTTGGATCAGCGGCGATGACGGGCGGCGGCGGCTCTTTGTCGTGACGGTCGGGCCGATGAACCTGTTCGCCTTCATCGATACCCCGCAGGGTTCCTACGAACTGCTGGCGGATCACCGCTACGGCTGGTTGCTCCCGTCGTCCAGCATGAAGGCCGGCTGGGACTACAGCGAGCCAGACTTCACACTTCCGAACGGCGATGGGACATAGACCATGTTTCTGAGCGAGCCCATCCGCACCGGCACCGAAGCACATTCGAAACCTGTCGCATGCCGTCGCGTAACCCTTCGTATCCCCGTGCTGCTTGCCGTCTGGTGCGCCGTTGGCGCCCTTGAAGCGTTGGCGGGTGACGCGCGCGACGTGGTCTTCGAGTGCCCGTGCAGTGGAGTATGGGAAGCGGGCACAGACGGCACGCAGGGCGAGTTCACGATGTCTTTCGGTTTGCGCAGCCACCGCGCCGTCGACAGCAACGAATTGCGACTAACCAACTTGTCCTGGTTCGATCGCGAGACCCACGTTGGCATGGCCCTGTTGGGCGCGCTGGAGGCGCGCGAGGTCCTAGACGAGCAGCGGGTCGAGATCGTCTTGCAGCAAGCGCCACCCGTCGGGCAACCCATCCAATTTGTGCTTTGGGAAAGGCTCGGCGACGTCGGTCCCAATCCGGAAGTCCCATGGATCGTCCACGAACACATCTCGCTGTGGCCGGTGTCCGACGACAGAGTCGGCTCCGTGGACTACGTCGACATCCTGACCGACACGGACGGAGACGGAGTAGGGGATGTAAACGAGCGGATCGCCGGAACGGCTGCGAACGACGACACGTCGACACCGCCCGGATTGTCCGAGATAGACGTGCTCGTGCTCTACAACGACGGCGTGCGGAAACGATTCGGCGGCTATCCGCATGCCCGCCTCCACCATTCGATGGCGGTGACCCGGGCGTTGTTCGCGGACCAGGGCACGGGCATCAAACTCCGGACCGTCGGCATGAGCGAGGTCTTGCTGGACGAACGGGGTCTTGTGCCCGAGGAAGAACGCGAAAGACTTCTGGAAGTGCATGGTGCGGACGTCGCGCTCCGCTTTCATGACGGCCCGAACTTCTTCTGCGGAGGAGCAGCAGCAGGTTGCGGAACCGTGGGTGGCGGTCCTTTCCGCGGCCATCTGGACGATCCAGGCTTCGCGGCCGTGCACGCATCCGCGGCGGCCGGGGACGTCGCCGCACACGAACTCGGACACGCCTTCGGGCTGGTCCACTCCGCCCGCCAGGGTGAAGCCCGGGGTCAGTTCCGGTGGTCGCGCGGGCATTGGGGCAGCCGGTTCGGGACGATCATGTCCTACGGCCGTGGGGCCTCGCAATCTGAGTTCTCGAACCCAGAGGCCGACTGCGTCTGGGAGCCCTGCGGGGTACCGAAGGATGCCCCGGACGGGGCGGATGCCGTCTCGAGTCTCTCGGTGGTGAGGTTCCAGGCTTCCGCGCGCCGTCCCTCGAAGACGGACACCGACGGCGACGGCATCGTGGATCCGGTCGACGCTTTTCCGGAGGATTCCGACGAGTGGGCGGACAACGATGAGGACGGCGTCGGCGACAACGGCGACGCGGACGACGACAACGACGGGATCAACGACACCGAGGACGTGTTCCCGTTTGATGACGCCGAGTGGGCGGACGTCGACGGCGACGGCATCGGCGACAACGCCGACGAGGAGACCCCGGACCCGCCTATCCGCGATCCGGCGTTGCTCGCGGCAGTGGAGCGCGCTCTGGGCAAGGCCGAAGGAGACGGAGTCACCGAAGAGGAACTTGCATCACTGGAGGAACTCATTGCCAGCGCCGAGGACATAGGGAGTCTCATCGGATTGGAGCACGCAACCAACCTCAGTCGGCTGTTTGTGAGCAACAACCGGATAGCATCCTTGGCCCCGCTGGCGGAACTGAGCGGCCTTCGCACCCTGGATTTGCTGGACAACCCTTTGTCCGACCTTTCGGCGCTTTCCGGGCTCTCCCGACTGGAATCCCTGAACGTCGACGTGCTGAAGCGCTCGCCGGATCTTTCGCCGCTCTCGAAGCTGAAAGGGCTTCATTCTCTGCATATACGCGGAGGAGAGGAATTGCCCCCGTTGGCCGGCTTGGCCAAACTTCGGAGATTGACCCTTTCCTCAACACAAATCGATGACCTGTCCCCGCTGGCCGGTTTGGTCGGGCTTGAGTTTTTGACGGTTGCAGGTCCGGTCAGGGACGTGTCCGTGTTGGCCGAATTGAACCGTCTCCACTTCTTGTCTATTCAGGGCGGTGCAATCAAGGATGTTGCTCCGTTGGGGTCACTCTCAAGCCTAAGAGAGCTCTATCTTCAGGACAGCTTCGTCGCGGACTCGACCGGGCTATCGGCATTGAAGGAGTTGTCCATACTGGTTTTGGCCGGGAACCCGATCAGGGACATCTCCGCATTCGCCGGCATGAGGGCACTTCGGCATCTCGACCTGACGGGAACGCGAGTAAAGGATCTGACGCCGATTTCATCGAATCGCCTCAAGACCCTGAAGGTCAGCCGAACCGAGGTAACACTGGGGGAAAACGCGGCTCTGCCGCACGCACCCAACCTGGACAGCTTGTACGCCAGCGACCTCGGCATCCGGGACGTGTCGGCACTCTCCGACTTGCGTTCCCTACGCGGTATAGACCTCTCCGACAACCTGATTTCGGATGTCTCGCAACTAGGAAGCCTCGACGGCTTGCATTGGCTAGTGATCGACCGAAACGAGATTGCCGACCTCGGGCCTTTGGTTCGGCGCGACCTTTGGAGCGGCGACGCTCAGTTGGACGTGTCGGGCAATCCCCTCAACAAGGAGTCTCTCGGCGAGCACATTCCCACGTTGGAGTCGTGGGGTGTTCGCGTCACGGCGGACCCGAAACTGCACATAGCCGATGCCGCCTTGGAGGCCCTGATCGCGCAGACCGTGGCATGGCGCGCGACGCTCGTCGACTCGGAGATCACGTGGCAGACCATGAGACAGTTCAGGCGGCTCGCAGCCTACGGCAGGGGAATCTCCGATCTGGTTGGTCTGGAAGCGGCCACGGGCCTAACGGAGCTTTATCTCGGTTCCAACGCGGTCACCGACGTCTCGGCCCTCTCGGGTCTCCCCTTGCTGAAGTGGGTGGACCTCAGCGACAACCTTATCTCGGACATCGCGCCACTGGTGGAGAACAACAACTTCGCCGATGACGACTCGGTGACGCTGAATGGCAATCCCCTGACCGAGGAGTCGGTCAACTCGCACATTCCGGCCCTCCTCGCCAGGGGCGTGCACGTCCGGTTGGACTCGGTCGCGCTCACGGTCCCCAGCGGACGCGAGACGATGTACGACCTGGCGGGCTATTTCGAGGCACGGCTTGGGTCCGGTGTCGTCCTCACGGTCGAGTCGAACGATCCGGACATTGCGTCGGTGGAGATGCCGGGTGGGACGCTGAAGGTGACGACGGGATCGGACGAAGGAACGGTCTCCGTGACGATCACGGCCACGGGTGCGGACGGGGAGAGTGAAACCCTAGCTGTCGAACTCACGGTCGCGCATGCGGAACCGGTCGCGATGTTCCACTCGGCCTCGGACATGGTCCGGGAGGGCTTCGTGAGGGTAATCAACCACTCGGAGGGGGCGGGAATCGTCCGCGTGGACGGCATCGACGACGCCGGAGACAGGATGGGCCCCGTGAGTCTGGCGCTCCAAGGGAACGCGACGGCGCACTTCAACTCGAACGATCTGGAGAACGGCAATCGCGGAAAACGGCTCGCCGGAAGCACGGGCGCTGGACAAGGCGACTGGCACCTTGAACTGACCAGTCGACTGGACATCGAGATCCTGTCCTATGTCCGCACGGCGGAGGGCTTCCTGACAGCCATGCACGATGTCGTTCCACAAAGCGGGGGCGAGCACCGCGTCGCGATATTCAACCCCGGCAGCAACCCGAACCAGGTGAGTCGTCTTCGATTGATCAATCCGGGAGCAGCCGATGCCCACGTCACAATCCGCGGGGTCGACGGAAAAGGTGCCTCGCCCGGAAGCGACGTCGAGGCAACCATTCCCGCCGGTGCTGCGCGGACCTTCAGCGCAGCGGATCTGGAGGCCGGCAACGGCGTCGTCGGTGCGCTTGGAGACGGCGCGGGGAAGTGGCAGTTGACGGTCTCGTCCGACCAGCCGCTCCGTGTCGTGAACCTGCTGGCGAGTCCATCCGGGCATTTGACCAACCTGTCGACGATCCCGCGCGCCGTCGAAGGCGTGTTTTCCGCACCGCTGTTTCCGCCGATGTCGGACTCGCTGGGCCGGCAGGGATTCGTGCGGGTGATCAACCGTGGCGACGACGACGCGGAGGTGGATGTCGCCGCGTTCGACGACACGAAACGGGACTACGAGACGTTGACGTTGTCGGTCGCTGCCAATGCGGTCGTCCATTTCAACTCGGACGACCTGGAGCTCGGAAACGCCGGCAAGGGCCTGACCGGCAGCACCGGCGCTGGCGAGGGCGACTGGCGGCTCGAACTGACCAGCGCTTCGGAGATCGAGGTACTCTCCTACATCCGCACGACCGACGGGTTCCTCACGTCGATGCACGACGTGGTAACCGGCGTCGAGAACCGGTATCGGGTCGCGATCTTCAATCCCGGCCGGAACGTCAAGCAGGTAAGTCGCCTGCGGCTGATCAACCCGGGCGATGAAGCCACGGATGTGACGATTACAGGGATCGACGGCACCGGCTACTCGTCGGGTTCCGTGGGGACTACCATCCCGCCGCAGTCCGCCAGGTCGTTCACGGCGGCGGACCTCGAAACTGGCACGGCGGAACTGGACGGCACCTTGGGTAGGGGCGTGGGCAAGTGGCAGTTGAACGTGGAATCTGACCGGCCGATCACCGTGATGAACCTGATGGAGAGCCCGACGGGACATCTGACGAACCTGTCGACGGCGCCGAGTAGAGACCCGGGCAGCGCGGTTTCGGGCGCAGCACAGGACTGACGCCTAGTCGAAACCGTGGAGAACCCCGAGTCGGGGCATCGTGTTCGCTGAACCCTGTGATTCGGTGGAAATCCCGGTGGCGTGACTACGTACCGGGCCTGCGGCGTGCTACGAGATGCCGCTCGACGATTTCCCTCGTTGGGTTCGAGGCCGAGCCCCGGCAAGGTGGGCGGTTCTAGAGCGCCGGTTGGAGTTCTGTGCTCGAAAGGCAGCCCGCCAGCTCACTGCTCCGGAATCTCCGACCGTTCGCCAGCAAGAGAAACCCGGTACCACTGGCGCCCCGTCTCGCCATGCAGGACGACGGCCACCTCGTCGTTGCTGAGCCAATGTACGCCGCCGTCTGCGCGCTCGCGTGTCGCATCGAACTCCCCCCACGAGCCTCGGTGCAACCTTGAAGCGTCTGCACGGCGGCCAACGACCGATTCACAACGCTTGGTTGCCCATCTGCGGATACTGCGCCGGGAACAGGATGGCTAACAGACGCCTTGCATCGCCGCGAACGTCGATGCCGTTCACGGCCACGATCTCATCGGCGGTTTCGCAGCCGAGCAGTAGCTGGGCAATGGCTTGGCCACCGATGATCGCATGGTCCGATTGCACCTCGGGCGCGTCGTGAATCGTGACGCCCTCGTCGCCGAAGTCGATGGTCGCGCGTTCGGCTGCGGCGCCGTTCAGAAGGACGACCGTCAGCGAGCCGCGCCATGCCGCCAGGGGTGAAGCCAACAGTCGTGCGTGCAACACCGGGCCAAGCTTGCCGAGCACCATCGCCAGATTGACGATCCGCACCACGTACCACCGCGCCTTGCCAAGCCGCGTCCCCGTCGCCAGGCGGCAAGAGCCCATCTGGCGCAGCTTCGTGCCGACGGCGCTCTTGTAGTGCAGCCGGTCGAACAGCACCTCATCGCACTCCCAGGCTTCGGCGATGGCGCGGATCACGGCGAGACAGGTGTCCGCTTCGCCGGCGACTTCATCGACCCAGAGGCACGCGTCGTTCGCGACGACGCACTCCAGGTCATTGCCAAGCCGCGTCACGACGATCCGCGTCGAGTCTGACCGCAGACGCCAACGGCGACCAGCGTCCAAGACATCGAGCACCGGATCGGCGAGCTGGACACCGTCCGGCCAGTCGAACGCATCGAGCAGCACACCTGCATCACCTGCATCGAGTCGAGGCAAGTCGCTGGCGGCTAACGTGAATCGACGATCTGGGCTCACGCTGACATAGCCAGCGGCGGACCCGTCTTCGTCTCCTTGCCCCATCCAAGCGTCAGCGATGAACAAGCCCGGATGCTTGTTTCGACGATAGGTGGGACGACGCACGGTACCGGTGAGCGTCGCGTGGCTCACGTTGAAAGCGGCGGCAAGGTCGTCCCGGTGCACGGCCTCGATCCGTTCGAGGTCGGGAGTCGGCCCGCTCGGCAGATCGTTGGTCGCCACGCGCCACACCAGGGCGCGCCAGCCGAGCGTGAAGCCGTTGTCCAGCCAGAACGCTTCGTCGTCGAAGGTCACCGCCAGGTCGTAGCCCTCCTCCTGCATTGCCTGGACGGCGTCCCTGTACGCGGGCGTCAGTACGTCGTCCCGATTACCGAAGTCGGGGTCCAGCACGTCGCCGTTGAAGCCGCACGCCCGGACCTCCGCCGAGTCGATCCGCAGCGCAAGGTCGTAGGCGTTCACCGCGCCCACCAGCCTCTCCGTGCCGTTCTCGCGGATGAACGCCGCACGCGACACCTGCCAGTCGGCGTGGCTGTCCGACAGCCGCCCCGCCCGCCACTCCCGTCGGCTCGGATGGTCCTCGGCTTCGAACAGGCTGTAGATGGCCGGCGCGTCTGCGGTGCGGTCGGGGGCCGCCAGGCGCAGGATCCGTTCGCTGAAGGCATCGTTCCGGGAAGGACGGTTCTCGTGCATAAAGTCCTCGGTCATCTTGGCCATTCTCCTCTTCAGCGCCGACTTAGCGTCGTGCAGGCGTTTCTTGATCGTCGTAAGCGGCAGTCCAAGGAACGCCGCCACTTCGGGTCCAGACATGTCGCTCATGTAGTACAACGTGACCGCTTCGCGCTGGGCCGCGGGCAGCGCTGCCACGGCGCGCTGCACACGGGCACCGATTTCATCGACGGCCCTGGCCTCGTCCGGTGTCTCGCGGTCGTCGACCGAACTTTCCTCGGCCAACACAAGCTCGACGTGCCGTCGCCGCCGGATCCGATCGCAGTGCTTGAACACGATGGTGCGCAGCCAACTCACGAAGGCCCGAGGCTCGCGCAGCTGCCCGAGGTCGCGGATCATCGTCAACAGGGACTCCTGCGCGGCGTCTTCGGCCAGGTGATAGTCGCCGAGCAGCGAATAGGCGTACGCCAGGACAGGGTCCTGGAATCGCAGAACGAGGTATCGCAACGCTTCCCTTCCTCCGGCCTGCGCATCGCGGATGTCCGTCTCCACGCTTCGATTTCTACGGTGCGGCATTTGCAGATAAGACCCGCGGGGGAAGGAGATGGATACGTTTGCCTGCAGCACCCGCGGCGCAACTTCGGCAGCTTGACGGCAATCTTCCCATGCACGACGATCGGTTGTTTGGACCACCGGGGAGAGGGACATGGCGGAAGCTGCGGAGCAGCTCGGCATTGTGGCAACCCGTGCCAGCGTCGCGATGGGAGCCCGGGTTGAAGGTATCGATCTGGCGCAGGACGGCGGTGCCGAAGTGATCGCCGAACTGCGCGAGTTGCTTTTCGAACATCACTTGCTGGTATTGCCGGGGCAGGTACTCACCGCGCTGGAACTCGAGGCGTTCGGTCGCCGTTGGGGCGAGCTCCTGACCCATCCGGCCACCAAGCATCGCGATACCGACTACGTGCAGGTGATCGGCAGCAAGGCCGCCAACAAGCTCAGATTCTTCGGTGGCGCGCATCCCTTCGGTGGCGGCTGGCATTCCGACATGACGTGGCACTCGACGCCGCCGTTCATCAGCGGGTTGCACGCACAGCGTCTGCCGTCGAGCGGCGGCGACACTGCCTTCGCAAACCAGCATATGGCCTACGAGAGCCTGCGCGAGGATCTTCGTGAACGAATCGCCGACCTAAAGGCGTTTCATACCGGCAAGGTGTTCGGACCCGATGTCGAGGACTCCGTACATCCGGTCGTGCGCACCCACGACGAAACCGGCCGCAAGGCGCTCTACGTCAACGGCAACTTCACCAAGTACATCGTCGACATGCCGGAAGACGAGAGCGAACTGCTCCTGTTCAGGCTGCTCGCCCACGCCACCCGTCCGGAGTTCGTCTACCGACACCATTGGGAGTTGAACGATCTCGTGCTTTGGGACAACCGCTCGGTGATGCACTACGCCATGCGCGACTACGACGAGGCGCGCGTCATGCACCGCTTCGTGGTCAAGGGCGGTACGCCAACGTAGGGGCGACCCTTGTGGTCGCCCTTGCAGCACCGAGGCGGGGCGTTGTTCGAACACGGGCGGGGACAAGCCCCGCCCCTACGGCACCGAGCATCCGCATTTGTTCCCTGCGCGCCCGCCCTACGGACCAAGATCCACTACGCCGGCGCTTCTTCCTCGCCGACCGGCTCCCCGGCGGCCCGCGCCCGTTCGAGCCGGCTCGCTTCCGCCGGGATCAACTCCCCGCGAAGGAGCAGGAGCAGGGTCGCCGGTATCGCGAGGAACGACAGCGACAGCATGAGGCTCCAACGCAGCGCTTCGCCCGGCACCATGCCGGTGCCGGTCAACACGTCGCTCACTTCGCCAACGGCATAGGGGCCGACGGCCAGGCCCACCGTCGCCATCAACACGTAGAACGCCGACGCGATGGCGCGCATTCTCGGCATGACGAGGTCGTTCACCGTGCTTGCCGCAGCACCAATCCAGCAGGAGGCGAATACGCTCACGATGAAGTTGAAGACGTAGGCCGTGATCAGGTGGTCGGTCAATAGGAGGCCCAAGGCGGTCGGCACGGTGCCGACGACCGAGAACAGGCCCACGTAGACACGGGCGTTGCCGGTTCGGGGTTTCAACCGGTCGGCGATGATGCCGCCCAGCGTCGTGCCGAGCCAACCGCCGAGCGCGAAGGACAGCCCCAAGACAAGCCCCGCCTCCATCGGACCGATGCCGTAGACGCGCATGAAGTACGGCGGAGCCCAGCCGCCGAACGCGTAGGCGACCAGGGCGATGGTGGGAAACCCGACGGCCGCGTAGACGAACGCCCGGCAGGAGAACATCATCGCGAACGCCGCCGGATCGCGAAGGCCCAGCGCTTGCACCCAAGAGAACGCCGCGTAGGTGCCGATGCCCAGCGCGACCCACTGTTCGGGATCTGAAGTCAGTTCGACCAGCCCCCAGGCAACGAGGGCGATCACGGCCGCTCCGAGCAGGTTGCGGGCAATGACCCGAGAGTCGGCCTTCTCGCGCGCCAACGTCCAGACCGTGAACGGCGGCAGTACGGCCATCAACTCCTGGAAGGTCGCGCGAAAGGGATGCGGATGCGCGGGGGTCACCAGTCCTTCGCTCAAGCCCCGAATGGGTTCGCGCAAGGTGGCCACCCAAATCGCCATCGCGAGGCCCGGCAACCCCACGGCGAGATAGGCCGCCTGCCAGCCTTTCAGGCCGAATGGCGCCAACGACGGATCCGGATAGGCCGTCTCCCAAGCGTCCACGATCCAGCCGCCGAGAAAGATGCCGATACCCGCCCCGATGTAGATGCCGCTCGAATAGATCGCGAGCACGGTGGCGCGCATTGCCGGCCGAAAGTAGTCGGACAGCATCGAGAACGCGGCCGGGGTCGCGCTGGCCTCGCCGATGCCGACACCGACCCGGTAGGCGGCGAGCGAGGCGAAGCTGCGCGCGGTGCCCGAGAGCGCCGTCATCAAGCTCCAGAACCCGATCCCGATGGCGATGAGATTCTTGCGCGTCCAGGTATCCGCGAGCCTGCCCAGGGGAATACCGAAGATCGCGTAGAACACCGCGAACGCCGTCCCGTAGAGAAAGCCGATCTGGGCGTCGGAAATGCCGAGGTCCGCCTTGATCTCCTCGGCGAGGATCGTGACGATCTGGCGGTCGATGAAATTGAAGACGTAGACGATCACCAGGACGATCGTGACGTACCCGGCGTAGCGACCTCCTACCTTGGGGGCGTCGGGTTTCTGTGGATCGGACATCGTTTGAACCCTCGAGTGAACGGTCAGTACCTACACCCGGAATCGGTGCGGCCCGAAGTCCGCCTCGTAGTAGGGCGCGACGTTGGTTCCAGGCGGAATCAGACGGTCGATCGCCTGACGATCGTCGTCGGTGAGTTCCACCTCCGCCGCCGCGAGGTTGTCTTCGAGTTGCTCCATGGTGCGCGGGCCGACGATCGGGCTGGTCACCCCGGGCTGCGCCATCACCCACGCGAGAGCGATCTGGGACACGGTGGCCTCGTGCGCCTCGGCGATCGGCTCCAAGCCCTCGACGATGTCGAAGATCCGGTCGTTGAAGCGACGCCGCTGCATGGCGTTCGCGGTGGCGAACCGGGTTCCCTCGGGCGGTTCCTCGCCACGCCGGTACTTGCCGGTGAGCAGTCCCCCGGCGAGCGGGCTCCACGGGATCGTGGCGACGCCGTAGGTTCTGGCCATGGGCATGAGTTCCCGTTCAACGCGCCGGTCGAGCAGGTTGTAGGGCTGCTGTTCGCAGACGAACCGGTTGAGGCCGTACTTCTCGGACGCCCACAGCGACTCGACGAATTGCCACGCCGCGAACGTCGACGTGCCGAGGTAGCGAACCTTGCCCTGATGGACGAGGTCGTCCAACGCCCGCAGCGTTTCGTCGATGGCGGTGTCCGATCGCGGCCGGTGGATCTGGTAGAGGTCGATGTAGTCGGTGTTCAGCCGTTTGAGGCTCGCCTCGCAGGCTGCAACGATGTGCCGTCTGCTCGCGCCCCGATCGTTGGGATCGTCCGACATGCCGCCGTGGAACTTGGTCGCGAGCACGATGTGGTCGCGCTTGCCGTTGCGTTTCAAGGCTTCGCCGGTGACTTCCTCGCTTCGCCCGCGCCCGTAGACATTGGCGGAATCGAAGAAGTTGATACCCGCGTCGATGGCGCGATCGACGATGGCGTAGGACTCGTCCGGCGTCGTGCGCGTGCCGAACAGCATGGTCCCGAGACACAGGTTGCTGACCCGGACACCCGTTCGACCGAACAGTCTGAGCTCGATTGCCATTGCTTCCCTCCCAGAGCGACAGCAACCATTCTAAGCGCGCCGACGCCCGTTCACGACTCCGGACTGCGGTCTTGTACGGCGGCGATCCGCCGCACGTAATCGTCCGGCAATCCATTCTCGGTAGCCCCGCGCAGCACGTGTGCCTTGTACCAAGGCAGTGGACGCAACCCGGAGTCGATCTTGTCGGGCCTCGCCTGGTAGGTGACGGCTTCACGGACGACGGCGTCTGTCTCTACCCGTACCGTGTGTTCGTTGTAGCCGACGCCTAGACCTTCCACCGTGTCGAGTCTGTCTTTTTCGGTGCTGTCGATCTCGTAGAGCACACCCCAGACGGTTGTGCCGGGTGCGTCCGACAGTTCGATGTCGCACTTGCCCGAACCGTCGCGGCCGAGTTTGTGCCAGCGCAGCGCGTATCCGGGAAGTCGGGCTCTGCCTAGCGAGACCGCCGAAGGCGTCCTGGCGCGCAGCCGGTCGCTGGACATGTTCGAGCCGTAGGCGAAGTAGAGATACGTGTCCTTGGTCGCGCGTGGTCGGTCTCGTCCATCCATATGTCTCGACGGCCGTCCTACACGGCCAGCGTTGTGAAGCGGCAGGGTTCCTTCACGTAATCGGGATCCGTTTCCCAGATCGGGGCGCCCATGGATTCGCGCGCATCCACGAGCGCGCCGTCGAAACCCATCATCGCGTCGGCCAACGCGATGATGCGCCGGTTCGGCGACGCATACAGGGAAGCCCTGCGCAATGCCTTCACGGACTTGACCGGATTCCCGGTCTGCAGCACGTGCGCGATCAGGGCGACGGCGGAGGATCGGCTGATCCCGGCGTGGCAGTGGGCTAGGAGCGGCGCTTCGCCGTCCCAGGTCTTCAGAAACGTGATCAGTTCTGCAATGTGATCGGCCTGCGGCAGGACTTCACCGGGTCGTGGTTCGACGATGTCGTCGACGGGACAGCGGTAGTGTCGTTCCGGCTCGACTTCCGGTGGCGTCGGGGGTTGAGCATTAGGTTGGATGATCGACACGAGGTCGCGTACGCCGAACCGCCGGACGAGTGCGGGCATATCGGCAAGGCTGGTAACGTAGATGGTCACGGCTGCTCCGGGTCGAGCGGCCGCGCAGTATAACAAGCGCCGTGGGCGACCACTTTCGCATCAATGCGAGTCCGACAGGCGCGTCGCGCTGCGACGCGCGATTGCGTAGCACTCGCCAGCGCGATAGGTTAGGCGGCTTGACTTGAATCGGAGTGGGGAAACATGGCCACAGTGAACGGCGCGCAGTTGATGGCGCGCAGTCTCAAGCAGCAGGGGGTCGACTACATGTTCGGGATCGTCGGCTTCCCCGTGCAGGGCTTCGCGGCCGAGGCGCAACGAGAAGGCATCACCTACATCGGCATGCGCAACGAGCAGGCGGCGAGCTACGCGGCGCATGCCGCGGGCTATCTCACGGGGCGACCGCAGGCATGCCTGACGGTTTCCGGACCGGGCGTGATCCACGCCTTTGCCGGGCTCGCCAACGCCAAGCAGAACTGCTGGCCGATGATCCTCATCGGCGGAGCTTCGCCGGTCTACCAGAACGGCATGGGCGGCTTCCAGGAGGAGCGCCAGGTCGAACTCGCCGCGCCGTACTGCAAGTACGCGCACGGCATCGAGCACGTCCACCGCATTCCCTACTACGTCAACCAGGCCGTCAGGCACTCGATCTACGGCCGTCCCGGCCCGGTCTACCTGGACTTCCCCGACGACATCATCCGCGGCGAATGCGAAGAAGATGAGGTCATCGACACGGCGCGGGTGCCAGAGCCGCCCCGCACCCAGGCCGATCCGGACGCGGTGGAAGCCGCGCTGACCGCCTTGGAGTCCGCCGAGCGACCGCTGGTGGTCGTCGGCAAGGGCATGGCCTGGTCGCGGGCGGAGGACGAGATCCGCGAGTTCATCGAACGCACCCAACTGCCGTTCCTTAACTCGCCCATGGGCAAGGGCACCATGCCCGACGACGACCCGCTGTCGGTGGGCGCCGCCCGTAGCACGGCATTGCGCGAAGCCGACCTCGTGTTCCTGATGGGCGCGCGGCTCAACTGGATCATGCACTACGGCCTGCCTCCGCGGTTCAACAAGGATGTGCGAATCATCCAACTGGACATCGAGCCGGAGGAGATCGGCGCCAACGTACCCGCCGAAGTCGCGCTGGTGGGCGACGGCAAGGCCATCGTGGGACAACTCAACCGAGCGCTGGACAACCGCCAGTGGTTCTACCCCTCGGAGACGCCCTGGCGCGCGGTCCTGCAGGAGAAGGCCCAGGCCAACATGGACGCCGTCCAGCCGATGATCGACGACGACTCGGTACCCACCAACTACTACCGGGCGTTCAAGGACATCGTCGACTGGCTGCCCCACGACGCGATCATCATCGGCGAAGGCGCCAACACCATGGACATCGGCCGCACGCAGATGCCCAACCGGCTGGCGCGCCATCGACTCGACGCCGGCACCTACGGCACCATGGGCGTGGGCCTTGGCTTCGCCGTGGCGGCCGCGGTCACCAACCCGGACAAGCCCATCGTCTCGGTACAGGGCGACTCGGCCTTCGGCTTCACCGGCATGGAACTCGAGACCATGGTCCGCTACAACCTGCCGGTGAAGATGATCGTGCTCAACAACGGCGGCATCGGCGGCGGCGTGCATCCGCTGGAGGAAGGCCGAACCCTGCCCCCGGGCAACCTCACCTACGGCGCCCACTACGAGGGCATGCTGGAGGCCCTAGGCGGCAAGGGACTCTACGTCGAGGATCCAAAAGATCTCCGCGCGGCGCTGGACGAGGCGATGGCCTACAACGGGCCGACGCTGATCAACGTGCCGCTGAATCCGAGAGCGGGGCGCAAGCCGCAGCAGTTCGGCTGGCTGACGACGTAGCGGAGGACTTTGAATGGGCGAGTCCAAGCTCTTTGAGGCGGCCTATCCGTTCCAGGACGATGTTCTCGCCTTGCCGGTGGAGGACATCGACCGGGCGGCCGCCTGGTACGGCGAGCGGTTCGGCCTGAAGGAGGTCGAGCGCGGTGACGATCCCGTGCCGACGGTCATTCTGGAAAGAGACGGCGTACGGATCGGCTTCGCGGTCAACGGCGGCGACGCCACACAGGACGGCGCCGCCATCCTGGTGACCGACATCGCCCGTGCCCGCGGCGAACTGGAAGCCAACGGCGTCGAGACGGGCAACTGGCGCGTCGACGAGCGGGACGGGGAGAAGTACCAGGTGTTCTTCGTGGTCGCGCCGGACGGGCTCTGCTACTACTTTCACCAGCCGATCGACTAGGGACGATCGCGCCCTTGCGGGCGAGTTTGGGTCCAAGACGGGCGACCACAAGGGTCGCCCCTACGCGTCGACGGTGTATGATCGGATCGACCTGACGACGGCGAAAACGGAAACTCCATGGACCCTTGGGCGTGGGCGTTGGTCATCGCAGTTTGCTTGGTGGCCGTGGCGATCCTGGCGGCGACCCGACCGGGCGTGCTGGTAGCGGCGCCGGCAGCCTTGGCCGCCGCACCGATCGTGCTGATCGTGACCGTGCCGGTTCTCCTCGTCACCCTGGTCGTCGTCGTGCCGATCCTGCTGCTGGTCGGCATCATCCTGATTCCCGTCATGGCGTTCGTCGCGGTCGTAACCCTGCTCGCCATCCCGGCCGCGCTGTTGGCCGGGCCCACGCAGGCCATCGTCAGACGCATCAAGAAGTCAAAACCATGAACCGTAGGGGCGACCCTTGTGGTCGCCCTGGGCAGTCACCGCACGGTGTCGATTGGCAAAGACGGGCGACCACAAGGGTCGCCCCTACGGCTTGATTCCGTGAGCGAAGGCACGGTCATTCTCGGCGCCTACGCGGTGGTGTGGCTCTATTTCGGACGGTGCATCAACGCTCAAGCATTGCGAAGTACCCTGCCGCCGTACTCGCCGGTCAACTCGTCGTTCTCGAGGATCACGCTGCCGTTGCACACGGTCGCGCGATAGCCAGCCGCCCGCTGGATGAAGCGCGGCGCGCCGAACGGGAAGTCGTGGACGATCTCGGGCATGCGCTCCTCGAGCCGATCGATATCGAAGACATTGATGTCGGCCCGCTTGCCTACCGCCAGCGTGCCCCGGTCGTCAAGTCCGAGGACATGGGCGGGAACCGCGCTGATGCGCCGCACCGCCTCCGGGAGCGAGTAGAGGCCGCTGTCCCGGTGCCAGTGGGAGAGGATGAACGTGGACCAGCCGGAGTCGATCATCTGGCTGACGTGCGCTCCGGCATCGCCGAGGCCCGGCATCGCCCAGTCGGTGGTGATCAGCTTCTCGAGGTGGTCGAGGTTGACGTTGAACCCACGCATGTGGAACAGCGCCTTGCCGTTCGTCTCATCGGTGATGCGCAGCCAGGTCTCCACCGGATGCTCGCCGGCGGCCTCGGCCATGGCCGGGAGGTTGTCGGAGAGATCCTGCGTATAGCAGGGCCGCTCGCCGTTGCCCATGTAGAACCAGCGCCGCATGCCGTTGATCACCGGCTCGCCCTGGGCCTTCACCTCGTCGACCAGGCGCTGTCGGGTCTCGGGATCACGGATCGCCCGAACTCGGCCCTCCAGGTCCAGCTTGCGCAGCTCGTTCCACGCCGGAGTTCGGAAGAAGTTGTTGGTCGACAGCCCGCCGACGCCGCCGCCGCTGCGGGGCACGGTCACCGAGTGGACGTTCAACCCTTCGGCGCGCATCGTCTTCACGCGCTCGTCGAGCCGCTCGGGCCCGATTTCGACAGCGCAGCTGAATAGTGCGCCCCGGGACATCCGCGCCTCGTCGGCGATGAGATCCAACTCCTCGTCGAACTCGCGGAAGTCGGACACGGTCTGCATGAAGCCCCCGTGGGCACCGACCTCCTTGGCGACGGCGCGCAGCTCGGCGCGGTCGGCGAAGGTTCCAGGAATGGAACGACCGTCCGGCAAGCGATGCTGTGGCAGGCGGTTGGTGGAGAATCCGACGGCGCCTTCCTTGACCGATTGGCCGGCCAACTCGGCGATCTGCCGGATCTCGTCCTCGGTGGCGGGCTCTTCCACGGCCCGCTCGCCCATGACGTAGAAGCGCGTCGCGCAGTGGCCGACCAGACCACAGACGTTGATCGCGGGACCCAGAGTCTCCAGGGCGTCGAGATAGCCGCCGTAGGACTCCCAGTTCCACGGCAGGCCGTGCAGGATCGCCTGCTTCGGGATGTCCTCCACGGTCTCCATCATGCCGGCCAGGAACTCCCGGTCGGTCGCCTTGCAAGGCGCGAAGGTGACACCGCAGTTGCCGAACAGCGCGGTGGTGACACCGTGCCAGCTCACCGAGGTGACATCCCGGTCCCAGCCGATCTGGGCATCGAGGTGCGTGTGCAGGTCGATGAAGCCCGGCGAGACGTTCACGCCCGTGGCGTCGATCTCGCGCTTGCCCTTGGCACCGATCTTGCCGATCTCGGCGATCCGGTCGCCGTCGACAGCGACATCCGCCTGATAGGGCTCGGCTCCGGTTCCGTCGACGACGGTCCCGCCGCGAATGACCAGGTCATGACTCATGGTTTCCCCCCACCACGTTCGTTGTGTTCGAGGAGAACGATCATAGACGAGCCACGAACCATGCGCTATCCGGTCGGCCCTCGCGCCGTGGATCAGTGGTGAGGTCTGGTAGCGAAGTGGATACGGTGATATCCATTAGTAACGATTCAGGTATATATTGGATATATGAATATCCAACAATCTCGTACGTACAACCACTTATCCCTGCTCACTGCTCGCGATCTGCAGATGTCCCTGGCGAGCGCCGTTCGCGAGCGCCGTCGGCTTCACGGGCTGTCACGGCGAGCCTTGGCATTGGACAGCACGGTCCCGCCACCGACCATCAAGCGGTTTGAAACCACCGGCGAAATTTCGCTGCGCCAGTTCCTGCTCCTCTGGCAATGCGTCGATCGGCTTGATCGGCTCGCGGCGCTGTGCAATCGGCCCCAAGCCGTGCCGAAGAGCATCGACGACGTCTTGGCGGACGATCGGTCGACCCCGTGACGACGTTCGAACCTGTCCGACGACTCGCCGTGCACCGCGTGTTCGCCACGGGCGAGCGCCGACGGGTCGGCGAACTGGCGCAGAACCCGCAGGGCGTGTTCTTCCAGTACGACCGGGAGTACCTGAAGTCGTCTCCGAGCCTGTCGCCGTTCACCCTCGCCTTCGATATCTCCCTGCAACAGGCCCCGCACGACCCGCACGACGGTCTGCACGGCGTGTTCGCGGATTCGCTGCCCGATGGCTGGGGCAGGCTTGTCATGGATCGGGTCTACCGACAGCACGGCGTACTCCCTAGCGAGCTGACGTCGATGGACCGGCTCTCCTACATCGGTGATCGTGGCTTGGGCGCACTGCAGTTCTCGCCCCTGTCGCCCATCGGTCCAGAGACCCTGAACGAGGTCGACCTGGCGGAACTGGGCGAACGAGCCCGAGCGTTGTTCGAGGACCGCGACACCGACGTCTCGCCGTCACTCGCGGCGACGGGCAGCTCCGGCGGCGCGCGCCCTAAGGCGTTGGTCTACCTGCCGACGACCGGCGGCAGCGGTGCCAGCGCCCAGCCGGGAGAGGGCCTGGAACCGTGGCTCGTCAAGTTCACCTCGGCATCGCTGCCGCTGGGGCACGAGGAGAGTCTGTGCGAGGCGGCGTACCTCACCCTGGCCAGCGAAGCAGGCATCGACACCCCGGAGTGGCGCTTGATCCCGGTGCCGACCGGAGCGCGCTCATCGGCCATCGCATCGCTCGCCGTGAAGCGCTTCGACTGCACGCCGGACGGCGGGCGTCTGCACATGCACAGCCTGTGCGGCCTGCTCGATGCGGACTTCCGCGCGCCGTCCATGGACTACGAGGATCTCATCAAGGCGAGCCAGGTGCTTTGCGTGAGCCCTGCGGTGGGACAGAGCCAGTTCGTGCGCGCCGTGTTCAACCTGTTCACGGTCAACCAGGACGACCACACGCGAAACTGGGCCTTCCTGCAGGACGACGCCGGACGCTGGCGACCGTCGCCGTGCTACGACGTCACGTTCAGCCCGAGTCCACGCGGCGAGCACAGCACCGCCTTCCTCGGCCACGGCGCCGCGCCACCGCTGAAAGCGATGCAACAGCTGGCCGGCCAAGCGAACTACGCAAGCTGGGCCCGTGCCCAGGAGGCAATCGAGGAAGTCGTGGATGTCGTCCATCGATGGCCGACCGTAGCCACTCGCCTCGGGGTAGGCGTGGACACCAGAAGGCTCGTAATGGGACGTCTCGAGGAAGTCCGGTTGGCCAATAGATCGCTCGTTGGGTTCTTGAGTTAGCCCACCGAGTTGCGGTCGACCATGCTATGTTAGGCGGGTTGGTGCCGAGGAGAGGACTTGAACCTCCACGGGGTTGCCCCCACTGGCACCTGAAGCCAGCGTGTCTACCGATTTCACCACCTCGGCGTGGGCGCGCGACTGTACTACAACCGGGGCCGATTGAACACATGACCGGCGGCTCCGGCGAGGGTTTGTCCTGAGCAAACAGTCCACCATGTCCAACAACGCCGGGTCGCGTCGGCAACGATCCAGCGGTCGGTCAAGCCGTCGACCCACGCGGGTCTCGCCACGTGTCGTCCGGGAGACGCTTACGGCCCTCGGCGACGTCAGCTGGTCCGAGTTGACCCGCCATCTGGGTCTGCGCCGAGGGCCCGAGTCCCGCAACCTGCGTCGGACGCTCGAAGGGCTCGTCGCCAGCGGCGATGTCGACGTATCGCGCAACGGACGCTATCGCCTTGCGGACGAGTCTGCGGACTCTGAAACGGGGTCGAAAGTTCCGTTCGACGTGGTCGGTCGGGTGGCGGGTCGCGGCCGGGCGTGGTTCGTCGAACCCGTCGGTGCGGACTTCAAGGAGCGGATCGATCTCGTCGCCAAGCCGCAGGCACCCATTGGCGCCATCGTCGAAGTGGAGGTCGTCGGCGTATCGGCCGATGGCTGGAGAGGTCGGGTCAAGCGCCTCGTCGAGTCCGGGGGCGAAGCCGCCCGCGCGGCCGAAGCGATGCTGGCAGCGCATCGGATTCCGCAGACTTGGCCTTTCGATCCGAAGAAGCTGAACGTTCCGAATTCGGTTCCGGCGGATGCGGCCCGCTCGCGTCAGGATCTGCGCAAGCTGCCCCTGGTGACCATAGACGGTGCGGATGCCCGCGACTTCGACGACGCGGTCTACGCCGAACCCCGGCGCGGGGGCGGGTGGCGCCTGGTCGTGGCGATCGCCGACGTCGCGCACTACGTCAAAGCCGGTTCGGCACTGGACCGCGAGGCACGCGAGCGGGGCAACAGCCTCTATCTCCCGGATCGCGTCATCCCGATGCTTCCCGAAGCGCTGTCCAACGGCATCTGCTCGCTGGTGCCGCGACAGGATCGCCTGGCGATGGTCTGCGACATGCGTGTGTCGCGCCGGGGGCAAGTGTCCGGCCATCAGTTCCACGAGACCGTCATCCGCTCCCATGCTCGGCTGACCTACACCAAGGTGGGCGAGTTCCTCGATGGCGGCAAGCTCGAAGTCGACCGTGCTGTCGCGGCTTCATTGCGGGCACTCCACGACGTGTACGGCGCGCTGCGGGACCGGCGCGACGAACGCGGCGCGCTGGACCTGGACACGCCCGAGCTGACGGTCGTTCTCCGCAAGGGGATGCCCACGGGAGTCCAACCCGTGGTACGCAACGATGCGCACCGGCTCATCGAGGAAGCGATGATCGCCGCCAACGTCGCCGCGGCGCAGCACCTCGAGAGGCGCAAGTCCGCCGGGCGCTCCATCCCACCGGTATACCGCGTACACGAGCCGCCTCCCGCGGACAAGCGCGAAGCGCTCGCCACGGCGCTTCGGCTGGTCGGCCAGAGCCTGCCGAGCGGTGTGGTCGAACCCGCGCAGTTGGCCGAGGTCGTCCGCCAAGCGCAGGCCAAGTCGTCGTGGCCGACGTGGATCTGGGAAGCCTTGGTGTTGCGGTCGCTGGCGCAAGCCCGCTACGAGCCGCGCCGGCTCGGTCACTTCGGCCTCGCGCTGCCATCCTATGCCCACTTCACCTCGCCGATCCGGCGTTACGCCGACCTCCTAGTACACCGCATGATCAAGGGTCAGGAAGTCTCCCTCGACGAACTCGACGCCGCGTCGGCGCATATCTCCATGACCGAGCGCCGCGCCGAGGACGTGGAGCGCGCGGTGGATGCCTGGCTGAAGTGCGTGCTGGCCGAACGCCATGTGGGCGAGACGTTTTCCGGCACGGTCGCGGCGGTGGTGGAGTTCGGGCTGTTCGTCGAGATCGACGGCTTGCACGTCCAAGGACTCGTACATATCTCCAAGCTCGGTCGCGACTATTACCACTACGTGCCGGAATCGATGTCCCTAGTGGCGGAACGCTCGGGAACGCGGTTCGCCCTAGCCGACCGTCTCGACGTGGTGATCGAAGAGGTATCGGTGGTCACGGGACGCATCGATCTGGCCCTCCGATGGAACAAACGCGAACGGAAGCGCAAGCGATCGGGCGCGGTTGGTCCATCGGAGGTCGGTGTGGCTGGGCCGGAGGCGAACCCGGCGCCCAGCGAAGCGAAGCGCCGGGACGGCTCTAGGGCGCCGGCGTCCCGCACCCGGCACGGCGGCGGAAGGCGGCGTCGAAGACGATGAGCACGCCGTTCCACGACCCTGATGTCGACTGGGTGTTCGGCATCCACGGCGTCCGTGCCCTGCTCGACACGCCCGATCAGGTTCGCCGTCTGCTCGTGGCCGAAGGTCGGCGCAGCCGGGAAGTGGAAGCCTTGGTGCGCTCGGCGCGGGACGCGGGTGTTCGGGTGGAACGTACACCCAAGCGTGCGCTCGACCGGCAGGTGCAGCGCGCCACGAGTCGGGATGGGACGCCGTCGGAAGAGGGATCTACGAACCACCAAGGCATCGCCGCCGAACGCCACGCCTTCGCGCCGGCGTCGGAACGCGAACTCGAGAACCGCTGGCCATCGTTCGCGGATCCGTTGATCGTCGTGCTCGACGGCATCAAGGATCCTCGCAACCTCGGCGCCTGTCTGCGTACGGCCGAGGCCGCGGGCGCGGCTGCGGTGCTGCTACCGAGACGAGGCTCGGCACCGTTGTCGAGCACGACCGCGAAAGCCGCCAGCGGGGCTATGGAGCGTCTGTTCATCGTCGAGGTGGCAAACCTCGCACGGCGGCTGCAGTGGCTCCGCGATCAGGGCGTCTGGCTAACTGGGGGAATCAGCGACGACAGCGGCGTCGCGCACACCGGGGTCGACTACCGGGGATCCTGCGCGATCATCGTCGGCGGCGAAGCCAGGGGGCTGCGTCGCCTGACCCGCGAGCACTGCGACCATCTCGTGCGCATTCCCATGGCCGGCGCGACGCAGAGCCTCAATGTATCCGTGGCCCTGGGCGTGCTGCTGTTCGAAGCGCGCCGACAGCGCGCGCTTTCGATCGGAACAGGATGATGGACGTTCGCGAGACATCCCCTCGTTTCTACAAGACATCCCCTCGTCTCTACGAGACGTTCGCTCGCCAAGGGTTCGTCGACCTAGGCCAGGCGCTCGACGCCTCGGAGGTCGAGCACTTCCGCGCCCTGTTCGAAGCCGACCGGCGGGACTATCCCTATTTCTGGCATCCCTACGGCCACCACCAGGAGGCCAACTACGACGCCTTGATAACCACCCCGGCGTTCGACGGCCTGATCCGCCATCCTCGATTGCTGGCGGTGATCGAGACGTTGATGGGCGGCCCCGTGTGTTTTGGCGAAATCGGCCTGCGCCGGATGCCCGCCTACGACGGCGAGCCGAATCAGCAATGGCATCGCGACCGGGCTCATTGGAACGACCATCCACTGCGCCTGGACTACCTGCAGCTCATGGTCTACCTGAGCGACGTCGACGAGACCACGCACTGCTTCTCGCTGTCGCCGGAGTCCATCGACGAACCGGTCCTGACCGACAGCGCCGCACAGTTGCAGCGTGGCGTGTACGACCTTCACGGCCCGGCGGGCACTTGCGCGATCTGCAACGCCGCCGTTCTGCACACGGCCACCACACGCCCGACTGCCACCGAACGCCAGACCGTGCAGATCTACTACGGCCACCGGCACCGCGCACCGCTGGCCAACGACTCGGCTGTTCCCGCGACCCTGTGGCGGGACCACGAAGACGACGAGACCCGTGGGTTCTACGGGGTTCTGAACGAGCGCACGCGCCTCATGACCGCGGCGTTTCCCAACACGTAAGCGGGCGGGCGACAGATCTATCGAGGCGGCGCAACAAAGTCACAGCCAGGCCCCGTTGCACGGCTGAGTTTTCGATCCAGCGTTGCGAGAGGGCAGTCGAACCCCTCCGCCATGGCGACATACCAAGCGTCGTAGCTGCTCAGGTTTCCACGCAACTCCCAAACGCGCGCGGCAAAAGGCGCAAACGCAAACAACTCCAGGTCCAGCCGCAGCATGTCCCTGTGCGCACCGGTTGCCTCCGGTGGGGAAATCTCTCCGTTGCGCTCCAGACGCCGCAAGACGTTGCTGATCTCCACAAGCACCAGTTCGGGAGCAGTCAGAGAGCCTTCGGCGATCACCGACTCCGCCCACTGGCCCTCGACCCCCGAATCCACAAGCGCCGCAACAAGCACGGACGCATCGACAACCAACGTCACTTCCGATCCGAATCCCGGGCACGCAGAATACTGGCGGCGGGAACACGCGTTCCCGCTGACTCCTTGCGGTCACGAACGCTGTGCAGCCATTCGGCCGGCGATGGCCGGGACGCGATTCGTTCCAATTCGCAGCGCAGGAACTCCTGCATGGACTGCCGCCGAAGCGCGGCTCGTGCAGCGAGATGGTCGCGCACTTCCTCGGGTACGCCGCGTATGGTTAGTTGAACAGTCATGAACGCATTATGCCATACGTGAAAGCACAATGCGTTCGTCAGGCCCGTGGGCCCGTCCGTTGTTCAAGTGGACATGTCGACCGACATGCTACAATCCGCTTCCCGCGTCGGTCGAACCGGCGCGGCGTTGAAATCGACTCCTTGCTTCACGCTGGCCGACAAGGCGGAGCGGAAGCCAAGACCGAAAGGCAAGACCGAAAGGAGAGTAACCATGCGACATTACGAAGTCGTAATCATGGTGCACCGCGATCATTCCGATCAGGTGCCCGGCATGATCGAACGCTATCGCGCGTTGATCGCACGCGGCAATGGCACCGTCCACCGCGTGGAGGACTGGGGCCGGCGCCAACTCGCGTATCCCGTTGCCAAGATCCACAAGGCCCACTACGTGTTGATGAACATCGAGGTGGAGAAGGAGACCTTGGCCGAACTGGAGAGCGCGTTCCGGTTCAATGACGCGGTGCTGCGCAATCTCGTCATCCGCCGGCAGCAAGCCGACACCGGTACCTCGAAGATCTACGAAGAGGAAATGCGGGAACAGGAAAAGGAGCGCGAGCGCGAGCGACGCAGGGATGAGGAGGTCCGCGCCCGGGTCGCTCGTCGGGAGCGTGAGAGCGAAGCGAACGCCACGGACGAAGCCCCGACGGAGCCGCAACCCGCCGAGCAACCCGCCGAGCAACCCGCCGAAGTGGAGGCCGACTAATGGCACGCCGATTCGGACGCAAGCGTTACTGTCGGTTCACGGCGGAGGGCATCAAGGAGATCGACTACAAGGATCTCGACCTGTTGAAGCAGTACGTCACCGAGACCGGCAAGATCGTCCCCAGCCGGATCACAGGCACTAGCGCCAGGTACCAGCGCCAACTGGCAACCGCCGTGAAGCGTGCCCGGTACCTGGCACTCCTGCCGTACACCGACCAGCACAAGTAGCCGCCGATGCACGTCATCCTGCTCGAACGCGTAACCAACGTCGGCGACCTCGGCCAGGAGGTTTCCGTCAAGAACGGTTTCGCCCGCAACTACCTAATCCCGACCGGCAAGGCGGTACGCGCCACCGCGGATAACCGCAAGGTGTTCGAAGACCGTCGCGCGGAACTCGAACATGCCGCAAGCGCCAAGCTCACCGAAGCGGGAGACCGGGCCGAGAAGCTCGTCGATCAACGGATTACCATTGTCGCCCGCGCCAGTGACGAAGGTCGGCTTTACGGCTCCGTCGGACCGCAGGAGATAGCCCGCGCGCTGACCGATGCGGTGCTGCCGGTGGCGAAGAGCGAGATCCGCATGCCGGACGGCGTGATCCGGGACGTCGGCGAACACCAAGTGGACGTGCAGTTCCACGCCGACGTCACCCAGTCCATCGAAGTCGAGGTGGTTGCCGAGTAGGCGTAGCGCACAACTTCTCCACAGGAAACATGCACAAGGAAGTGCACCTATCAACAAGAAACTATTTTCCTCCACAGGATCCTGAAGGAGGGACTCACGGCATTTCCAATCGTTCGTCGCTTGACGGCTGGGGCCAGCGGGCGAAACTCTTTCGTTCAACCGCACACCGCGACTAAACGCCTACGAAGATGGCCGAACCCGCTCCCGTACCGTCCCCGTCCGACCGCCTGAAGACCCCGCCGCACTCCAATGAAGCCGAGCAGTCCCTCCTCGGGGGGCTCATGCTCGACGAGCAAGCCTGGGACAGGGTCGCCGACAAGGTGACCGCGGCGGACTTCTACTTCCCGCAGCATCGCATCATCTTCGAGGTGATGTCGGCGCTCGCCAACGAGAACAAACCGCTCGACATCGTGACCGTCTCCGGCGCCATGTCGTCCCGGGCGATCCTCGACCGGGCGGGCGGCAACGCCTATCTCGCGGAACTGGTCGACCGCACCGTCGGCACGTCGAACATCGTGAGCTACGCGGAGATCGTCAAGGACCGTTCCACGCTGCGGCAACTCATCCGCGTCGCCAGCGAGATCTCCGAATCAGCGTTCCTGCCGGAAGGCCGGGCGAGCACCGACGTGCTGGACACGGCCGAACAGATGGTGTTCGAGATCGGCGAAGACCGCATCAAGGAATCGGGTCCTCAACTCGTCGGCCCATTGGTCGATGCGGCCTACAACAAGATCGACTCCCTGGCCGGGATGAAGAACCCCGTCACCGGCTTGGCGACCGGCTTCGTCGATCTCGACCGCAAGACCGCGGGACTGCAGAAATCCGACCTCATCATCATCGCCGCGCGACCATCCATGGGCAAGACCGCGTTGATGGTGAACATGGCGGAACATGTGGTCATGGACGGCGAAGGCGATCCGGGGGCGGTACTGATCTTCTCGATGGAGCAGCCGGCCGATCAGTTGGTCATGAGGATGTTGTCGTCTCTCGGCCAGATCGATCAGACCGCCATGCGGTGGGGGAACATGTCAGACAAGGATTGGCGGGATTTCGACTCCGCTCGCATCCTGCTGAAGGACAAGCCGCTATACATCGACGACACCGCCGCGCTGACGCCCAACGATCTCCGTGCCCGGGCGCGACGTGTCAAGCGCGAGGCGAACGGCCTGAAGATGATCATGGTGGACTACCTGCAGCTCATGCGCCCTTCCCGGGAACAGGACAACCGCACCAGCGAGATCTCCGAAATCTCCCGATCCTTGAAGGCGATCGCCAAGGAGATGGACTGTCCCCTGGTGGCCTGCTCGCAGCTCAACCGCAGCGTGGAGAGCCGCAACGACAAGCGGCCCTACATGTCCGACCTCAGGGAGTCCGGCGCCATCGAGCAGGATGCCGATGTCATCCTGTTCATCTACCGCGACGAGGTCTACAACCCCGAGTCCGAGGACAAGGGTCTCGCCGAGATCATCATCGGCAAGCAGCGCAACGGTCCCATCGGCACGATCAAGCTCACATTCACGCCCAACCTGACCAAATTCGACAACCACCAGGACGAGGGCAGGTACGATCCGGACCAGATGCCTCCTGCCGGATACGAACCCGACTTCGATCCGGACTGATGGCCAAAGCCAAGGTCGCCTTCGTCTGCGGCGATTGCGGCGCCGAACACAGCAAGTGGCAGGGCCAGTGCGCCTCCTGCGGGCAGTGGAACACGCTGCGCGAATTCATCCTGTCCACAACACGCCCGCAAGGCACCGGCTATACGGGTGAGACGCCCCGCTCGTCCCGGCTGGACGAGATCGAGACGACGACGGGCAAGCGCCTTGCATCGGGCTTCGAGGAACTCGACCGCGTTCTCGGCGGCGGTTTCGTCGCCGGCTCCGTGGTCCTAATCGGCGGCGATCCCGGTGCCGGCAAGAGCACCCTGCTGCTGCAGGTGTCCACCGTTCTAGGCGAGGGCACTGGCGACGCGCGCGTGCTCTACATCAGCGGCGAGGAGTCGCTCGGGCAGATCGCCGACCGGGCGCGGCGTCTCGGACTCGAAACGGGCAATCTCGCCGTCGCTTCCGAAGTGCAGGTGGAGCGGATCGCCGAACTCGTGCAGGCCGAACGGCCCGCGCTGGTGGTGGTCGACTCGATCCAGGTCATGCAGGTGGCGACCTCGGACAGCCTGCCCGGCAGCGTCACCCAAGTACGCGAGTCCGCCGCGGAGCTGGTGCGTCTGGCAAAGCAGTCGGACATCGCCGTCGTCCTGGTCGGCCACGTCACCAAGGAGGGCAACCTTGCAGGGCCCAAGGTGCTCGAGCACATGATCGACTGCTACATGATGCTGGACGCACCGGCCGGCAGCCGCTACCGCACCCTGCGCAGCCTCAAGAACCGCTTCGGCGCGGTCAACGAGCTCGGTGTCTTCGCAATGACGGACACCGGCATGAAGCAGGTGTCGAACCCGTCGGCGATCTTCCTGCAGCGTCCCGACGAGATGGCGCCGGGCAGCGTGGTGACGGTCACCTGGGAGGGTACGCGGCCGCTACTGGTGGAAATCCAGGCCCTGGTGGACGCGGTCCAGGGCGGCTATCCGCGCCGCGTGGCCGTCGGCCTCGACGCCCAGCGCCTGGCCATGCATCTTGCCGTGCTGCACCGTCACTGCGGCGTGTCGCTGGCCGACCAGGACGTCTTCGCCAACGTGGTCGGCGGCGTACGCATCGCCGAGACCGGTGCGGATCTCGCGCTGATCGTCGCGGCGATGTCGAGCTTCCGCAGCCGCGTGCTGCCCCGGGATCTCGTGGTCTTCGGCGAGCTCGGCCTCACCGGCGAGGTACGACCCGTACCCAACGGCGAAGGCCGTTTGCGCGAGGCCGCCAAGCACGGCTTCACCCAGGCCATTGTGCCGACCGCGAACCGACCCCGGCAGGCCATCCCCGGCATCGAGACACACGCCGCCGGCTCGCTGTCGCAAGCCCTCGGAGTGGTAAGCGGCTTGCCTGACAAGCCGTAGGGGCGACCCTTGTGGTCGCCCGTTCTGGCCCCTTGCGGCGACTGGCGCCCCTAGGTTCATCGTCTTGGCACCTACCAGGGGAATGCAGACTGCCCAACACTTCAATACAAGACTGTTCCATAAATGAGGCATACAGTTGCTTTGAGGTCTATTAATGGAACAAGCGACGATGGCGAAGCCCGCGCAAAGAAGCTATTCCCGTTATGCCCGCGAAGCCGCAGAGCTTCTCGGACTGGCAATCCGTAACGCGCGCATCGAACGCGACCTCACCGTCGCCGATGTCGCCGAACGCGCCGGAACTTCGCGCGGCCTCGTTCACCGCATCGAGAAGGGCGAAATGGGCTCCTCCATTGGTGCAGCTTTCGAGGTGGCTGCCATTGTCGGGCTGCGCTTGTTCGAAGCCGAACCCACAACGCTGACACGCCATCTGTCGATGGAACGCGACAAACTCACGCTGTTGCCGCAATCCGTCCGCACGGGAACGACGAAGGTGAAGGATGACTTCTGACCGCCCCGACGGGGCCGACCATAAAGTCCCGGAGCAAGCCTATGTCTGGATCTGGCTGCCCAGCGCGACGGGACCAACTAGGGACATCCACCCTAGAGCCGATCTGGGACACCCACCCTGAGACGCGAACTGGGGACATGCATGTGCAGTCATCAGGCCGTACCTGGTGGGAGGGTGGGTGTCCCGTTTCGCCGAAAAGGTGGATGTCCCTTTTCCTGGAAAAGGTGGATGTCCCTATTCGTCCCACTGTCATCTCAAGGGGCACCGTCGAGGGCGTGCCGCACGGTCGTGGGGGTACAATCCCGCCATGCACTGCCCGTTCTGCAGCGCGTACGACACCAAGGTGATCGATTCCCGCCTGGTGTCTGACGGAGACCAGGTGCGTCGCCGCCGCGAGTGCCTTACCTGCAGCGAGCGCTTTACCACCTTCGAGAGCGCGGAGCTGGTGATGCCGCGCGTCATCAAGAGCAACGGAGCGCGGGAACCGTTCAACGAGGACAAGCTGCGTGCAGGGCTCGTCCGCGCTCTGGAAAAGCGGCCCGTGTCGATGGAGATGCTCGAAACCATGATGAACCGCATACAGCACGACCTGCGCGCGACCGGCGAGCGCGAACTGCCGTCGCGCACTGTGGGCGAGACGGTCATGAAGGAGCTCAAGAAGGTCGACCAGGTCGCGTACGTGCGTTTCGCATCGGTCTACCGCGACTTCCAGGACATCAGCGAGTTCTCCGAAGAGATCGCTCGGCTCAAGATCGAGCTCGAAGGACCGTGATCGGCGACATAGATCGCCTGTTTCTGCGCCGCGCCGTCGAGCTAGCGCATCGGGGTCTCGTCAGCACCACGCCGAACCCCCGGGTCGGCAGCATCATCGTTCGCGATGACCAGGTCATCGGTCGGGGATGGCACGTTCGCAGCGGTGAGGCCCATGCCGAAGTCAACGCGATCAACGACGCCGGCGGCGACGTCGTGGGGGCCACGGTCTACGTCTCCCTGGAACCCTGCTGCCACACCGGCCTGCAGCCGCCGTGTACCGAATCGATGATCCGCGCCCGGGTGGCTCGCGTCGTCGGCGCAATGACGGACCCGGATCCCCGGGTCGCCGGGCAGGGATACCAAGCCCTAAGAGATGCCGGCATCGAAGTGGACTCGATGGAGTTACCCGAAGCGTGCGAACTGAACGCGGGATTCGCCAAGCGCGTCACCGAAGGCAAACCGCTGGTGCGCATCAAGGTCGGTGCTTCGATGGACGGCCGGACAGCGATGGCGAGCGGCGAAAGCCGATGGATCACCTCGGCTGAAGCCCGCGCCGACGTGCAATCCTGGCGCGCACGAAGCTGCGCGATTCTGACCGGCATCGGTACAGTGCTTGCGGACGATCCGCGACTCGACGTCCGCGACGTCCGCTTCGCCACCGGCGGCGTCGTTCGCCAACCGCTGATCGCCGTCGCCGACAGCCGGGGCCGCACGCCTGCGAAAGCGAGCTTGTTCAACGGCGGCGGTCGGGTCGTGCTCTTCGGCGGCTCGTCCGCGCCGGCGGAACATCCCGGCACCGAGGTGGTTCGCCACGAGGGCGAGCAGGTCGACCTTTCCGCCGTGCTCGATTGGCTCGCGGCGGCGGGTTGCGGCGAAGTCCTGGTGGAAGCCGGGCCGACGCTGACCGGCGCGCTGTTCCAGGCCGAGCTGTGGGACGAAGCGTTGATCTATCTTGCTCCGAAGATGCTCGGCGATGCGGCGATGCCCATGGCGCGGCTGTCGTTCGAGCATCTGGCCGAAGCATTCCACGGCGACATCCGTTCCACCGACACCGTGGGCGGCAACCTGCGGGTGACACTGGTGCCCAACCGGCAGCGCGCTGCATGAACACGCCGAAGGTCAACACCTGGGCTCGGCGACGGGCACGTCGCGCCCTGCTGCAAGCCGTCTATGCCTGGCAGATGACCGCCGCCGACCTGGCCGACCTCGTGGCGCAGTTCTCGGACAAGCAACTGAATCGCGCCGACGTCGACTACTTCCAGGGTTGTCTGCAGGGCGTGTTGACCGACGTCGAGGAGTTGGACCCCCTGTTTGAACCGTATCTCGATCGGAGCATCGCCGACCTCGACCACGTCGAAAGGGCGATCCTGCGCACGGGCGTGTTCGAACTGAAGAACCGGCCCGACGTCCCCGCCCGGGTCGTGATCGACGAATGGGTGGAACTCGCCAAGAGTTTCGGCGCACAAGAGAGCTTCCGCTACGTCAACGGTGTCCTCGACCGCGTCGCCCGGGACCTGCGCGGGGCCGAACTCGAAGCATGAACGGCGAGTTCGACCTGATCGACCTGATCGTCACCACCCTCGGAACGACCGCCACCCGCGACGGTGTCGTCGTCGGACCCGGGGACGATGCCGCGGTGCTCGCGCTACCTCCCGACCACGAACTGGTCGTGTCCACGGACTCGCTTGTGGCGGACAGACACTACCCCGCCGGGGCGTGTGCGGACGCTATCGGCTACCGCAGCCTGGCCGTGGCGACCTCCGATCTCGCTGCCATGGGCGCCCAACCTGCGTACGCCACGGTGGCGCTCACCAGCCCGGAGCTGGCCGCGGACTGGGCGAAGCGCTACGCGAAGGGGCTGGCACAGGCGGCACAGGCCTTCGGCATGGCCATCGTCGGCGGCAATCTCGCTCGCGGACCGGAGACTGTCACAGTTACCGTCTTCGGCCACGTTCCGCGCAGTACGGCGATCATCCGATCGGGCGCGCGGCCCGGACACACGCTCTACGTCACGGGCGCGCTGGGCGGAGCGGGTCTCGCACTAGGCGACGAGACCTTGAGCGAGTGTTCGCTGGCAGCCCTTGAGCCATCGTCGACGGACCCCGCGTCGCCACTCGCCCGGTACTGGAAGCCGCAACCGCGCATCGCCGTCGGCGTCGATCTCAGAGGAGTCGCCAGCGCCGCCATCGACATTTCCGACGGCCTGTCCGCGGACCTCGGGCACCTGTGTCGGGCGAGCGCCCTCGACTGCGATGTGGATCTCGCGCGCCTACCCCTGTGCCCCGGCGCCGAGCCCGCTGTCGCCGCCTCGGCCGGCGATGACTACGAACTCGCGTTCACCGCGCCGCCCGAACTTCGCGATGCGGTGCGGGACATCGCGGGTCGAACCGGAGTCGCCATCACGCCGATCTGCACGGTGCGCGAGAGCACAGGGGCCGGTGTGCGCTGGTTTCGCGACGGCACCGCGGTCAACGTTGCAGCGGGCTTCCATCATTTCTGACGAATCAACAAAGCTGACCGCTCGCAACCTAGGCGATCCGCTGGTCTTGATCGCAACGGGGGCGGGCTGTGGATTCTCTCCCCTCGCGCCGGGAACCATCGGCTCGCTCCTCGGCGCCGTCCTCTGGTGGTTCGCGTTCGCCGAACTCGACCTCCTTGGGCGCACGCTCGTCGCTTGTGTTGCACTAGCGCTCGCCACGGTCGTCGTCCAACGCCTGCAGGCGCGCAAGCCCGTCGGGGACTCGGCAGCCATCGTCGTCGACGAGATCGTCGGCATCTGGTTCGCGTTGCTGGCCGCGCCGAAGTCCCTCTATTGGGTCGTCGCCGGCTTCCTGCTGTTCCGGGTACTCGACATCGCCAAGCCTTGGCCGATCTCGTGGGCGGACCGCAACCTCAAGGGAGGACTCGGGATCATGGTCGACGACGTTATGGCCGGCGTCGCGGCGACCGGTGTGCTGGCGTTCCTCGGGTGGACGATCGGCTGACCTAGGCGGACGGGTCGGCGTCACCTTCGCCGGACAGGTCTAGTTCGTCTCCTTCCTGGGTCAACGCCTTGATCCGAAGTTCGGCGTCGCGCAACGCCGACTGGCAGTCCCGGGTGAGCTTGATACCCCGCTCGAACGCCGCGAGGGACTCCTCCAGGCTCAGGGAACCCTCTTCCATTCGAGTGACCAAGGCTTCCAATTCCGCCAGCGATGCCTCGAAGTCGATGGATTCGTCCGTGCCGCCTTCGCTCATGATCGTTCCCGTGCCGCGTTCGCCGCGTCTATGGAGAAGGATGCGCCGTTGACGAGCCGCCAGGACGCCGTCTCCTCGTCGAGTTCCACGAGTCCGAGCCGCTCGAGATTGCTCAACTCGCCCCGTACCTCCCAGGCTCCGTAGGGGGTGCCCTCGGCCCGCAGGTGTGTGGTGACATCGCCGGGCCTGAACGACTCGGTGCCCGCTTGTCCGAGCGCCGCCACCGCGTCGAACACGGTCTTCGTGCGCCTCGCCTGCTCGCTCAAAACGTCGGTCCCCGAATGGATCGCGCGGCTTTGTACCAGAAAAGCGGTGACAAGCCTACCGGACGGTTACAACCCGCCGCTCTCGGCAAAGGCGTGTCCCCGAAAAACGCCGGATAGAATGACACGGTTCGACTACCCCGGAGGGAAGAATGTCCGACGACGTGCTGCACGAGGAGCGAACCGGCCACGTGGCGATCCTCACCCTCAACCGCCCCGAAAAGCTCAACGCCCTGAACGGGAAGTTGCGCGACGCGACGCGCGAAACGCTCGCCGGCATCCGCGCGGACGACCAGGTACGTGCCGTCGTCATCACGGGCGCGGGTCGCGGGTTCTGCTCCGGCGCCGACCTGACCGCCGGACGGCCGGAGGCAGCGCCACCACCGCCGACCCAGAACGACCACCTCGACGACCTCGGCTGGGTCGGCCACCAGGCGCTGTCCGTCTACGGTCTGGACAAACCCGTGATCGGCGCCGTGAACGGTGTCGCGGCGGGGGCGGGCATGAGTCTCGCCCTGGCCTGCGACGTCCGCGTCGGCTCGAATCAAGCCCGATTCAAGACGGTGTTCATCGAACGGAACCTGTCGCCGGACTCCGGCATGAGTTTCTTCCTGCCACGCATCGTCGGCTATTCACGGGCCGCCGACCTGATCTACACCAGTCGCACGGTGGACGCCGACGAAGCCTTCCGCATCGGCCTCCTCGACCGCTTGGTGGCGCATGACGAGCTCCTCGACAGCGCCGTGGCCTTGGCCGAACAGATGGCAGCTTGGCCACCGTTGGCGCTGCGCGTGTCCAAGCGCGTGCTGCAGCACAACGTGGAGTGCGACCTCGACAGCGCGTTGCGCTTCGAACTCTCAAGCCTTGCGGTGGGCAATCGCGCCGTCAACGACCGCAGGGAGTCGGTCGCCGCCTTTCGTGAGAAGCGCAAGCCGAACTACACGGGAACCTGACTACAATGCGCACTTTTTTCGGGGAACTACATCGCTTACTACACAGGACGCGACGTGTAGTGGTTCTGTCTGTGGAGCAGACTACCTCGTGGTTTTGTAGCCAGCGATATAGTTCCCCTGTTGCGTACTGGAGCCAACGATGACCGACATCAGCCATCGCACCGTTCAAACCAACCACGTCAATCTGCACATCGCCGAGGCTGGCGACGGGCCGCTGGTGGTCCTGTGCCATGGATTCCCCGAGTCCTGGTACTCGTGGCGGCACCAGATTCCCGCGCTCGCCAATGCCGGATTCCATGTCGTGGCACCCGATCAACGCGGCTACGGGACAAGCGACGCGCCGGAGGAGATCAGCGCGTATTCGATCATGCAGTTGACCGGGGACATCGTCGGCCTGGTACACGCGCTGGGCGAGAAGCAGGCGGTCGTCGTCGGCCACGACTGGGGATCCCCGGTGGCCTGGGCCCTCGCGCAGATGCGGCCGGACATGTTCCGCGCGGTTGCATCCCTGTCGGTTCCGTTCACCGGTCGTGCGGCTTGGCCGCCCATCCAGGGGATGCGGCAGTACTTCGGGGACCGGTTCTTCTACCAGATCTACTTCCAGACGCCCGGTGTTGCCGAACACGAACTACAGCACGACATCCCCGTGACGATGCGCAAGATGCTCTACGGCGGTTCGGGCGCCATCGAGCGCTCGGGCGGTTCGTTCGGGGTCGAAGGCGCGCCGCCGGCATCCTCCTACATGCTGGCGCGAATGCCCGACCCGGGCGACGACCTGCCCGCGTGGCTGACCGCGGCGGACGTGGACGTCTACGTGGAGGCGTTCACCCAGTCCGGGTTCCGCGGCGGCCTGAACTGGTACCGGAACATCGACCACAACTGGGCACTGACCGCGGCGTTCGACGGCAAGAAGATCGAGCAGCCCGCCCTGTTCGTGGCCGGCGACCGAGACGTCGTGCCGTTCAGCGACCAAGCCGAACAGGCCATGCGCGAAGTCGTGACGGATCTTAAGGACGTGGTCGTGCTGCCCGGAATCGGACACTGGACGCAGCAGGAGGCACCCGAGGCGGTTAACGACGCCTTGATCGGATTCCTGAAGGCGCTGTAGCCGCCCCTACTCGTGCGCGATGCCGTCGATCTCGTAGTCGCGGCTGCCCTGGGGGGTCTCCACCGAAAGCGCATCCCCCTCCGACTTGCCGATCATCGCGCGGGCCAAGGGCGACATCACGGAGATCTTGCCCTCCTTGATGTTCGCTTCGTCCTCGCCGACGATCTTGTAGCGCGCCTCTTCGTCGTTGCCGAGATCGATCAGGGTCACGGTGGCCCCGAACACGACCTTGCCCGTCGGCCGGATCTTCGCGATGTCGATGATCTGGGCATCGCCGAGCCGCGCTTCGATGAGCCGGATGCGCGCCTCGGTGAGCCCCTGCTGATCCTTCGCGGCGTGGTACTCGGCGTTTTCGCGCAAGTCGCCATGCTCACGCGCCTGGGCAATCGCCTTGACGATGTCGGGACGCACCACGTTCTTCAAGTGCGCAAGCTCCTCACGCAGCATTTCCGCGCCTTCCACGGTCATGGGCGTTGGCATGGTCGTACTTCCGCGTGGCGAATCATGCGATAGCGACCAGATAGACGCGCGGGCCAATAGCCGACCCCGCCGCCGAATCCGGTAGCCCGCTTTGGTGTAGCACACTTCGCCACCGAGCGCGAGCGTCCAGCCCGGCGGTGCCCTGCGCTCTAGCCCGCATATCTCACCAAGGGCCGCGATGATCGCGGAGGATCCCGGCCCTGTGCGCGTGCTCGCGACCGAGAGCATAGCGGGGCCTACGGACGAGGGAGCACGTGCGCGCTCAGGGCCGGGAGACCCGCGAGGGCGCGGCCAGCGCAGCCTGTTCACCCTAAATCGGTACGAAATTGCCTGAAAATACGTGAAGAACCAGCCAGTCGCGTCCTGGTACAAGCGACTTGGTGAGATATGCGGGCTAAGGCCCGTGCAGAGCGGTGTGAAGATCCTGCAATCGGCGCACCTTGTCCGATCGGCCTTCCCGGATGGCCGTGCAGAAGGCCTCGCCGCCGGACAACGTCGTCGTGTAGCAGACCTTGTGCTGGAGCGCGAGGCGACGGATCGCCGCCGAGTCGGCAATCGCCTGGCGGCCTTCCGTACTGTTGACGATCAGGTCGATGGCGTCGTTCCTCAGAAGATCCGTGATGTCCGGACGGCCCTCGGTCACCTTGTTGACGACCTCGCAGGTGACCCCGGCATCACGCAGGCACCGGGCCGTGCCGCGGGTGGCGACGATCTTGAAGCCGAGGGCGGCCAGCGCGCGTCCGACTTCGCCGACATAGGGCCGGTCCGACGGTTTGACGCTGACGAAGGCCGTACCGCCTTGCGGCAGTACGTCGCCGGCGCCGAGCGACGCCTTGGCGAACGCCTCGGCGAACGTGTCGCCGACGCCCATGACCTCGCCGGTCGATCGCATCTCCGGACCGAGGATGGGGTCGACGCCGGGGAACTTCGGGAACGGAAAGACCGACTCCTTGATGCTGATGTGATCGGGCACGATCTCCTCGGTGAAACCCTGTTCGGCAAGCGTCTTGCCCGCCATGCACCGTGCCGCGACCTTGGCCAGGGACACGCCGATGCACTTGGACACGAACGGTACCGTGCGCGAAGCCCGCGGATTCACCTCGAGCACGTAGATGTCCCCGTCCTGAACCGCAAGCTGCACGTTCATCAGGCCGACAACGCCGAGTTCCACCGCCATCGCCTTCACCTGGCGACGAATCTCATCCTGCAGGTCGGTCGACAGCGAATACGGCGGCAGTGCGCAGGCCGAGTCGCCGGAATGCACGCCGGCCTGCTCGATATGCTGCATGATCGCGCCGATGACGACCTCGTCGCCGTCCGACACGGCGTCCACGTCGACCTCCACGGCCTGTTCGAGGAAGCGGTCGAGCAGCACCGGCGCCGAGAACGAGACGTCCACCGCGCCGGCGAAATAGCGCTCGAGTTCCGCCGCGTTGTAGACGACCTCCATGGCACGCCCGCCGAGCACGTAGGAAGGTCTGACGACGATGGGGTAGCCGATCTCCTCGGCCGCCGAAACGGCGTCCGAGACGTTCACGGCAGTGCGGTTGGTCGGTTGCCGCAGACCCACCTTGTCGATCACCGCCTGGAAGCGTTCGCGGTCCTCGGCACGGTCGATGGCGTCTGGTGGGGTGCCGATGATCGGCACGCCCTCCCCATGCAGCCGGTCCACCAGCTTGAGCGGCGTCTGGCCGCCGAACTGCACGATGATCCCCTCGGGACGTTCGACGTCGACGATGGCCAGCACGTCCTCCAGGGTCACCGGCTCGAAGTACAGCCGGTCCGAGGTGTCGTAGTCCGTGGACACGGTCTCCGGATTGCAGTTGACCATGATGGTCTCGTAGCCATCCTCGCGCATCGCCAGGGCGGCATGTACACAGCAGTAGTCGAATTCGATGCCTTGGCCGATGCGGTTCGGGCCACCGCCCAGGACCATGATCTTCGGCTTGTCGGACGGCGCCGCCTCGCATTCCTCCTCGTAGGTGGAATACATGTACGCCGTGGCCGCCTGGAATTCCGCGGCGCAGGTGTCGACACGTTTGAACACGGGCTTGACGCCGAGGGCGAGACGCGCATCGCGGACTTCCGCCTCCGCGCAATCCAGGAGCGTGGCCAGGCGCGCATCCGAAAAACCGTCCCGCTTCAGCCGGCGCCAGTCATCGGCGACGAGATCGGCGGTCTGCTTTCCGGCGAGCGAGGCTTCCGTGGTGACGAGTTCGTCGATCTGGTGCAGGAACCAGGGATCAATGCCGGTGGTCTCGGCGATGTCGTCGATGCCGTAGCCGGCGCGTAGCGCGTCCGCGACGTAGAGGATGCGCTCCGCCCCCGCACGGCTCAGTTCGTGGACGAGGGACACACTCGCGACATCCGAGTCGCCACCATTGCCGACACGCGGATCGAGTCCGGCGACGCCAGTCTCGAGACTTCGGAGCGCCTTCTGCAGCGACTCCTTGAACGTCCGGCCGATGGCCATCGCTTCGCCCACGGACTTCATCTGCGTGGTCAGGCGGTCGTCCGCCTGTTCGAACTTCTCGAACGTGAATCTCGGTACCTTGGTCACCACGTAGTCGATGGCGGGTTCGAAGGACGCCGGCGTCACACCGGTGATGTCGTTGTCCAGTTCGTCCAGGGTGTAGCCGACGGCCAGTTTCGCGGCGACCTTGGCGATGGGGAATCCCGTCGCCTTGGACGCCAGCGCGGAGGAGCGCGACACCCGGGGGTTCATCTCGATGACCACCATCCGACCACTGGCCGGATCGATGGCGAACTGCACATTCGATCCCCCGGTCTCCACGCCGATCTCGCGCAGTACCGCGATGGAGGCGTTGCGCAGCAACTGGTATTCCTTGTCGGTCAGCGTCTGCGCCGGCGCGACGGTGATGGAGTCGCCCGTGTGGATGCCCATCGGATCGACGTTCTCGATGGAGCAGACGATGATGCAGTTGTCGCGCTTGTCGCGGATCACCTCCATCTCGAACTCCTTCCAGCCGAGCAGCGACTCGTCGATGAGAAGCTCCGTGGTGGGCGAGAGATCGAGTCCACGGCGGCAGATTTCGATGAATTCGTCGCGGTTGTAGGCGACGCCGCCGCCGCTGCCCCCTAGCGTGAACGAGGGCCGGATGATGCACGGGAACCCGATCCGGCTTTGCACCTGCAAGGCTTCCTCGAGGCTGTGGGCGATGGCGGAGCGCGGCGTGGCGAGCCCGATGCGGTTCATGGCCCGAATGAAGCGTTCCCGATCCTCGGCCTTGTCGATGGCATCCTGGCTCGCACCGATGAGTTCGACGCCGAACGACTCCACGACGCCCTCGCGGACGAGATCGAGGGCGCAGTTGAGCGCCGTCTGTCCGCCCATGGTCGGCAGCAGCGCATCGGGGCGCTCGGCCTCGATGATCTTGGCGACGGTACGCCATTCGACCGGCTCGACGTACGTGGCATCGGCCATCGCCGGGTCCGTCATGATGGTCGCGGGATTGGAGTTCACCAGCACCACCCGGTAGCCCTCGTCCCGGAGAGCCTTGCACGCCTGGGCTCCGGAATAGTCGAACTCGCAGGCCTGGCCGATGACGATGGGCCCGGCGCCGAGAATCAGAACCGAATCGATATCGGTGCGTTTGCCGGTGGTGGCACTCACCGTTCGTCTCCCGCACTCATCATGGCCACGAAACGGTCGAACAGGTAGCCGCAGTCATGGGGACCGGGACTGGCCTCCGGGTGGCCTTGGAATCCAAACGCCGGGGAGTCGGTACAGCGGATGCCCTGCACCGAGCCGTCGAACAACGACACGTGGGTGACCTCGACGTTGTTGGGCAACGACTCGCCGTCAACGGCGAAGCCGTGGTTCTGGCTGGTGATGATGACGGCACCGGAGGCGACATCCTTGACCGGATGGTTGGCGCCGTGGTGGCCAAAGGGCATCTTCAGCGTCTCGCCGCCGCTGGCGAGCGCCAGCAACTGGTGGCCGAGGCAAATGCCGAACACGGGCAGGTCGCGGTCGAGCACGTCGCGGATCGCCCGGATGGCGTAGTCGCAGGGTTCGGGGTCGCCGGGTCCGTTGGAAAGGAACACGCCATCGGGCGACAGTGCCAAGGCCTCGTCGGCGGGGGTCTCTGCCGGCACGACTGTCACCCGACAGCCGCGGTCCACGAGCATTCTGAGGATGTTGCGCTTGACGCCGAAGTCGTACGCCACCACATGGGGGCCGGGCTCGGCACTCGCCGCCTGATAGCCCACCCCCAACGCCCAACCGCCGCCGTCCCAGGGATGCGTCTCGCACGTCGACACGACTTTCGCCAAGTCCATTCCGGCCAGACCGGGAAACCCCCGCGCTTCGGCCAGCGCCACATCCGGGTCGGCGTCGTCCCCCGCGACGATGCAACCGGCCATGGCGCCCTTCTCGCGGATCAAGCGGGTGAGCCGGCGGGTGTCCAAGTCGGCGATGGCCACCACGCCCGCGTCGGCCAAGTACTGCGGCAAGGGCACCTCGGCGCGCCAGCTGGAGTGGGCCGTCGGGCAGTCGCGGATCACCAGACCAGCAGCCCAGATCCGTGCCGACTCCGTGTCCTCGGCGTTGACACCGGTATTGCCGATGTGGGGATAGGTCAGCGTCACGATCTGACGCGCGTAGGACGGGTCGGTGAGAATCTCCTGGTAGCCGGTCATGGCGGTATTGAACACCACTTCCCCAACGGCCATGCCTGGCGCACCGATGGCGCTGCCGCGGAAGAGACTCCCGTCTTCCAGCATCAATAGCGCAGTCATGCCATTCCTGTACGAAACGCCCCCGGTCGTCGCCGATGAGGCATGCGGCGGGCGTTCCAATCCCGCAAAAAAGCCGCAGCCTCGGCTGCGGCTTCAGCCTGAAAGGAAAGCGCCAGCGGTCGAGCCCCGACGCGGCAAGACAACCGAGAGGAGAACGTACTTGCCCTGACCCGGAAACCTGAGCAGCGATTCTAGCAGCCGAACCCACCGCGCCGGAAGCGCCGCGGCCATCGCGGATGTACGACAAGTCCGTGGCGCCCCAAAGCCGTCCCCGACCGCGTCGGCACCGACGCGTCTTCGCTATCGCTGTGCGACCCTCGTGGTCGCCCGTGACAGTTACTGCAACGCGTCGGTTGGCCAAGAAGGGCGACCACAACGCGCCCCCGAGGGCGCGCGGTCGCCCCTACGGCATGGTTTCACGGCACCCAGTAGCACTAGCAGGCGTGGCGCAGCACGTGCCCGGCGCGAGCCTCCGTGTGCTCGCCATCCTCGACGTTGACCTCGCCGTTGACGATCGTCGTCTTGTAGCCCTTCGACCGTTGGATGTAGCGCGGCGCACCGCCGGGGAAGTCGTGAACCAGTTGCGGTTGGCATTCGATGACGGCTTCGGCGTCGAAGACGTTGACGTCCGCTCTCATGCCCGGCTTCAGCGTGCCGCGGTCGGTGATGCCGATGACGCGGGCCGGGCCGGAGGTCAGCCGGCGGATGCCCTCGCCCATGCTGTAGCGGCCCGTGTCCCGGACCCAGTGGGACAGCAGGAAGGTGGACCAACCCGCGTCCATGATCTGCGAGACGTGCGCACCGGCATCGCCTAGGCCGGGGAAGACGTGCTCGTGCTCGATCAGGTCGGCCAGCGCGTTCATGTTCGGTGCGAAGGCGCGGTAGTTGAACAGGCCCAAGCCGTTGCTCTCCCGCGACAGGCGCAGGAAGGTCTCGCACCAGTGTTCGCCGGCTGCATCCGCCATCGTTTGCAGGCTGGCTTCGGTGCCGGCGGTGTAGTCCGGCGTTTCGGCGACGCCGAGGTAGAACAGGTTCTTCACCGGCAGGCGCATGGCCTTTTCGCGTTTGGACTCCTCGACGAGCTTGGCGGCGAAGTCGGCGTTGCGGATCGCCACCAGACGCCCAGCGAGGTCCAGCCCGCGCAGTTCGTTCCACGTCTCACCGGCGACCGGAAGCCGGGATTGCAGCCCGAACATGGAGCCGGAGCTGCGGACGTGCGTGATCGCGGTCACGTCACCGGCTTCGGCGCGGAGCTCCTCGAGTGCCCGCTTGCGTTCGAGGCCCGTGTCCGCCCCGGCGCCCGCGCCGTAGCTGAAGAGCACCCGCCCGCGCGTCGCGCCAGCGATCTGCTTCAGCACGTCGAAGTTGGCGCCGACGGCCTGCATCAGCGCGTTTCGCGGGCCGACAGCCTTGCCGATCTCGACCAGTTCGGCGGGATCAGCGAACGTACCGGGCACGGAACGTCCGTCCGGCAGCCGGTGCGGCGCGTGGCGGTTGGTGGAGAAGCCGACCCCGCCGCGGTCGAGGGGGGGGGGCGGCGCCGACCGCGCCGACCGCGCCCCCCCCCGCCGGCCGCCGGCGCCCGCGGCCCCCGGCGCGGCGGCACCGCAGCCAACTCTGAGTA